>CACCBT010000001.1 GCA_902544345.1 uncultured Pelagibacteraceae bacterium
TAAACCTACTGATTACGGTGTTCAGCTTCAAGCAAAACAAAAACTAAAAGCTTATTATGGAAATATTAATGAAAGACAATTTAGAAATATTTATAGAAAAGCTTTATCAAAAAAAGGAGACACCACAGAAAATTTAATTGCACTACTTGAAAGTAGACTCGATACAGTGATTTATCGAGCAAAATTTGCACCAACCGTCTTCTCTGCTAGACAGATGATAAATCACGGGCATATTAAAGTTAATAAAAAAAGAGTAAACATTTCGAGCTATGTTGTTAAAAGCTCAGATTTGATTGAGATAAGAGATAAGTCCAAAAAACTTACAGTCATAGACGGATCCTTACAAAGTAAGGAAAGAGATGTTCCAGAATATATTCAACTAGATAATAAAAATAAAACAGCTAAATTAGTAAGAATTCCAAAATTTTCTGAAGTCCCTTACCCAGTAATAATGGAACCTAACTTAGTAATCGAATACTATTCTAGATAATTGAATTTTTTTAGTCTTTTTAAAAGAAATCTAATTTATAAGTTTAAAAAAAAAATATCGATCGATAGAGATTCTTTTCCCAAAAAAGATCTAGATCAATTATTTTTTTATTATGGAAGTGACAAAGCTGATTATTTTCAAAATAAAGATACAAGAGGTCATGGATTTTCAAAATACTACGAAAAACAATTTGCATTACTTAAAAATAAACCTTTAAATATATTAGAAATTGGATCTTATGCAGGAGCGTCAGCAGCTGCATTTTCAAAATATTTTTATAATTCTAAAATATTTTGTTTTGATATTAATATTTCAAACTTTAAATATAATTCTAATAATATCAGTGTTTATGGTTTGGATATAAGAAATAAAAAAAAAGTTTTCAAAATTTTAGATATGATTTTAAAAGAAAACAGTTTTGAAAAATTTGATATTATAATCGATGACGGATCTCATTATTTAAGTGACATCTTATTCAGTTTAAATTTTTTTTTCAAATTTGTAAATCAAGATGGCACTTATGTAATCGAAGATTTTAAACATCCAAATTATTATAAGTACAATTTAGATATACAAGATATTTTTGTTGATGATTTAATTACAAATATCCAGAAAAAAGAATATTTTAATTCAGGATTCATAGAAAAAGAGAGTCAAAAATATATATTTAGCGAGGTTAAAGAAATTGTTACTTACAAGGGTAATTTAGAAGACTCTGATATTTGTTTTATAAAAAAAAAATAAACTAGATCAATTTTTTTTCAGCTAATAATTTTTTTAATTCACCTTTTGCAAACATTTCTTTAACAATATCACATCCCCCAATAAACTCTTTTTTAACGTATAATTGAGGAATTGTAGGCCAATCACTGAAATCTTTTATACCTTGTCTTAAATTTTCATCTTCCAAAACATTAATTCCTTTAAAATTTACATTTAAGTGTTTTAAAACATTAGATACTGCCATTGAAAATCCACATTGAGGTGAGTCCGGAGTGCCTTTCATGAAAAGACAAATGTCATTTTCATCTATTAGTTTGCTAATTATTTCTTTTGTATTCATTATTTAACCTCTGTAGTAATAGATAATGCGTGTAATTCATTTCCCATTTTACCTTTTAGCGATTTATAAACAAGTTTGTGTTGTTCTATTTTATTTAAATTTTTGAATATTTCAGATCTAATTGTTGCTGAATAATGATTATTATCACCCATTAAGTCCTTTATCTCTATCGAAGCGTCAGGAATTGATTCTTTTATTAATCTTTTTATTTCATTAATTGGTAGAGGCATCAATATTTGTTATACCATTGACTATTAATTTTAAAGAGGTCATTTATGTCTGATTTAATTAATCCTTCAATTTCAATATACTTTTTTTGTGTAATTCCAATTAATTCATAGTAGATGTCATTTTTTTGAAGAACTTTCTCTACTTTATTTAAATTATCTTTATTTATTTCAACAATATATCTTCCTTGATCTTCTCCAAAAAAGTATTCGATTGGGTTTCTTATTTTTTTAGGCTTTTCAATTTTTATCCCGTAATTTGAACTCATTGCCATTTCACATAGAGAAACAATTAATCCGCCATTCGAAACATCATGGACAGAATTAGCTAAACCTAAAGTTATTAGATTTAAAACAGCTTCTCCATTGTTTTTTTCATTAAAAAAATTAATTTCGGGTGGACTACCGTCTATTATAGAAAAATTTTCTTTAAGAAAACAGCTTTGTTCAATATGTCCAAAAGTTTTTCCTATTAATAGTAATAAACTTTTATCCTTTTTTAATTTATGGCTGATTGGACTTGATAATTTATTTATAATTCCAACTCCTCCGATTACAGGTGTTGGGAATATATTTTTTTTATTAGTTCCATTATAAAAAGATACATTTCCTGAGACGACTGGATAATTTAAAAACTCACAAGCCTCTTTAATTCCCTCCAAGCACTCAGCGAATTCTCCCATGATTTCCTCATTTTCTGGATTACCAAAATTCAAACAATTGGTGATTGCCAATGGTTTTGCACCAACAGAAATTAAATTTCTCCAATTTTCACACACTATTTGTTTTCCTCCAATTTTTGGTTGGGATTTACAATAATTAGCAGAAGAGTCTACAGTAACTGCTATAGCTTTATCTTTGTTATGTATCCTAACTATTGCTGCATCAGAACCAGATCTTTGAACAGTATCACCCATAACCATCTGATCATATTGATTAGTAATCCAACTTTTATTTGAATGATTAGGTGAAGACAAAACTTTAATCAAAGCTTCTTCAAAGTTCACATTTCTTATTTTTTTTATATTTAATTTGCTTTTCTTAATTTTTTTTCTTACCCATTTTCTTTTATATACAGGTGCTTTTGCAGCTAGAGCATCAATTTGTATTTCTCCTACAAGTTTATTGTGAAATTTTAAAGTTAAATTCTTCGTATTTGTAGTTTTTCCTATAACAACAAAATCCAAATCCCATTTATTAAAAATTTTTCTTGCGTGCTCTTCTTTTCCATCTTCTAAAATTATTAACATTCTTTCTTGACTTTCTGATAGCATCATCTCATACGGCGTCATGTTCTCCTCTCTACAAGGCACTTTTTCTAAATTTAATTCAATTCCAAGCGAACCTTTAGAAGCCATTTCAACGCTTGAGGAAGTTAATCCAGCTGCTCCCATATCTTGAATAGCAATAATCGAGTCATCTTTCATTAACTCTAAGCAAGCTTCGAGAAGTAGTTTTTCAGTAAATGGATCACCAACTTGCACAGTGGGTTTTTTGTCCTCAGAGTTTTCGTCAAATTCAGCCGATGCCATTGATGCTCCATGAATTCCATCACGACCTGTTTTTGATCCCACATAGACTACAGATTTATTTATACCTTTTGCTCTTGAGTAAAATATCTTATCTTTTTTTGCATGACCTACCGCCATTGCGTTGACCAATATATTTTCATTATAAGTTTCGTTAAACTTTGTCTCGCCAGCAACAGTCGGTATTCCAATGCAATTTCCATAGCCGCCGATTCCCGAAACCACACCATTTAATAAACTTTTTGTTTTTGGATGAGAGGGAGAACCAAAGTGAATTGAATTCAATAAAGCAATTGGTCTTGCACCCATTGTAAATACATCTCTTAGTATGCCTCCAACTCCTGTTGCCGCTCCTTGATAAGGCTCAATGTACGAAGGATGGTTATGACTTTCAATTTTAAATACTATTGCATCATTATCTCCAATATCGATTACACCAGCATTTTCACCAGGACCTTGAATAACTTGTTTTCCTTTAGTAGGTAATTTTTTCAAATGTATTCTTGATGATTTATATGAACAGTGCTCGTTCCACATAGCTGAAAAAATTCCGAGTTCTAGTAAATTAGGATCTCTTTTCATTAGCTTTTTAATATTTTCAAACTCTTCTAATTTAAGACCATGTTTTTCTATAATTTTGTTAGTTATTCTCATATTATTTGTTTATTAAACTAGAAAAAAGATTTACTCCATCAGTGTTAGAAATCATTTCATCGACCATTCTTTCAGGATGAGGCATCATTCCTAATATATTTTTTTTGGCATTAAATATTCCTGCAATATTTTCTAAAGCACCATTAGGGTTAGAGCGATCATTTACAACTCCTTTTTCATCACAATATTTAAACGCTATAAGATTTTCATTATTTAATTCTTTCAAATGGGTCTCTTTTGTAAAATAATTTCCTTCATTATGAGCAATATTAATTTTTAATATCTGGTTTAAATTATATTTTGATGTAAATTTTGTTTTATTGTTAATTACCTTTATATTCACATCTTTATTAATAAACTTAAGGTTTTTATTTCTCAATAAGGTCCCCTTTAACAAGCCTGTTTCTGTCAAAATCTGAAATCCATTACAAATTCCAAGAATTAAACATCCTGAATTGGCTGCTTTGATAATTTCATTAATTATTAAGGATTTTCCAGCTATTGCTCCTGAACGTAAATAGTCACCATAAGAAAATCCTCCGGGAATAACAATTAAATCTGATTTTGGTAAGTTGGTATCTTTATGCCATACCATCTTATTTTTAAATTGCATTTTTTCTAAAGCGACAGCAATATCTCGATCACAATTAGACCCTGGGAAGACAATTACAGACGAATTCATTATAATTTATTAATTTTGTAATCTTCGATAATTAAATTTGCTAATAGTTTCTCACACATTTGAGTTACCTCTTTATCAGCGACTTCTTCATTTTTTTCCTCAACTTCTATTTCGAAATATTTTCCTTGTCTTACACTCTTTAAACTATTCAAGCCCATGTTTTTAAGAGTATTCTCCACAACTTTTCCCTGAGGATCTAATACATCTTTTTTAAGAGTGACTATAATTGAATATTTCAATTTATCTTTTTTTGAATTTTATCGGTATAGTTTTACCAAAATTTACTTCGCTTATATTTGTTTCTTCAGGCATTATTCCAAATCTCCTTGCAACTTCTTGATAAGCTTGGATAATATTTCCTAAGTCTTTTCTAAATCTATCTTTATCAAGTTTTTTTTCAGTTTTGGCATCCCATAGTCTGCAAGTATCTGGACTAATTTCATCAGCCAAAACAATTTCTTTTTTCTCTATATCCTTATTCCATACTTTTCCGTATTCAATTTTAAAATCAATAAGCTTGATATTTATAGCTCTAAACATTCCGGAAAGAATATCATTAATCCGATGAGTTGATTTATCGATTAAATTTAACTCTTTCTCTGTAGCCCACCCAAATGTGAGAATATGTTCTTTAGAGATTAAAGGATCACTTAATTCATCGTTTTTGAAACAATATTCTAATAAAGGTTTTTCTAAAATTGTTCCCTCTGGTATTCCCAATCTCTTGGTTAAAGAACCAGTGGCAACGTTTCTTACAATAAATTCAATTGGAAAAATTTCAGCTTTTTTGATTAGTTGCTCTCTCATATTTAATCTTTTAACCAAGTGAGTTTTGACACCACACTGAGATAAATTTGACAATATGTACTCAGAAATTCTATTATTTAAAACCCCCTTTCCCTCAACTTTAGCTTTTTTAAGATTATTGAATGCTGTCGCATCATCTTTAAAATGCTGAATAACTAAATTTTTATCTTTAGTATCATAAATTATTTTCGCTTTGCCCTCGTATAACTTTTTGCCTTTATTCATTAGATTACTTTTGTTTCAGACTTCTATTAAAAATTATATTAATTTTTTTAGTATGATAACTAAAATTGAATAATTTTTTAAGTTTATTAACAGGTATTTTATAAGTGATTTTTTTATCTGAGATAATATTGCTCAAAAAAGAGGAATTTTCTTTCCAAGCTTTCATAGCGTTTTTCTGAACTAATTTATAAGCTTGTTCTCTAGAAAAACCAACATCAGTTAATTCTAGCAAAACTCTTTGTGAAAAAAATATTCCATTAGTTATGTTTAAATTTTTTAGCATTTTTTTTGGGTAAACATTTAAATTCTTAACCACTTTGTTTAGTCTAGCCAAGGCAAAGTCTAAAGCAATTGTTGCATCTGGGCCTATGTTTCTTTCAACTGCTGAATGTGAAATATCTCTCTCATGCCATAATGCAATATTTTCCAGAGCAGGAACAACACAAGATCTTATCAATCTAGCTAAGCCAGTTAAATTTTCACTTAAAATTGGATTTTTTTTGTGAGGCATTGCAGAAGAACCTTTTTGTTTTTTTCCAAAAAATTCTTCAACTTCTAGCACTTCAGTTCTTTGAAGATGCCTAATTTCAGTCGCCAGCCTCTCAATCGAACCAGCAATAATCCCAAGTGTAGAGAAAAATTGTGCATGTCTATCTCTAGGTATAATTTGTGTAGAAATGGGCTCAACATTAAGTTTAAGTTTTTTTGCTACATGTTTTTCAACTGAGGGATCTATGTTTGCAAAAGTTCCAACTGCACCCGAAATTGCACATGTTGAAATTTCTTTTATGGAATCATTAAGTCTTTTTTTATTTCTAATAAATTCTTGATAGAAGGTTAACATTTTAAGACCAAAAGTTGTTGGTTCAGCGTGAATGCCGTGGCTTCGCCCAATGCATAAAGTGTATTTGTGTTTAATAGCCTGGCGCCTAATTGAGATGAGTAATTGATTAATATCATTTAATAAAATTTCACCAGATTTTTTCAATTGAAAATTAAAACACGTATCCAAAACATCGGATGAGGTCATTCCTTTATGAAGATATCTACCATCTTTTCCAACTTTTTCATTTATTGAAGTTAAAAAAGCGATCACATCGTGTTTAACTTTTTCTTCAATTTGTAAAATTCTTTTTACGTTAATTTTTGCTTTAGATTTTACTTTTTTAGAAACCCCTTTTGGGATAATCTTTAATTTTTCCATAGCTTCAGCTGCAGCCAATTCAATATCCAGCCATATTGAATATTTATTCTTATCTTCCCAAATTTCTTTAATTTCTTTTCTAGAATATCTATCTATCATTAGTTTTTTGATAAAGTAAAAATTTCACAACCATCTTTAGTTACACCTACAGTATGTTCAAATTGTGCAGATAAAGATTTATCTTTAGTTACGGCTGTCCAACCATCATTTAATGTTTTAGTTTCATATTTTCCAAGATTAATCATAGGCTCAACTGTGAAAATCATGCCAGCTTTTATCTTTTCTCCAGTGCCTTCCTTTCCATAATGAAGCACATTAGGTTCTTTATGAAATTCTTGTCCAATACCATGTCCGCAAAAATCTTGAACAACTGAAAATCCTTCAGCTTCAACGTGATTTTGAATTACAGCCCCGATATCTCCTAAAAAAACATCTTCTTTAATAATCTTAATAGCCTTCATCAAAGCTTCGTAAGTTGTTTGAACTAACTTTTTTGCTTTTATTGAGACTTCGCCTATTTCAAATGTTCTACTCGTATCTCCATGCCAACCATCTTTTAAAGCTGTGACATCTACATTAACTATATCTCCATCTTTTAAAACTTTGTCAGAAGGTATTCCATGACAAACAATATGATTAGTAGAGGTACAACACGATTTTGGAAAACCTCTATAAAAAAGAGGCGCAGAGTATGCACCATGGTCATTTAGGTATTCATAACACAATTTATCAATTTGATTAGTTTTTATTCCGGGTTTAATAATTTTAAAAACCTCGTCTAATGCTCCTGCAGCTATTAGTCCAGCAACTTTAGTTTTCTCGAAAGCTTCTTTATAATCGTTAATCATTATTTTTTGAATTGTATTTCACGATTTAGTTGTATTCTTTTTGTTGAAAATTTACAATCATAGCAAAGTATTTTTAGATTTTTTTTAACAGCTTTTAGAAGTAATTCACAATATTCAGGATCTATATCTTTAGCTAATTCAAACTTGCTACAATCATTTCGTTGAATTACAAAAAAAAGATAAATTTCAAAACCCTTTTTTTTTGCTTTCAGCAATTCTTGTATGTGCTTCAAGCCTCTTGAAGTAATTGCATCAGGAAATTCCGCAATGTCATTCTGTCTTGAAAGAGTAACATTTTTAACTTCAATAAACGTTTTTTTGTTTTTTTCTGTTATTAAGAAATCGAATCTAGTATTTTTACCAAATCTTACCTCTTGTTGAATTTTATCTAAATTTTTAAAATTTTTAATCTTCCTTTTACTTAAAGCGTCGAAAACAATTTTATTTGTTAAGTGAGTGTTGATACCAACTTTTGTATTTTGATCCTCAATAATTTGAAGCGTATACTTAAGTTTTCTTTTCGGATTATTAGATTTACTTAACCAAACTTTGTTTCCTTTTTTGATCAACCCCATCATAGAGCCTGTATTTGGACAATGAGCTACAACTTCTTCTTTACCAATTTTGACATCGACAAAAAAACGTTTATATCTTTTTATAAATTCACCTGCTATTAATGTTTCATTAAATTTCATGTATAATTAGTAATCTATGAGGAAAAAAAATAAAGTAAATGCAGCAATTTTAATAATCGGAAACGAAATTTTATCTGGAAGGACTCAGGATAAAAATATTGCGTTTTTAAGTAATTGGTTAAATATAAATTGTGGAATAACTGTCTCAGAGGTGAGAATAATACCTGACGTTGAAAAAATTATAGTCAAAAACATAAGATTGTTATCTAAAGAGTTTAATTATGTTTTTACTACTGGAGGTATAGGACCAACTCATGACGACATAACAGCAAAATCTATAGCTAAAGCTTTTAAAGTAAAATATGGATATCATGATGAGGCATACAAAATTCTTGAGAATTATTATGGTAAAGAAAAATTTAATGATGGTAGAAAAAAAATGGCAAAGATGCCAAAAAAAGCAAAACTAATCTATAATCCATCTAGCGCCGCTCCTGGATTTATCACTAAAAATGTTTTTTCATTACCCGGTGTGCCTTCTATATTAAACTCAATGATTGAAAATTGTAAAAAATATTTAACTAAAGGTTCAAAAGTTCACAGTAGCACATTAAATCTTTATACAGTCGAAAGTAATATTTCTAAACAATTAGAAATCTTACAAAAAAAATATATCAAGTTCGTTGAAATTGGCAGTTATCCTTTTTTTAGATTAGGGAAAATAGGCGTATCAGTAGTTTCTAGATCAACCTCAAAATCCAAGCTAATTTTAGTTAATAAAGATTTAATGAAAACAATAAAGTTAAAAAAAATAAAAGTCTTAAAAATTTAAATCAAACTTAGCACTTCGTCGACTTCTATAGAGTTTATATCTTTAGTTTTATGAATTATCTTACTATCTAATATTTTAGTAAATTTATTTTTTGGTGCAAATTTGTTTGCATTAGTTGGACCGAATAAAACAATCATAGGTATATTTGCTAAGGACATCATGTGCATTACCCCATTGTCGATTGATACAGCAATATTTAATCGAGAAGCCAATGCTGTAACTAAAGCTGGACAGGACAAACTTGAGTTTAATTCAGGAAAAATTGCCGAAGGCACTTGGTTTTTTATTTTTTCAATTAAATCAACTTCATTTTTTTCAATAAAAAAAACTGGCAACTTATTTTTTTTGAGTATTCTGTTGGCAAGAGAAGTAAATTTATAAATCGACCAGCTTTTTTTCCTATATTCATTACCTTGAGTTACTGAAAAACCAACATAATTTGAATTTGGAAGAAGTCTTCTAGCCTCTTTTAAAATTTCCTTTGGTAATTTATTGACCTTAAAATCCACTTTAACAATGTCTTCCTCAATAAACAAACTTAAATTTTCTAAATGATCAGAAGAATATGATTTAATTTTTTTTGATGAAAAAAAGCCATTAAGGGTTTTTGAATAGAATAATGTATGTGGAATTTTCCTCAAAATTAACGAATTTCTAAACTTTGTCTGAAAATCAATAATTAAATCAAAGTTTCCAAATTTTTTTTTTATCACTCTATGTTTAGCAAATAATAAATGCCACCAACGAAAACCAAAATAATTTAAATCTAAATCTACAGTTTCTAAATCTATTTTATATTCTTTCAATTTACCTCTAAAATGATTGGCATGAGCTCCTAAGTAATAGAATTTAGACCTTTTAAAATGATTTTTTAAGCTAATAATTATTGGAAATAATTGAATGGAATCGCCTAACCCACCACCTGAATTATAAATTAAGATTTTTTTCATCAGATATATATACTTTAACTAAAAGCAGACTGGAAGACTGAGATTTTATAGGGTAACTTGCACATCACTTGTACATAAAGAGATAATTAATTTTTTTTTTACTTCTTTTGAACTCTTGTGTATTAATATACCAATAATAACAATAAAAATAACGACGTGCCCTCGTGGTGAAATTGGTAGACACAAAGGACTTAAAATCCTTGCCCTTTTGGGAGTGCCAGTTCGAGTCTGGCCGAGGGCACCAATTTTAAAAATGAAAAAACCATTAATTATTTCTGATGATAATTTTAAGTCTAAATTAATAAAGAAAAAGATATTATCTGCATTTAAAAAGATTAAAACCTTAAAAAAAAATATTGTTATTGTAATTGGTGGCGATGGTTTCATGCTTAAAACTTTGAAAAAAAATAAAAAAACAAAAAAAATATTTTATGGAATAAATTCAGGTAATTATGGTTTCTTAATGAATAAATTTTCTAAGAAACATTTATTAAAGAATATTCATAAATCAAATATGATTTCAATTTCGCCTTTGGAAATGGTCGTCATAACTAAAAAAAGAATTAGGAGATGCTTAGCAATTAATGAAGTTTCAATATTAAGACAAAGTAGGCAGGCAGCAAATTTGTCAATTAAAAATAAGTCAAATTTTATTATGAAAAAATTAGTTTCAGATGGCGTTCTAGTTTCAACGCCTGCAGGAAGCACTGCATATAATTTGTCTGTTCATGGTCCAATTTTAGATTTAAATTCAAAAAAAATTTCAATTGCTCCAATAAGTGCCTTTAGACCAAGAAGATGGAAAGGAAAAGTAGTAAGCGATAGATCAAAAATAACAATTAAAAATTTAAATCCTAAAAAAAGACCTATTAGTGCAGTAGCTGATAATATTGAGGTGAGAAATGCCAAAAAGATAACTATTAAAACAAATAATAATATTAAATTTAAGCTTCTGTATGACAAAAATAGAAGTTTACAAAAAAAAATTAAAATTGAACAAATTAGAAAAGAAGTATCTTAACTAAAATTTTTGTTTTAAATTTTCAGAAATGAAAAAATTTTTTTTAACTATTATATTTTATCTCTTTTTTTTAACCTCCAATTCAGTTGCTTTTATAGAATTTAAACAATCAAAAAATATTTCTTCAGACACAGAGCAAGCTAGAGGAATAAATTTTAAGCCAGACGGTACTATAATGTATATAACTAACCGTAAAGCCGCTTCAGGTGCCGAAGGCCAAAAAGGGCAAGTAACTCAATACTCTCTTAGTACACCTTTTGATATAAGCACAGCAAAAAAAACATCTCAAACAGATTTATTAGGTAGTAATGATGCTACAGTGTTGAAATATCCTCATGCAATTGAATTTAAACCAGATGGAACCAAAATGTTTGTAACTGCAGGAGACGCAGTTGCAGCCGTCTATCAATATAATTTAACTACTGCTTGGGACTCATCCTCAGCAGAATTTGAGGCAAGATATGTTGAGGGCAGAACCGATGTAAAACATCTAAGAACTTTAGCATTTAAGCCTGATGGCACAAGAATGTTTGTAGGTGGTAAAGATGATCCTGCAACAACTGGCAAAATAAAACAATTTACGCTTACAAATCCTTGGGATCTATCATCAGGTGTTTCAGCAGCTGGTCTGTCAGCCGATATAGGTGGCTCTGAACCTAATCTAAGAAATGCACAATTCGACGATACTGGAAAAATATTATATGTCGGTGGTAATGATACTGATCAAATACATAAATATACTTTAAGTACAGCCTGGGATATTTTAACTTTATCGACTTCTTTTACTTCATTTCAATTAGTTAGCGGATTTTCACAAATGAGAGGTTTTATATTTGTTGCAGGTTTTACAAGGTTATATGTTGTTGATGATACTGCTACAACAAGCACAATTTTAGAGTATAGTCCATCTTGTACAGTGATTACATGTAGTGATCCCTCAAACGATGGAGATGTTAAAGCAATTATTGAAGCCAATGTTGAATTATCAAAACTTGTAATTCAGCACATTACTCTTCCAATATTTCATCGAATGGAATGGCTTAGAAGGCATAAAAATAATGAAAATTTATCAAATCTTAATGCAGAAGTTGATTTTAAAAATGAGGAAATATCAAAATTATTTAGTGCTTTTAAAAACTCAAAAAATGAAGTTCATAGAAGTTATAATAGCGATGATTGGTTTAAATGGAGCGAAGGTAGGGTTAGTTTAGGAAAAACTAAATCAGGAAACTCATCATCAAGAAAATTTAATAGTAAGGGGATCTCATTTGGTGCAGATAAAATAAAAAAAGATGAAAGAGACACTATACACGGGTTTGTTTTTCAGTATGGAGTTGATGATGTTAAAATTGGAAATAGAGGAACAAAATTAGAGACAGATACCTATAGTTTAGCATTGTACAATACAAAACTTAGCGATAATGGCTTTT
This sequence comes from uncultured Pelagibacteraceae bacterium, assembly GCA_902544345.1. Classification (GTDB taxonomy): domain Bacteria; phylum Pseudomonadota; class Alphaproteobacteria; order Pelagibacterales; family Pelagibacteraceae; genus Pelagilacustribacter. The sequence continues at coordinate 12,598 of CACCBT010000001.1, forward strand.
TTAGAGATGCATTAATTGGAGGTAGTTTATTAGAAATCGATCAAAAAAGAGTTACTGCCTATAGCAACACGCTAAAAGGTGATCGAAGTGGACACCAGATCTTTGGTTCACTCAATTTTGGAAAAAGATTAAGTGATGATAAATTAAACCTGAGTCCTAGCATTAAATTAGATTTAGGATACACAACACTGAAATCTTTTGATGAAAAAACACTATTAGGAAATACTTTTGAAGATGCGCTGGGTTTTGAAGTTCAAAACATTGCATCAGCACTAACTACAATTGGTGTAATCTTAAATACGACCAATAAAAGAGAGGATGAAAACTTTAATCATTATGTTCGACTAGATTATATTGCTGATTTAAGTCAATCATCAGATGCAGATTTTTATTACCTAAATGATCAAAGTACAATTTATAATTACGAAGTAGACGATAAATCAATGCATAATTTTAAGATTGGTTATGGTTTTGATTTAAGCTTAACATCAGGTTGGTCATTAGTTGGAAATTTTGAAAGATTTAAAGCTATTGGAAAAGGTTATAGTAATGAAATTTACTTCTCCGCTGGTTATGTTCCAAATGATAAAATGGAACTTGTATTTAATTTAAATAATTTTGAGGATACGAGTTTATCGTTAAATAAAAAAATAAATGAATTTGATCTTAAAATAAGTTCTAACTATAAATTTTTAAAAAATACACCTGACCACGGTGTAAAAATAGATTTTTCAAGAAGGTTCTAAAAAATCAATCTATAGTAATTGATTAAAGAACAAGTTAAAATTAGGCTTTAGATTATCATTAACTATGATATTAAGTTAATTAAATTAATATTTCTATGAGCAAAAATCAAAAAAACTTAAAAATATTTTTCATAAAACTTATATCAATAACATTTTCTATAATCATAATTATAAATGCTACCTATAATCTTATTTTAGCTGACAAAATTGAAAATTTAAACAAATTACTTCAACTAAATAAAAAAGAAAATATTGATACAATAAAAAATAAAATAAGATCAGAGATACAAAGCGGTTTAGAAAAAGACAATCTACTTAGCGAGCAGGACAAAATTCTTATTTATAAATTTTATAGAAAAATAAAAAAAGAATTTGATGAGATTGAAAAATAATTTTGTTAAATCCTATGTGTTACCAAATAAAAAAATTATATTTTATATTTTAATTTTATTCTCTATATACTGTGCAGTAACCATTGGTTTTTCTTGGGATGAAGGTTTTTTGATTAACCAAGGAAAAATTACAGCTAATTATTTATTATCTTTAGGGTTTTCTGACCCCGAAAATTATTTTAGGAGAGAATTCTACTCACCAATTTATTATTCATTAAGATATTTTTTTGTACAAGCATTTCCCTTAAAATTTCATTTGGAAGTAGGGCATTTAGTAAATTTATTTTTTTCTATAACAGCTATAGTCGGTATCAAAAAAATTTGTGAAGAATTCTTTAATAAAGATGTTGGTATAATCGTATTCTTAATACTTTTTTTCTATCCAGCTTTTTTTGGTCATATGGGTTTTAATAGCAAAGATACAATAATAGCATTTTGCCACGTTTGGATTTTTTATCTAGCTATAAAATATCTTAAGTCTCATAAAAATTATTATATTTACTATTTATCTTTACTTGCAGCAGTTGGCACCGGTATGAATTTATTTTTTTTAGGATCTTTATTACCGCTAATAATTCTTTTTCTTCTAGAAATTTTTTATTATAAAAAATTTAACAGTAAAGAAATTAAAATTCAAAAATTTTTAATAGATTTTTTTAAAGGTTTTTTAATATTTTATTTTTTTTTAGTATTATTCTGGATTGATACACATCCTAATATTTTTATTTTACCATTTAAATTTTTATATGAGTGGGCTTTTTCAGATTTATGGCGTGGATATCATTATATTTTAGTAAATGGTAATTACTATTTATATGCAGATATACCAAAAAACTATTTGTTTACTAATCTCGTCTATAGATCACCAGAATATTTTTTAGTAACTTATATTATATTTTTTGGATTATTTATAAATTACAAATCTTATTTTACAAAGAGATTCAGATTTTTTAATTATAAGTTATCTTGGATTTTTTCGATGATAGTTTATACATTTGTTTTATTATATATAACACCTTTTTCAATTTACGATGGCTTGAGACATGTGCTTTGGATGTTGCCATATCTGTGTATTGCACCGGCTTTGACAATATATTTTTTAATTAAAAATTTCAAAAAAACTATAGTGAAATTTACATCATCAATCTTATTAATATTTACAGTTTTTTTTGTATTTAATTTTTTGTCTATTACCCCATATCAATATACCTATTTAAATATTCTTAATGGTAGCAAAAAAAATAACATCAAAAAGTTTGAAAATGATTATTGGGGCGCTTCTGTAAAAGAATTAGTCAATAAAATAGATTTTGATAAAAATAAAAAAATGAAAATTTCTACATGTGGAGTTTCTCATGAGATGCCAAAATATTATCTGAAAAAAAGGAAGTTTACTAATTTTGAGATTAGTGGATATGAAAATTCAGACTATATAATAATTACAAATAGAGCCACAATGAATTTAAAAAATAAAAAATTATTAAATTGTTTTGATAAACATGATGGCGAGGAAATGTTCAATGTTTCAAGAAATGGTGTCATTTTATCTAGTTTTAGGAAAACAAATAAATAAATGAGGATATCAAAAACAGCTAGCTCTGGCGTATTAAAATATTTAGAAAAAATAATTAGGAGTCACCCATTAGTATATTTAATTTTTAGATATTTTATACGGTATACAAATTTTTTTGAAGATGATGCACATGGTGTTTCTTACTTAAATCTTGACAAAAAAATTAATATTATTGATGTGGGTGCAAGTGATGGCATTGCATCTAAATTTTTTATGAAAAAACTGAATGTGTCAAATATTCTTTGTTTTGAGCCCAATATACCGTATGTAAAAATTTTAAAAAAATTAGATTATAAAAATATGAGAGTGTACGATTATGGAATAGGTGAAAAAAATACTAACCATAAAGTTTTTTATCCAAGATATCAATTTTTTAAAAAAAATTTTGACCTAGTAACTTATACTTTTTATGACAAGAAAGAATTGCAGAAACAAATTAATCTAGACTTTAAGTTTAAAAAAAATATTAATATCGTCCAAAAAGAAATTTTTTTAAAAAAAATTGGTAAATTAAATTTAAAAATATCTCTTATAAAAATTGATGTTAACGGACACGAATTGTCTGTAGTCAAAGGTCTTAAAAATATAATAAAAAAAGATAAACCAGCTTTAATTATTGAAACAGATAAAAATATTAATAAGATAAATGACTATTTGGAAAAGTTAAATTATAAGAAATACTCTTTTCTAAGAAAAAAAGGATCTTTTGAAAAAATAAAAAATACTTACCCATTGAACACATATTTTCTTCAATCATTTCATTTAAGTTAAAAACTTATATTTTATTAAAAAGTGATAGCCTAAAAAGATTTATTAGGGCTGAAAGAATATCTATCAGTCGCATTTTCGATTGACCGCTAGATCGGTACTTTAAATTTGAGTGAACTTCAAGTATTTTATAGTTCAATCTCTCTAAATAGAACAAACTTTCTATTAAAAAGAAATAACCATTATTTTCTGCGAAAAGAATATCTTTTTTTTTTATCTTTGAAATATTATAGCATCTAAAGCCACCTGATGAGTCTAATCTAGTATTTAAAATTATTTTAACTAAATGATATCTTATTTTCGTGATAATTTTTCTTAAAAAAGGCCAATCATCTAAAGAACTTTTTTTTAAAAATCTTGAGGTGATAATAACATCGGCATTATTTTTTTTAAGAATCTCGATCATTTTTTTTATCTCAAAAGGGTTATGAGTTCTATCTGCATCCATAGTAAAGCATAGATTAAATTTATTTTTATAAGCCCATCGAATACCTTCTTTATGTGCTGAACCTATACCGTATCTTTTTTTTCTAAATATATAATTAATTAATTTACTTTTTTTGGAGAGATTTAAGATTTTTTCTCGAGTACCGTCAGTTGAATTATCGTCTATAAAAAGTATAGGAATTTTAAATTTGTTTACTATTAATTTAAAAAGATAATTTATATTATCGTTTTCATTTAATGTTGGTATAATAACTATATTTTTCAAATACTTAAATCTTTCAACTAAATTATATTAAAATAAAATAAACTTTTTTTAAATGGTGCCCTCACACGGACTCGAACCGCGAACCTATTGATTACAAATCAATTGCTCTACCAATTGAGCTATGAGGGCCTAATATTCTTTATAAATTATTCTATGGTTTATTATCAATAAAATATGTAAAAATATACCCAATAATTTTATTTAATAAATGAAACTTAAAATTTTAATTGCTGTTTACAATGATTGGTCAAGCCTAGATATTTTACTTACTGAAATAAATAAAAATCTTCAATCTACTGAGTGGAAAGATTACAAGGTATATATAGTTAACGATGCCTCAACTATTGAGGTTCCAGAAAAAATAAGAGGAAAAACAAAAATTATAAATCTCTTTAATAATATTGGATCTCAAGGTGCTATATCTATTGGTGTAAAATATATTCAAAAAAATGATAATGATATCACTCATTTATTAATTATGGACTCTGATGGCGAGGATAAACCTGAGGATATAAAAAGACTATTAGAGGAATGCAAAAAAAATGAAAACAAAATTATATTTGCAAAAAGAAAAAAAAGAAAAGAAAGTATAATATTTAGAACACTTCATTTTTTTTACAAAAAAATATTTAAAATGTTAATAGGTAAAGAATTAGATTTCGGTAATTTTTGTTGTATGACAAAAACTAATTTAAATAAAATCGTAAAAATAAATAATATTCAAACTCATTATTCTGCTTCAATTTTGAGATCAAATATCTCTTTTAAAAAAATTGACTGTGAAAAGGGATATAGAATAGAGGGAAATTCTAAATTAAATTTTTGGAAACATTTTGCTCACGCTCTTATGTCTTTATCAGTCTTTATAGATTTAATAGCGATAAAATTTTTCTTTATTTCTTTAATAGGTATAGTTTTAAGTATACTTTTTTCTATAACAATATTCTTGATGAAGTTCTATTATCCAAAAATGTTATTAGGTTTAGCTTCTGATGTCTTATTAAGTTTAGCGATCATAATAATAGTTCTATTCTTTATCTCTTTGTTTAGTTTAATAATTCTGTTGAATAACAAAAACGAAAATTATAGTCCAAATAATACTTCAATAGATCACTTAATTGATAGCGTAGATGATTCTACAAATTAAATTATTGTAAAAAATTAGGAATAATAAAGATTAGCTACTATTAAGAAAATTGAAAAATAAGAAAAAATTATTGATGAGTTAATTTTGTTAAAATTTTTTACTGATTTAAATAATGAAAAAGCAATAATCAAAATAGTTGGATCAAAATATTCCTGCATTAAGGGCCACAATAAAAGGGAAATAAATATGAAATAGCCAATTAAAACACCATCATGTTTATTCTCATAACAATAAAATAGTAAAACAATTAATGAAAAGAAGAAAAAAATATAAGTTATAATCTCCTGTAAATATAAATTTCCTGTAATAATTAGAGACAATTTATGGACTATACCTAACCCAACCCAATAATCTGTGACGGTAAATTGCTCAAAATCAAAATAAATTAAATTATATAAGTTAAATAAAATGAATAAAATCAAAAAGAAGTAAGTTTTTTTAAGAAAAAAATATTCTTTAATCCTTTTTAAAAAATTTTTTTTAGTAAATAATATAACAGGTAACAAATAAAAACTTATAAGAGTAGCAGCATACCCTGCGTGGATATGGTATATTAATTTTAAATCAGATATTGATGTAATTGTTTTAGGATTTGCTAATTGTGTTGCTGGTGGTACAATCCCATTCCACCTATACAAAAGATATAAATATGGAACTGAGAGAACAAAATAAGCACTTAATATTATCAATTTATTTCTAACATTAATTTTTGAAAACATTGTGTAGAAGAAACAAATTAAAGGAACTAATAAAAATTTCTGATCAAAATATACTGTTACAGAACTAAAAAAAATAAGAGCAAATATATTTTTTAAATTTTTTTTTAGATTAAATTTCTCTAAAAAAAAGAATGTAACAAACATTGTAAATATTCCGTAATTTTCATTTAACCCCCAATAACCACTTGTTCTATAATATGGACTTAAATAAATTAAGGATGAGATTAAAAATAAAATCCTTTTATCAACAGTATGGAATCTTATTTTAAGAGTTTGATAAAAAATTAGTGGACCAATTAGTGATAATAAAAAAACAACTAGTCTGTACTTTTCAAAATCGTAAAAAAAAGGGTTAAATAGTTTATTAATTATATATATTAAAGGGGGTCGATTACCAAATAATTCAGGATGAAATATAGCATCTTTTATATCATTAAATATAAAAATCTGTATATTTTTTTTAATCCAATCTGAGTCGACTGCATAATCACCCACACCGGCTGAGTTTTCGTTTAAATAAAAACCACAAAAATAACTAATGATTGGAACAAAAATAATTACATTAAAAAACTTATCATAAATTTTTTGAAATGATTCTGAATTCATTAATTATTTTTTTATTTTATTTAAATGAAATATATGGTGGCACACTACCGATACAGTGTTTGAAATATTTAAACTTTCAATTTTATCACTAATTCTTACTCTGAACTTAAAATCAGATTTATCTAATGTATTCGCTTTTATACCAAATCCCTCTGATCCAAATAATAAAACATTTTTTCCATCCCAATTATTTTTAGTAAAATCTTTTGAGGCGCTAATATCAAAAGCACTAACCCAAAAACCTTTTGTCTTTAGAAATTTTAGCGCTGTATTTATATTAGAAACTTTAAATATTTTAATATGTTCTGTACTTCCGCTTGCACTTTTATAAAGAAGTTTACTTTTAGAGGGGAAAGATCTCTCCTTTACGATTATACCGTCAATACCAAAAGCAACCGCGCTGCGAATTATTGATCCTATATTCCTTGGATCTGTAACTTCTTCAAGTGCTATAAAGTTTAAATTTTGTTTAGTATTTTCAATTATAAATTCTTTTAAGTTTATTTCCTCTAGCTGCTCTACTTCAGCCACTAAACCTTGATGAGCGGTTTCATCTCTTCCACATAGATTATCCAACTCTTTTTTAGACTTATAAAAAATCGGAGACTTCTTAAATAAATCCAAATTTTGATTTTCTTTGTTAAGTTTTTTTTTTGAATCTTCGGTAAGAAAAATTCTTTCAATTTTTCTAGAAGGGTTTTTTAATGCCTCCAAAACTGCATGTTTTCCAACAATTAAAAAGGTGGTTTTTTTCATTACATTTAAGGCCTTTAACTCAATTTAATAGCATATTTTAAGGCAAAATGATTTATTGCAATTATTTCATAAATGCTTATAAAACCCTTGTTGTTAGATGCTTTTTAAGTTAGTGGGTATCCCACACAATAGTATTAGGAGGGGTACCAAAGCGGTCAAATGGGGCGGGCTGTAAACCCGTTGACTTCGGTCTTCGAAAGTTCGAATCTTTCCCCCTCCACCAAACTTAAAAGTTTAATAATAAAGAGCGCGATAAGTTTGGATATTGCGGGTGTAGTTCAATGGTAGAACGCTAGCCTTCCAAGCTGGATGTAAGGGTTCGATTCCCTTTACCCGCTCCAAAAATTTGAATAAAAAAAAGTGAGGAAAAATAAATGTCAAAAGAAAAGTTTAACCGAAACAAACCACATTGTAACATCGGTACGATAGGTCATGTTGACCATGGTAAAACAACGCTAACAGCTGCGATAACTAAAGTATTATCTGAAGCTGGAGGTTCTAGCAGCGCGAATTTTGTTGCTTATGATCAAATTGATAAAGCACCAGAGGAAAAAGAGAGAGGAATTACAATATCAACTGCGCACGTAGAATATGAAACAGAAAAGAGACACTATGCTCACGTAGATTGTCCCGGTCACGCAGATTACGTTAAAAATATGATTACTGGTGCTGCACAAATGGATGGAGCTATTCTAGTGGTAAATGCTGCTGATGGTCCAATGCCTCAAACAAGAGAACACATTTTATTAGCTCGACAAGTTGGAGTTCCTGCAATTGTAGTTTTCTTAAATAAAATTGACACAGTAAAAGATAAAGAACTAGTTGATTTAGTTGAAGAAGAAATTAGAGAACTTTTAACATCTTATAAGTTTCCCGGAGATAAAATTCCTATCATTAAGGGTTCTGCGTTAAATGCTGTGGAAGGAAAAGACGAGTCCACAGGAAAAAATGCAATCATGGAATTGATGAAAGCTGTAGATGAGACAATCCCACAACCCGATAGACCTAAAGATAAACCATTTTTGATGCCTGTAGAAGATGTTTTCTCAATCTCAGGAAGAGGTACAGTAGTGACCGGAAGAGTAGAGTCTGGTGTTATCAAAGTTGGTGAAGAAATTGAAATAGTGGGAATCCGAGATACAAAAAAATCTGTTTGTACTGGTGTCGAAATGTTTAGAAAACTTTTAGATAGCGGTGAAGCAGGAGATAATATCGGAGCTCTTTTAAGAGGTGTAGAAAGAGATGATGTTGAGAGAGGCCAAGTACTTTGTAAACCTGGCTCAATAACACCCCATACAGAATTCGAATGTCAGGCTTATATTTTAAAAAAAGAGGAGGGTGGAAGACACACACCTTTTTTTACAAAATATAGACCACAGTTTTATTTTAGAACAACAGACGTAACAGGGGAAGTTACATTACCTTCTGGAACTGAGATGGTTATGCCTGGTGATGATGGAAAATTTACTGTGAAATTAATCACACCAATCGCGATGAGTGAAAACTTAAATTTTGCGATTAGAGAAGGTGGAAAAACTGTTGGAGCTGGAGTAGTAACTAAGATAGTGAAATAAACTCTTAGGAGCGTAGTTCAATTGGTAGAGCGCCGGTCTCCAAAACCGGAGGTTGTGGGTTCGAGTCCCTCCGCTCCTGCCAGATTTTAGGAAATTTTATGAAAAACCCTTTAAAATTTATTCAAGAAGTTAAACAAGAAACTTTTAGAATAACCTGGCCGACTAAAAAAGAAACTATGATGGGTGCAGTGATGGTTTTTGTTCTATCAACTGTCGCAGCTATTTTTTTTCTTATTTTAGATCAAATACTGAGGTTTTTATTAAATATAATTCTAACAATTAATTTTTGATATATGAGTTGGTATATTGTTCAAGCATATTCGGGATTTGAAAAGAAAGTTGTAGAATCTATAAAGGATGAACTTAAAAAACATAAACTAACAGATAATTTGCAAGAAATTTTAGTGCCTACACATCAGGTCACTGAAGTAAAAAAAGGAAAGCGCACAAAAAAAGAGAAAAAATTTTTTCCTGGATATGTTTTGATAAAAATTGAATTAACTAAACAAATTTATCATTTAATAAAAAATCTTCAAAAAGTCAGTGGTTTTCTGGGCTCTTCTGATAAACCAACTCCAATATCAGATGATGAAATTAAAAGAATCTTAGGTCAAGTTTCAGAAACTGCAGTTTCTCAAAAAGCAGGCATAAATTTTGAAATTGGTGAGAAAGTCAAAGTATGTGATGGACCTTTTGCTTCATTTAATGGTTTAATTGAGGAAATTGATGAAGAAAAATCTAGACTTAAAGTATCAGTTTCTATATTTGGTAGAGCAACACCTGTTGATTTAGAATTTAATCAAGTGGAGAAAAATTAATGGCAAAAGAAATTACAGGATATGTTAAATTGCAAATTAAAGGAGGTCAGGCCAATCCAGCTCCTCCTGTTGGACCTGCATTAGGACAAAGAGGAATTAACATTATGGAGTTCTGTAAAGCTTTTAACGAAAAGACAAAAGCTTTTATGGGCAAACCAGTTCCTGTAGTAATAACAGTTTACAAAGATAAAAAATTTGATTTTATTATTAAATCTCCACCTGCATCTCATTTTATAAGAGAAGCAGCTAAACTTAAAAGTGGCTCTAGTGAACCAGGAAGAGTTGTTGCAGGAAGCATTACAATGAAACAAGCAGAAGCTATAGCTAAAGAAAAAATGAAAGATTTAAATGCCTTTGATTTAAAAGAAGCAACAAAAATCATTTGTGGATCAGCAAGATCAATGGGAATTGAAGTTAAAGAATAATTATGAAAAAGAGATCTAAAAGATATAAAACAATTTTAAAATTATCTCAAAAAGGCAAAAAAATTGAAACAAAAGAAGTTTTAGAACTAGTTAAAAAGAATTCCATTTCAAAGTTTGATGAGTCGATCGATGTTTCTCTAAGGATTAATCTTAAACAAACAAAAGGTGGAGATCTCAGTTTAAGAACAACAGTTAATTTACCTAATGGTTCAGGAAAAAAAAATACCATCGCGGTTTTGTGTGAAGCAGATAAAGTTGAAGAGGCTAAAAAAGCTGGTGCCGATGTGTTTGGTTCAGATGATTTATTAGAAAAAATAGCAGCAGGTAAATTAAATTTTACTAAACTTATATGCACTACAGGTATGATGGGGAAAATTGGCAAACACGGAAAAGTTTTAGGACCGAAAGGTTTAATGCCAAATCCTAAATTGGGAACAGTCACAAATGATATTGCAAAAGCTGTAAAAGATATAAAAACAGGATTGATTGAAATCAGAAATGATAAGGATGGAAATCTTAGTTCGACCATTGGAAGAAAAAGTTTTTCTACGGAAAAGCTTTTAGAGAATTATAAACATTTCATTGAAAGTGTTAAAAAAGAAAAACCTGACACAATAAAAGGTGAATTTATAAAAAGTGTTTTTATTTCATCAACAATGGGTATTTCTTACAGAGTAGGAGCAAAATAAATTATGATGTCTAAAGAAGCAAAGAAAAATTATGTGGAGGAAATGAAGAAAAGCTTAACTGACAATGAGTCGGTAATGATAGCTCAATATCAAGGACTTAATGTTAACGAGTTAGATTCTCTAAGAAAAGAGTTAAGAGAAAAAGGAATTTTATTTAAAATTACAAAAAATCGAATTACTAAGATTGCTATTAAAGAGACTCCCAAAAAGGATTTAGAAAAATATTTTGTTGGCCCAACAGCTGCAGCAATTTCTTCTGACCCAATTTCAACCGCTAAGATTTTGACTAAATTTTCAAAGTCTAACAATAAGTTAAAAATTATTGCAGGATTCATGGATGGTAAGGTTTTGGACGATAAAGAGGTGTCAGTAATTGCCACACTACCTTCATTAGAAGAAGCGAGGGCTAAAATAGTGGGAATTTTAGCTTCTCCAGCTCAAAAATTAGTAAGTATTTTACTTGCACCTGGCTCAAAAATTGCTAATTTAGCGCGCGCAAAGAGTTTAAAACAATAATTCATAGGAAATAAAATGGCAGATTTAAATAAAATTATAGATGAACTTTCAACTTTAACAGTGGTTGAAGCAGCTGAACTTTCTAAACAGCTTGAAGAAAAGTGGGGTGTAACAGCAGCTGCACCAGTAGCAGCAGCACCTGCAGGTGGAGCAGCAGCTCCAGCTGGAGAAGAAAAATCAGAATTCTCGCTTTTTTTGGCTGCAGCAGGTGAAAAGAAAATAAACGTTATTAAAGAAGTAAGAGCTATAACTGGTTTAGGCTTAAAAGAAGCTAAAGATTTAGTAGAAGCAGCACCAAAAGAGATTAAAGGTGGTGTGGCTAAAAAAGACGCTGAAGAATTTAAAAAGAAACTCGAGGCGGCTGGAGCTAAAGTAGAATTAAAGTAAACAAAATTTGTAACGTGTTTTCGTTGTAAGTAGAACTTACGACAACACACTTTTATTTAATGCAATTATCTTTTACTCAAAAGAAAAATATTAGAAAAAACTTTGGAAAATTAATTGAAGGTCTATCTATTCCAAATCTTATCGAAGTTCAAAAAAACTCGTATAATGAATTTTTAGAGTCTAAATCACTTAATGAACAACTTTCTGAGTTGTCAAAAGGAATTGACAAAGTTTTTAGAAGTATTTTCCCAATAGAAGATGGTAATGATAAATCTACTTTAGAATATATTTCCTATAAATTAGAAAAACCAAAGTTCGATGTCATAGAATGTAAACAAAGAAGTTTATCATACTCTGCCGCACTTAAAGCGAATCTACGTCTAGTTGTTTATGACATTGATACAGAAAACAATACTAAACAAATTTTATCTGCTAAAGAGCAAGAAGTATTTATTGGCGACTTACCGCTAATGACTCCAAGTGCAACATTTATTACTAATGGAGTAGAAAGAGTCGTAGTTAACCAAATGCATAGAAGCCCTGGAGTTTTTTTTGATCATGATAAAGGAAAAACGCACGCAAGCGGCAAACTTTTGTTCAATTGTCGAATAATACCAGGCAGAGGGTCTTGGCTTGATTTTGAATTTGATCCTAAAGATATATTATATTTTAGAATTGACAGAAAAAAGAAATTACCAATAACAACAATATTATACGCATTAGGTTTTACAAAAGAAAAAATCATCGAAACATTTTACACTACCAAAAAATATTCTTATGACACTGATAAAAAATATTGGGTTACAGATTTTGATCCTGAAAACTATAAAAGGCCTATCAAAATTTCTTATGACTTAATTGATAATGTAAGTGGAAAAAAAATTTTATCTAAGGGCGAAAAATTAAATATTGTTATTGCAAGAAAATTACAAGAAAAAGGTTTAAAATCAATTGTTGTTTTTAATGAAGAAATAGTTGGAAAATATTTATCAAAAGATATCAAAGATAAGAATGGTCAAAATATTATTGGAGCGGGTTTTGATATTACAGAGGAGCAATTAAATAAAATAATAAGTCAAGAGGAGAAGACACTTCATATAGCAAATATAGACCCAATTAATAAAGGACCTTATATTTTAGAGTCTTTAAAAATAGATAAAAACTTTAATAAGTCAGATGCTCTGAATGATATTTATAAAGTTTTAAGGCCAGGCGAAGCTCCCTCACTAGAAATAGCAGAAGAAATTTTCAAAAATTTGTATTTCAAAAAAGAAAGGTACGATCTTTCGGAGGTGGGAAGAGTAAAACTTAACTCAAAACTTGACTTAAAAACAAGTCCAAAAAAAACAATTTTAGAAACACAGGATATTATCGCGATTATAAAGTTTATGTTAGATCTGAGAGATGGAAAAGGTGATGTAGATGATATAGACCATCTTGGGAATAGAAGAGTTAGATCAGTGGGTGAATTAGTTGAAAATCAGTTCAGAATAGGTCTTTTGAGAACTGAGAGAACCGTGAAAGAAAAAATGTCAACGTTTTTAGAAATCGAGTCAGCGATGCCCCAAGATTTGATTAATGCAAAGCCTATTACAACTTCACTTAAAGATTTTTTTGCAACCTCTCAACTTTCACAATTTATGGATCAAACTAATCCTTTATCAGAGATCACTCATAAAAGAAGAGTTTCTGCTTTAGGACCAGGTGGATTAACAAGAGAAAGAGCAGGATTTGAAGTAAGAGATGTTCATCCCACTCATTATGGAAGAATTTGCCCAATTGAGACACCAGAGGGACCAAATATTGGTTTAATTAATAGTTTAGCTACTTATTGCAGAGTTAATAAATTTGGATATATTGAAAGTCCATATAAAAAAGTAGTAAATGGAAAAGTAACCTCAGAAATTAAATATCTCTCAGCCATAGAAGAAGAAAAGTATACGATTGCTCAGGCTAATTCATCTCTTAAAAAAGATGGCTCTTTTAATGAGGAATTAGTTGCATGTAGAAAAAATTTAAATTTTGAACTTTCCAATAGAGATAATATAGACTTTATTGATGTTTCTCCTAAACAATTAGTTTCTGTAGCCGCTGCACTTATCCCATTTTTAGAAAATGATGATGCTAATAGAGCTTTAATGGGATCGAATATGATGAGACAAGCAGTTCCATTGTTAAAACCAGAGTCACCTCTAGTTGGCACTGGTATAGAGGCCGATGTAGCACTTGATTCTGGAGTTACAATTGTTGCCAAAAGAAATGGCGTGGTTGATAAAATTGATGGAAAAAGAATTGTTGTTAAGGTGACAGATGTAACTGATTTATCCCAGTCTGCTGTAGATATTTATAACTTATCAAAATTTCAAAGATCAAACCAAAATACATGTATAAATCAAAAACCACTTGTTAAAGTTGGAGATAAAATAAAGAAAGGAGATATTATTGCTGATGGTCCAGCTACAAAACTTGGAGAATTAGCGCTTGGAAAAAACGTCACTGTAGCTTTTATGCCATGGCAAGGATATAATTTTGAAGACTCAATTCTAATATCTGAAAGATGTGTTACGGACGATGTTTTTACTTCGGTACATATTGAAGAATATGAGTCTATGGCTAGAGACACCAAGCTAGGAGCTGAAGAGATCACTAGAGACATTCCAAATGTTAGTGAGGAAAGTTTAAGAAACTTGGATGAATCGGGTATTGTTTACGTCGGAGCTGAGGTAAAACCAGGGGATATACTTGTGGGGAAAGTTACGCCAAAAAGTGAAACCTCCTCAAGTCCCGAAGAAAAATTATTAAGATCTATTTTTGGTGAAAAAGCTACTGACGTTAGAGACTCTTCGCTAAAATTACCTTCTGGAAGTACAGGAGTTGTTATTGACGTAAGAGTATTTAATAGACACGGAATTGAAAAAGACGAAAGATCTATAGCTATTGAAAGAGCTGAAATTGAGTCAGTTCAAGAGGATAAAAAGGTAGAGGAAGAAATATTAAATCGTAATATAAAACTAAGAGTTATAGATTTACTTAACGGGCAAAGTATAAATAAACAATTTAAAGAATTAAAACCGGGCACAACTTTAAATAAAAACGATTTTGAGAATCTAAACTTGAAAGATTTGTGGAAATTTTCATTTCAAAAAGAGGAAATAAATATAGATCTAGAAAAGCTTAAAAATCAATTTGATAATGCCTCAGAGGATATCAAATTACGTTTCGAGGACAAAGTAACTAAAATACAGCAAGGAGATGATTTATTACCTACAGTTATGAAGGTAGTGAAAGTATTTGTAGCAGTTAAAAGGAGATTGATGCCAGGAGATAAAATGGCTGGAAGACACGGAAACAAAGGAGTTGTAAGTAAAATAGTTCCTATTGAAGATATGCCTTACATGGAAAATGGTAAACCAGTTGACATAGTTCTTAATCCTTTAGGAGTTCCAAGCCGAATGAACGTTGGGCAGATTTTAGAGACACACTTAGGATGGTCTTGTTCTGAATTAGGCGACCAAATAAAAAAATATTTAAAAAATTTTGAAGAAGAAATTAATAAAATCAAATCTAAACTTAAAGAGATTTATGGAGACGATTATTATAATGAAGTAATTTCAAAATTCTCTAATAAAGAAATAGCGGAATTAATTCAAAATTTGTCAAATGGAGTTCCAATAGCAACTCCAGTATTTGATGGTGCAAGCACTAAGGCAATTACTGAAATGCTTGATTTAGCCAAGCTTCCAAAAACTGGACAAACTCACTTATGGAACGGTCAAACAGGAGAAAGATTCGATAGACCAGTTACTGTTGGGATAATTTATATGCTTAAGCTTAACCACCTTGTTGAAGATAAAATACACGCTAGATCAACCGGACCATATAGTTTAGTAACTCAACAACCTTTAGGAGGCAAAGCACAATCTGGTGGACAAAGATTTGGTGAAATGGAGGTTTGGGCTTTAGAAGCATATGGTGCCTCTTATACATTACAAGAAATACTTACTGTTAAATCTGACGATGTTGCTGGTAGAACTAAAGTTTACGAAACTATTGTTAAAGGAAATAATAACTTTGAGTCAGGAGTGCCAGAGTCTTTTAATGTTTTAGTGAAAGAAATTAGAGCGTTAGGATTAAACATTGAACTAAACTAATTATGGAAAAAAATCTTACCAAAAATTTTAACAATCAAAATTTGCCCCAAGAAAATACTTTTGACAGTATAAAAATTACTTTAGCAAGCCCAGAAAAGATTAAATCCTGGTCTTTCGGTGAGATAAAAAAACCAGAAACTATAAATTACAGAACTTTTAGACCTGAAAAAGATGGTTTGTTTTGCTCAAGAATATTTGGACCTGTTAAAGATTATGAATGTTTGTGTGGAAAATACAAACGAATGAAATTTAGAGGAATTATTTGTGAGAAATGTGGAGTAGAAGTCACTAAATCCAATGTGCGTAGAGAGAGAATGGGTCATATTGATTTAGCTTGTCCTGTTGCGCATATTTGGTTTTTAAAATCTTTACCAAGCAGAATATCTTTAGCGATTGATATGAAACTAAAAGAGGTAGAGAAAGTTTTATATTTTGAAAGTTTTATTATTATTGAGCCGGGATTAACTACTTTAAAAAAAGGTCAACTAATTTCAGAAGAAGCCCTTCTCAAGGCACAAGAAGAATTTGGTGAAGACGCATTTACTGCTGGAATAGGAGCTGAAGCAGTTAGAGAAATTTTAGTTAGTTTAGATTTGAAAAAAGAACAAAAAAAATTAAGAGAGTCATTAACAGAAATTAAATCTAAAGTTACTGAAGAAAGAACCATAAAGAGGTTAAAATTAATAGAATCTTTCATCTCATCTGGAAATAAACCTGAATGGATGATTTTGACTTCAATTCCGGTAATTCCTCCCGAGCTAAGACCTTTGGTGCCTCTTGATGGAGGAAGATTTGCCACTTCAGATTTAAATGATTTGTATCGAAGAGTCATTAATAGAAATAATAGATTAAAAAGATTATTAGATCTTAAAGCACCAGACATAATTGTAAGAAACGAAAAAAGAATGTTGCAAGAGTCTGTTGATGCTTTATTTGATAATGGAAGAAGAGGTAGAGTAATAACAGGCACAGGAAAACGTCCTTTAAAATCTTTAGCTGAAATGTTGAAAGGGAAACAAGGAAGGTTTAGACAAAACTTATTGGGTAAAAGAGTAGACTATTCTGGAAGATCAGTGATCGTAGTTGGTCCAGAATTAAAATTACATCAGTGCGGCCTACCAAAAAAAATGGCACTGGAATTATTTAAACCCTTTTTGTACGCAAGATTAGACAAACTAGGATTAGCTACAACTATAAAACAAGCAAAAAGACTTGTTGAAAAAGAAAAAAGCGAGGTTTGGGACTCTTTAGAGCATATTATAAGAGAGCACCCTATTTTATTAAATAGAGCTCCAACTTTACACCGATTAGGTGTTCAGGCTTTTGAAGCTAAACTTATCGAAGGAAATGCAATTGAATTACATCCTTTGGTATGTGCTGCATTTAATGCTGATTTCGATGGCGATCAAATGGCTGTTCATATTCCTCTGAGTTTAGAGGCACAACTTGAAGCTAGAGTATTAATGATGTCAACAAATAACATATTAAGCCCATCAAATGGAAAACCAATAATAGTACCAAGTCAAGATATTGTTTTAGGAATATATTATTTATCTCAATCTGCAGAAAAAGAAGAAAAAAAACCTAAAGGAATTTTTTCAAGTGTAGAGGAAATCGAACAAGCTTTAGAGAATAAATCTATTAGTTTACATTCACATATTATCTCAACTTTTGAGACAATTGACTCTAATGGAAATAAAATTGTTGAAAAACACTCAAGCACTGCCGGAAGGTTTCTTTTAGCAAATTTACTACCAAAAAATGATAATATTAAATTTAGTCTGGTAAATAAATTACTTACAAAAAAAAGTGTTTCAGAAGTAATAGATACAATTTTCAGATACTGTGGGCAAAAAGAAACAGTTATCTTTTGTGATAAAATTAAAGATCTTGGTTTCAAACATGCCTTTAAAGCCGGTATTTCTTTCGGTAAAGACGATTTGATAATTCCAAAAACAAAAGAAAACTTAATAAACAATACCAAAAAACAAATTGAGGAATATGAAAAACAATATTCTGATGGATTGATAACAAGAGGTGAAAAATACAATAAAGTGGTTGATATCTGGTCTAAATGTACAGACACTGTAGCAAATGAGATGATGAAAGAAATTTCATCTGCAGAAAAAGTATACGAAGATGATAGGATTGAAACAAATTCAGTATATATGATGGCAGACTCTGGGGCTAGAGGCTCCCAAGCACAAATGAAACAATTAGCTGGTATGAGAGGTTTAATTGCTAAACCTTCTGGAGAAATTATTGAAACACCAATTATTTCAAATTTTAAAGAGGGATTATCCGTTTTAGAATATTTTAACTCTACGCATGGAGCACGAAAAGGTTTAGCGGATACTGCTTTAAAAACTGCAAATTCAGGATATTTAACAAGAAGATTATGTGATGTTGCTCAAGACGTTCAAATAACAAAAAAAGAATGTGATCCAAAAAAGAGATCCTCAGTAAATATATCTGAGATTATTGAAGGAGGAAACATATTAGTGAGTTTATCAGAGAGAGTTCTGGGTCGAGTAATAGCTGAAAATATAAAGAATCCTGTTACTGGGGAAGTCATTATTAAAAAAGATAAGTTAATTGATGAATTTGATTGTGAAAAAATTGATGCTGCCGGTGTAAAATCGATAAATGTTTATTCTGTCATAACTTGCGCTTCTACTAGAGGAGTATGTCAAATTTGCTATGGAAGAGATTTAGCAAGAGGCAAATTGGTCAGCGTAGGCGAGGCAGTAGGGATGATAGCGGCCCAATCAATTGGTGAACCGGGGACGCAGTTAACCATGAGAACCTTTCACGTAGGAGGTACAGCTCAAATTAAAGAAGAGTCCCAAATAGTTGCACAAACGAATGGAAAATTAAATATTATTAATAAAAACCTAATTGAGGATTCTAAAAAAAATACAATAGTTA
Source organism: uncultured Pelagibacteraceae bacterium (assembly GCA_902544345.1). Classification (GTDB taxonomy): domain Bacteria; phylum Pseudomonadota; class Alphaproteobacteria; order Pelagibacterales; family Pelagibacteraceae; genus Pelagilacustribacter. Next base: position 31,505 of record CACCBT010000001.1, read on the forward strand.
TGGGAAGAAATACTCAATTAAGTATCGAAGATGACAATGGTAGACAATTAGCAATTTATAAAGTTAATTATGGGTCAAAGCTATTTTTCAAAGATGGTGAGAAAATTCAAAAAGGAAAAAAAATTGCCGAGTGGGATCCTTACACATTACCTGTTATAGCTGAAACTAGCGGTATTGCAAATTATATGGATTTAATGGAGGGAAGTTCTTTAACCGAAACACTAGATGACGCAACAGGTCTTTCATCAAAATCAGTAACTGATTGGAAGTCGTCCTCTAAAAATTCAGAGCTTAAACCAAGAATAACTTTAAGAAACGAGAAAGGTGAAATTATTAAAAAAGCTGATGGCAATGAGGCTAGATATTATTTAGTCCCCGATACAATTTTATCTGTTAAAGACGGACAAAAAATTTCTGCAGGAGATGTCCTAGCAAGATTACCTAAAGAAACCTCTAAAACAAAAGATATTACTGGGGGTCTTCCCCGTGTAGCTGAACTATTTGAGGCAAGAAGGCCAAAAGATAGTGCAATAATTGCTGAAAATGACGGTGTTATACAATTTGGAAAAGAGGTAAGAGGAAAACAAAAAATTTCTATTGTTTCTACTAATGGTGAAACTTCTAATTATCTTATTCCAAAAGGAAAGCATGTTAACTTCAATCAAGGTGAGAAAATTAAAAAAGGTGAATACCTTTTAGATGGAAGTCCTGCTCCTCACGATATTTTAAGAATATTAGGTGTAGAGAAGCTTACAGAATATTTTGTTACAGAAGTTCAAGAGGTGTACAGGTTGCAAGGCGTTGTTATTAATGACAAACATATTGAAACTATTGTGAGGCAAATGCTCAAAAGAGTTGAAGTTAAAGAACCAGGTGACTCAGAACTTCTAACTGGTGAGGTCATAGACTTATTAGATATTAATTCAATTAACGAAAATTTAAGAAAAGAAAAGAAAAAGCCAGCTACATTTGAAAGAGTTTTGCTTGGTATAACAAAAGCTTCATTACAAACTAACTCTTTTATTTCTGCAGCCTCGTTCCAAGAAACAACTAGAGTTCTTACAGATGCATCAATTAAAGGTAAAACAGACTCTTTAGAAGGTTTAAAAGAGAATGTGATTGTGGGAAGATTGGTTCCAGCCGGAACTGGTTTAACGAAAATTGAATGGGATAAACAGGCTAAGGAACTTGATAAGGCAAGAATTGAAGAATTAAAAAAACAAGAGCTAGAATCCGCAACTGTAGCCCCAGAACAGAGTGCGTAAAATTTTAAGAAATTCCATTAAATATTGACATTTACAAATTCAATGCTAGTTTACGGCACATTTTGAATGTTAGAAGTAAGGTAGATTATAGCCTTAAACACTAACTAAATAACTCTGGGCTAACCTTACTTTACATTTCAAAATTTTATTATGCCAACAATTAATCAGTTGATAAAAAAAAGTAGAGTAAAACCATTAGCTAGAAATAAAGTTCCGGCTCTAGAGAAGCAACCTCTTAAGAGGGGTGTTTGCATAAAAGTTTATACAACAACTCCAAAAAAACCAAACTCTGCATTAAGAAAAGTTGCAAGAGTTAGACTATCAAACGGTTTTGAGGTAACAGCATATATTCCAGGCGAAGGTCATAATTTACAAGAGCATTCTGTAGTATTACTCCGAGGAGGGAGAGTAAAAGATCTTCCAGGTGTTAGATATCATATTTTAAGAGGTAACCTAGACACGCAAGGTGTTGCTAATAGAAAACAAAGAAGATCTTTATACGGAGCAAAAAAACCTAAATAATTATTATGTCTCGCAAAAGAAAAGCGCCTCAAAGAAAAATTTATCCTGATCCAAGATTTCATTCTGAAGTTGTCTCAAAGTTTATTAATTCAATAATGTATGATGGAAAAAGATCAACAGCAGAGAAAATTCTTTATGATGCATTAGAGAAAATAAAATCAAAAAACAATGAAGACCCAATCAAAATTTTTAATTCAGCAATTAGTAACGTCAAACCAAATTTAGAATGTAGGTCTCGAAGAGTTGGGGGTGCAACATATCAAGTGCCTGTTGAAGTAAAAGCCAAAAGGGGTCAAGCTCTAGCGCTACGGTGGATTATGGATGCCACTAGAAAAAGAAAAAATAAAACTATGGCGGATAAACTTTACTCCGAAATAATGGACGCTTCCCAAAACAAAGGATCTGCAATTAAAAAAAGAGAGGACACACATAAAATGGCCGAGTCAAATAAAGCCTTTGCTCATTTTAGATGGTAAAAATTAATGACCAAATACACATTAGATAAATATAGAAATATTGGTATCATGGCCCACATCGATGCCGGTAAAACCACTACGACTGAAAGAATTCTTTATTATACAGGAAAGAGTCATAAAATTGGTGAAGTTCATGATGGTGCCGCCACGATGGATTGGATGGAACAAGAACAAGAAAGAGGAATTACTATTACTTCTGCTGCCACTACCTGTTTTTGGAGAGATCACCGAATAAATATTATTGATACTCCAGGTCATGTGGATTTTACAATTGAAGTTGAGAGATCGCTAAAAGTTTTAGACGGTGCAGTCGCAGTATTTGATGGTGTTGCTGGTGTCGAACCTCAGTCAGAAACAGTTTGGAGACAAGCAGATAAATATAAAGTTCCTAGAATATGCTTCGTGAATAAACTAGATAGGACTGGAGCAGATTTTTACAGATGCGTAGATATGATTAAAGAAAGATTAGGCTGTAAACCGTTACCATTACAACTTCCTATAGGCTCTGAGGCTGACTTAAAAGGTATAATAGATTTAGTAAAAATGAAAGGAGTAGTCTGGCAGAACGAGGACTTAGGTGCAAAATTTGAATATGTTGAAATTCCAGATGATTTAAAAGATAAAGCGAATAAATATCGACAAAATCTAGTCGAAACTGCAGTGGAAGAAGATGAAAAATTAATGGAGGCTTATTTGGATGGTAATGAGCCTTCAGAAGCAGACCTTATTAGATGTATCAGAAAAGGAACTTTAAATTTTAATTTTGTTCCTATTTTAACTGGTTCAGCTTTCAAAAATAAAGGCGTTCAACCTCTGTTAGACGCAGTTATTGACTATCTTCCAAGCCCAAGCGATTTAAAATCTATTGATGGAACAAAGGTTGGACAAGAAGAAAAAGTGACAATGAAATTTGATGAAAAAGAGAAATTTTCAGCATTAGCTTTTAAAGTAGCTAATGACCCTTTTGTAGGTTCACTTACTTTTATAAGAATTTATTCCGGAACCCTGAATGCAGGTACATCTATATTAAATTCCTCTAAAGATAAAAATGAGAGAATTGGAAGAATGCTTTTGATGCATGCAAATAGTCGAGAAGATATAAAAACTGCATCTGCTGGTGATATTGTTGCATTAGCAGGATTAAAGTATACCATTACAGGGCATACATTATGTGATCCTCAAAACCCAATTCTATTAGAGCCAATGGAATTTCCTGATCCTGTAATCGAAATTGCAGTTGAGCCTAAAACAAAAGGTGATCAAGAAAAAATGGGTGAGGCATTAGCTAGATTAGCTAAGGAGGATCCCTCTTTTAGAGTTTCTTCTGACGAGGAGTCAGGACAAACGATTATTAAAGGTATGGGTGAGTTACATTTAGACATTATTGTTGATAGAATGAAAAGAGAGTTTAAAGTCGAGGCAAATATTGGTGCACCTCAAGTGGCATACAGAGAGACAATACTTGGCTCAGCAGAAATGGAATATATCCATAAAAAGCAAAGTGGTGGTGCAGGGCAATTTGCAAAAGTAAAGTTAAGTGTTGAGCCATTAGAGGCTGGAAAAGGAAGAGAAATAGAGAATTTAATTAAAGGCGGTGCGATTCCTAAGGAGTTTATTCCAGGAGTAGAAAAAGGAGTAGAAAGTGTTTCCGACAGTGGAATATTAGCAGGGTTTCCAATTATAGATTATAAAGTGAAAATATTAGATGGGTTACATCATGATGTAGACTCTAGCGTTTTAGCTTTTGAAATTGCGAGCAGATCTTGCTTTAGAGAAGCATGTCAAAAAGCTACTCTTAAACTTTTAGAACCTATGATGAAAGTTGAAGTAGTAACCCCAGAAGAATTTATGGGCGATGTAATTGGTGACTTAAATAGTAGACGAGGACAAGTTGGGTCTACTGAACCAAGAGGTAATGCAACCGCAATAAATGCAGTTGTGCCATTAGCAAATATGTTTGGGTACATAAATAATCTTAGATCATCTACTCAAGGAAGGGCTCAATATACAATGCAATTTAGTCATTATGATAAAGTCCCACAAAATGTTCAGGATGAGGTCACAAAGAAACTAGCATAATTATGGAAAATCAAAATATTAGAATTCATTTAAAAGCCTATGATAATAAGATCCTTGATTTATCAACTGAGGAAATCGTTAATACTGCTAAAAGGACTGGAGCTCAAGTCAAAGGGCCAATACCTTTACCAACTCGAATAGAAAGATATACAGTTCTTAGGTCTCCACATATTGATAAAAAAAGTAGAGAGCAATTTGAGTCAAGAACACATAAAAGATTAATAGATATAATTGAACCAACACCACAAACTGTTGAGGCATTAATGAAATTAGATTTAGCCTCAGGTGTTGATATAGAAATAAAGATTTAATATGAGTATTGGATTAATAGGAACAAAATTAGGTATGACCAGAGAATTTATGACTTCAGGTCAGTCAGTACCTGTCACTGTTATTAAAATAGAAAAGGGAAGGGTATTAGATATTATTTCTAAAGAAAAAAGAGGTTATAACGCAATAAAAGTAGGTTTTTTTAAAATTAAAAATTCAAAATTAAAAAAACAAATGAAAGGCTATTTTACAAAAAAAAATACTGAACCAAAGAAAATTTTAAAAGAATTTAGAACTGAAGAAATTGACAAATATAAAGAAGGAAATGAAATAGGTTTAGAAATATTTAAAGATAAAAAATTTTTAGATGTAAGATCTAAAACAATTGGAAAGGGATTTGCTGGGGTAATGAAAAGATGGAACTTTGGAGGGTTAAGAGCTTCACACGGAGTATCAGTATCACATAGATCACATGGTTCAACAGGTCAGAGACAAGACCCTGGAAAGGTTTTTAAAGGAAAAAAAATGGCAGGTCATATGGGTGATAAATCTAGAACAATGCTAAATCTAGAGGTAATAAAATCTGATATGGAAAATAACTTGTTGTACATTAAAGGTTCTATACCTGGAGCAAAAAATTCAACAGTTCTTTTAAGGGAGTCTGTAAAAAATATATCCAGAAAAACTATAAAAGAAAAACATGACGCAAAAATTAAAGCTGCAGAAGCTAAAAAAGGTAAAAAATAGATGAAATTACCTTTGTTAAACATTGATGGAAATAAAAATAGCTCAATTGAGATTTCGGATAAATTGATTAAGCTTAAAATTAATTATAAGCTAATTAAGTTTGTAATAGACTGGCAATTAAATCACTCAAAACCAAGAACTGCTAAAACAAAACAAAGAAATCAGATAAGAGGTTCTACAAAAAAAATTGTAGCCCAAAAAGGAAGTGGTGGTGCACGTCATGCAAGTAAAAAAGCTCCTTTATTTGTTGGCGGGGGTGTAGCTCATGGTCCTAAAGGTTCAATCTATAAAGTAAAAAAAATTAATAAAAAAGTACGTAAGCTAGCTTTAGCTCAAACTTTATCAAAAAAAAATGTAGAAAAAAACCTATTCATACTGGCAGACGTAAAAAAAGAGATTAAAAAAACAAAAGAATTCAATAAATTTTTACTTAATAACAATCTACAAAGTACTTTGATTATTTCTGATAAAGACACTTTTAAAAATATAAATAAATCAGCTAGAAATATTAAAGATGTAAAATTAATAAATGACGAAGGTGCGAATATTTATGATATTTTTAAATATAAGAACGTCCTTATTACGAGTTCTTCGGCCAAAAAAATCCAAGAAAGAGTTTTAAATGAAAAAAATTAATTACATAGACTCAATTAGGAGTCCAATTATAACTGAGAAAGCTACAATTTTATCAGAGCAAAATAAGACAGTTTTCAAAGTTCATGAAAAAGCAAATAAGAGTATAATTAAAAAAAATATAGAAAAGTTGTTTAAAGTAAGTGTTGTAAAAGTAAATATAATTAATCAAAAAACTAAGATTAAATTAAAGCAAGGGAGAAAATCATATAAGACAGGTTACAAAAAAGCGATTGTAACTCTAAAAAAAGGTCAAAGTATAGACTTAACAACAGGAATTTAATTTATGGCTTTAAAAACATTTAAACCTTATACAAAATCAACAAGAGGCACTGTTGTTATAGATAAAAGTTCTTTATGGAAAGGCGCTCCATACAAACCTTTAACAAAGGGTCAAAATTTTACTGGCGGAAGAAATAACTTTGGAAGGATAACTTCAAGACATATTGGAGGTGGTTCAAAACATAAATATAGAATTATTGATTTTTATAGAAAAAAGAAAAATATACCAGGAAAAGTGGAGCGTATAGAATATGATCCAAATAGAACAGCATATATAGCTTTAATAACTTATCAAGATAAAGAGAAATCATATATTATCTGTCCCCAAGGACTTAAACAAGGAGATGTAATTGAATCAGGAAAAAACGCAGAAATAAAAATTGGTAATTCTTTAGAATTAAAGGATATTCCACCTGGAACACCTTTACACAACGTTGAATTAATTCCTGGAAATGGCGCTAAATTAGCAAGATCTGCTGGTTCGTCAGTAACATTATCAGGCTATGACGGCGACTATGCTATATTAAAATTATCATCTGGAGAAACTAGAAAAGTTAGCAGTAAATGTATTGCTACAATCGGAACAGTATCTAATCCTGATCAAAAAAATATTAAAATTGGAAAAGCGGGTAGAAATAGATGGAGGGGAAAAAGACCCCAAACTCGTGGAGTTGCGATGAACCCAGTAGATCATCCTCATGGTGGAGGGGAAGGTAAAACCTCTGGAGGTAGAAGTCCAGTTTCTCCTTGGGGCCAATCAGCTAAAGGATTAAAAACAAGAAAGCCGAAACGAAGTGATAAATTTATCATCACAAGAAGAAAGAAGAGAAACAAATAATGACTAGATCAATTTGGAAAGGACCTTTTGTACACCCTAGCTTATTGAAAAAGATAGATAAGTTAAAAGGAGGAACAAATAAAAAACCAATTAAAACTTGGTCGAGAAACTCTACTGTAATTCCTGACTTTGTGGGTCACAGTTTCATGATACATAACGGAAAAACTTTTATACCAATAACGATTTCAGAGGAAATGGTTGGTCATAAATTAGGTGAATTCGCTCCAACAAGAACATTTAAAGGTCATACACCAGCTGACAAAAAAGCTGCAGCAGCTGAAAAACCTGCTGATGGAGACAAAAAATAATGAGTAAAGAAAATACTTTAGTAAAAGCAATAAATAAAAATGTGAGAACAAGCCCAAGAAAACTTGCTTTGGTTTGCAATTTTATAAAAGGGAAAAAAGCTGACGTAGCTCTGAGAGATTTAGAATTTACAAGAAAAAGAATTGCACATGATGTAAGCAAAACAGTAAAATCAGCAATAGCAAATGCTGAGAATAATTACCAGTTTGATATAGATAATTTATTTGTTAAAGAGGCCTTCGTAGGAAAATCTTTAGTAATGAAAAGATTTAGGCCTAGAGCTAAAGGTAGAGCAAGTCCAATTAAAAAACCTTTTAGCAGAATTACAATTATTCTTGAGGAAAAAAAGGAAAAGAAAGAGAGTAAGTAATGGGACAAAAAATTAACCCTATTGGTTTAAGATTAGGTATTAACAGAGGATGGGACTCAACTTGGTTTGCCAAGAAAAAAGATTTCGGAAAATATTTAATTGAAGATTTTAAAATAAGAAAATATATAAAAAAGAATATAGTAAATTCAGGTGTATCAGAGATAATTATCGAGAGATCTTCTAAACAATGCACAGTATCTATACACACCTCAAGACCAGGTTTTGTTATTGGAAAAAAAGGTGCTGATATAGAAAAAATTAAAAAAAATATAATGAAAATTACTAATGGAGACGTGAACGTTAATATTAAAGAAATAAAAAAACCAGAATTAAATTCCAATTTAGTGGCGGAAAATATTGCTCAACAACTTGTAAAGAGAGTTGCGTATAGAAGAGCAATGAAAAGAGCAATGCAGTCTGCAATGAGATTAAATGCTAAAGGTATTAAAGTTATGTTAAGTGGTAGATTAGCAGGAAATGAAATTGCGAGAACAGAATGGCTAAGAGAAGGTAGTATACCTTCTCATACGTTAAGAGCAGACATAGATTATGGTTTTGCTGAGGCTTTGACAACATATGGAATTATTGGTGTAAAGGTCTGGATTTATAAAGGTGAATTAATGGCCAAAGATGTTGATAAGGAAAAAAAGGAGAGAGTAAAAAATGCTTCAACCAGTAAGAACTAAATTTAGAAAAGCTTTTAAAGGAAGAATTCACGGTAAAGCACATAGGGCCATAACACTTAATTATGGTCAATTTGGTTTGAAAGCAATTGAACCAGAGCGAATAATAGGTAAACAAATAGAGGCTGCCAGAGTTGCTTTAACAAGATATATGAAAAGAACAGGTAAAGTTTGGACAAGAATTTTTCCAAACATTCCGGTTTCAAAAAAGCCTACTGAAGTTAGAATGGGTAAAGGAAAGGGTTCACCGGAATACTATGCATGTAGAGTAAAACCAGGTAGAATAATCTTTGAAATTGATGGCGTGAGTGAAGAGGTAGCTAGAGAGGCTTTATACAAAGCATCAGCCAAACTTCCAATTAAAACTAGATTTATTAAGAGATAATTATGGTTAAAAAAAAAGATGACAAAAAGTTAAATAAAGACCAAGCAGAGAAAAAAATTTTAACTCTGAAAAAAGATTTATTTAACATTAGATTTAAAAAAATTAACAACCAAATTAACAATCAAGCTCAATACGGACAAATAAAAAAAAGTATAGCTAGATTGTATACAACAATTAAAAACGAAAAATGACAAAAAAAATATTAAAAGGTGTAGTTACTAGTGCAAAAAACGATAAGACCATAGTAGTTGAGGTCACTAGAAAATTTAAACACCCATTTTATGAGAAGATAATTAAAAGATCAAAAAAGTATCATGCTCATGACGAAAAAAATAAGTTCAAAGAAGGTGAAGAGGTTTCAATTATTGAGAGCAAACCATATTCAAAAAAGAAAACGTGGCAGGTAATGGATAAATGATACAAATACAAACAGAATTAGAAGTTGCTGACAATACAGGAGCTAAAAGAGTCGAATGTGTAAAAGTTTTAGGAGGTTCAAAAAGAAGATACGCAGCTGTAGGAGATTTAATTGTTATTAGTGTAAAAGACGCTATTCCAAAAGGAAAAGTTAAAAAGGGAGCAGTACATAAGGCAGTTGTTGTTAGAACAAAAAAAGAGATATACAGAAATGATGGATCAAAAGTACAGTTTGATAAGAATGCTGTAGTCTTAACTGATGACAAGGGAGAGCCGATTGGAACAAGAATTTTTGGTCCAGTTACAAGGGAACTTAGATTAAAGGGACATACTAAAATAATTTCACTCGCACCGGAGGTTTTGTAAATGATTATAAAAAAAGGAACTCAAGTCAGAATTATAACAGGTAAAGACAGGGGCAAAACGGGTGAAATATTAGAAATTGATAGAAAACAAAAAAGGGTGAAAATAAAGTCTATTAACATGATAAAAAAACATCTTAAACCCACAAAAGAAAATAAGGGTGGAATCATTTCAAAAGAAAATTTTATTCATATCTCAAATATTAAAGATATTGATTTAAAAAAAAAAGAAAAGAAAGAGACTAGAAGCAAATGATACCAAGACTAAAAATATCATATGAAAAAGAGATTGTTGCAAAGTTAATGCAAAAACTTTCCGTTAAAAACAAACATGAAGTGCCAAAAATTGATAAAATTATATTAAATATGGGCCTAGGAGAAGACGCTTCTGATAGTAAAAAACTTAAGGCATGCGCGGAAGATATGTCTTTAATTGCAGGACAAAAACCAGTAATTACAAAATTTAAGAAATCTATCTCAAATTTTAAAACAAGGAAAGGATCTAATGCTGGAGTAAAAGTTACCTTAAGATCTTATAAAATGTATGAATTTATAGATAGATTAATAAATATTGCTTTACCAAGAATTAAAGACTTTAGAGGATTATCTTCAAAAGGAGTGGATAGTTCCTACAATTATTCATTCGGAATCAAAGAACACATTGTATTTCCAGAGGTAAATTTTGACAAGGTAGATAAGATACGAGGTTTAGATGTTACCATTGTAACTACTAGCAAAAGTAGGGATGCAACAATTGAACTTCTTAAAGAGTTAAATTTCCCAATAAATCAAAAACAAAACTGAGGTATATATGGCTAAGAAAAGTGCGATAGAAAAAAATTTTAAAAGAATGAAGTTAGTCAAAAGATTTGCAAAAAAAAGGGCCGCATTAAAAAAGATTATTAATAATAAAAAACTAGATCTTTCCGAAAGGTTTGAGGCTCAGCTTAAATTAAATAAATTACCAAAAAATTCTTCAAAAATAAGAATAAGAAACAGATGTGAGATTTCAGGTAGACCTCACGGAGTTTATAGAAAATTAAAAATATCAAGAATAGCACTTAGGGACATGGCTTCCTCTGGTAAAATTCCTGGTATAACAAAGTCGAGTTGGTAGGAGGTATATATGACATTTACAGATCCAGTAGGTGATATGTTTTCAAGGATAAGGAATGGCCAGATGCGATCATTAAGTTCAATTCATATCCCGTCGTCAAAATTTAGAAAAAATATTTTAACTATTTTAAAAAATGAAGGGTACATTAAAGATTTCTTTATTGATAAGTCAGAAAAAAATAAAGTTAGTTTAAAAATTTCATTAAAATATTATGAAGGAGATCCAGTAATTAAAGAAATTAAAAGAGTATCAAAACCTGGTCGAAGAGTTTATTCAAGGGCCACAAGCATCCCTAAAGTAATGAATGGGCTTGGTTTAGCAATATTATCCACACCAAAAGGTGTAATGAGTGACTCGGAGGCAAGGAAGAATAATGTTGGTGGAGAAATTATTTGTAGGGTGTTTTAATGTCTAAAATTGGAAAAAAAAATATAGTTGTGCCTAAAGACTCCTCTATTAAAATAGAAGGTTCTAACTTGACAATTACAGGTCCAAAAGGATCAACGAAATTAACAATTAATGATAAGATTTTTTCGTCAAAAATTAATGAGAGTGAATTTCAAATTAAACCTATTGAAAAAAAAATTGATAAAAAAACCTCAATTTTGTGGGGTACTTATAGAAGTATAATAAATAATGCTATTTTAGGTGTATCACAGGGACATGAAAAAATTTTAGAACTATCTGGAGTCGGTTTTAGAGCTAATTTGAAAGGTGAAATATTAAATTTACAATTAGGTTTTAGTCACGATATCAATTTTAAAATTCCAAAAGAAATTAAAATTACAGTCGAGAAGCAAACTATTATCAAAATAAGTGGTGTTGATAAAGAGCTTGTTTCAAAAATTGCTGCTGATATAAAAAGTTTTAAACCAGTTGAACCTTACAAAGCAAAAGGCATTAAAGAGAGAGGTCAATTTGTTCTGAGAAAAGAAGGAAAGAAAAAATAATGAAAAAAGTTTCCAGTAAAATAAAAAGAAAATTGAGAAATAGAAAAAAAATAAAATCAGTAAGTAGTGATAGATATAGAGTATCTGTAACAAAATCATTAAAAAACTTATCAGCTCAAATAATTGACGATAAGCATAATAAGACACTAGTTTCAGCATCATCAATTGAAAAAGAGATTAAGAATAAAAAAATGAAAAAAATGGAAAAATCAACTTTTATTGGTGAGATACTTGCAAAAAGAGCAAAAGAAAAAAATATTAACCAAGTATATTTCGATAGAGGTCAACACAAGTATCATGGTAGAGTTAAAACTTTTGCTGAAACTTTAAGAAAAAATGGATTAAAAATTTAATATGAATGAAAATAAAAAAATTGAAAGCGATATAAAAGAAAAGCTAGTTGCAATAAACAGAATTACTAAAGTAGTTAAAGGAGGTAGAAGGTTTGGATTTGCAGCTCTTGTAGTCGTTGGAAATCAAAAGGGTTCTATAGGAATTGGACAAGGAAAATCAAAACAAGTGCCTGACGCAATCAAAAAAGCAACAGAAGTTGCAAAAAGAAACTTAATAAAAATTCCTTTAAAGGACGGAAGAACTTTACACCATGACGTTAAAGGTAAAAATGGCTCAGGAAAAGTTTTTCTTAGAGCTGCCCCTGCCGGTACAGGAATAATTGCAGGTGGAGCAATCAGATCAGTCTGTGAAGTTATCGGTATACAAGACGTTGTTGCCAAATCATTGGGATCTGCAAACCCTCACAACGTATTGAAAGCTTGTCTAAATGGTCTAAAGTCACAAATTTCACCAAAAATTTTGTCAAATATAAGAGGAAAAAAAATCTCTGACATAGTCTTAAAAAGAGAGGCCAAATAATGAATTTAAATTCTTTAACAAAAGTAAATAAGAAAAAAATTAGAGTTGGTAGAGGCATAGGGTCTGGAAAGGGCAAAACTTCTTCAAGAGGACACAAAGGTCAAAAATCTAGATCAGGTGTTGCGATTAAAAGTTTTGAAGGAGGCCAGATGCCCCTTTATAGAAGATTACCTAAAAGGGGATTTAAAAATTTTATTAAAAAAAATACTGCTATTTTGAATTTATCTAAAATCCAGAGCATGATTAGCAAATCTGAAAATAATTTAAAAGATAATCTAGACCTTAAAATTTTAAAAGAGAAAAAATTAGTAAGTAAAAAATTCGAAAAATTAAAGATACTAGGTTCAGGAGAATTAAAAAATACAATTTCTATAACCGCTCATTTTGCCTCTAAACAAGCATTAGATAAAATTAAAAAAGCTGGTGCTAAAATTAGCATAATCAAAAAGTAATAAATATGTCTAGCGAAACACTAAATACGGCAGGCGCATTTTCTCAAGCAAAAGATTTAAAAAATCGAATATTTTTCACAATTCTTATACTAATAATTTATAGATTAGGAACCTACGTTCCTTTAGCTGGTATTGATCCTTTAGCATTAAAAGAAATAATGTCATCAAGTCAAAAAGGTCTTTTGGGAATGTTCAACATGTTTTCTGGAGGTGCCGTTACAAGAATGGCAATTTTTGCTTTAGGAATAATGCCGTATATATCATCTGCAATTATCGTGCAATTATTAACTGGTGTTTCAGACTATTTTAAAAATTTGAAGGAACAAGGCGAAATAGGGAGAAAAAAAATAACTCAAATAACTAGATATGGAACAGTATTAATTGCTTGTTTGCAAGGATATGGTGTTTCAGTTGGTCTTGAAAATGCAGGTAATTTAGTTATTGAACCTGGTTTAACTTTTAGAATTATAACGACCATTTCTTTAGTTGCTGGTACAACTTTTTTAATGTGGTTAGGTGAGCAAATCACATTAAGAGGAGTTGGAAATGGAATATCACTAATAATTTTTTCAGGTATTGTAGCAGAGATTCCAAGAGCTTTAGCCTCTACATTTGAATTAGGAAGAACAGGTGCATTATCGGCAGTAATGATTGTTGGAATTTTTATTTTAGTAATTTTAACAGTGCTATTCATTGTTTTTTTTGAGAGAGCAATGAGAAAAATCTTGATTAATTATCCTAAAAGACAAGTAGGGAATAAGATGTATGGAGGAGAGTCTTCGCATCTCCCTCTTAAAATTAATACAGCCGGTGTTATCCCAGCAATTTTCGCTTCAGCATTATTATTATTACCTATAACAATTTCAAATTTTGGTTTCACGGAATCAGATACTTTCCTCAAAATTTCTTCAATGTTTACCCAAGGTCAACCTCTTTACATGTTGCTATATGCATCAGGGATAATATTTTTTTCTTTTTTTTACACCTCTATAGTTTTTAATCCGAAAGAAACAGCGGAAAATTTAAGAAAATACGGTGGTTATATTCCGGGGATAAGGCCAGGCGAAAGAACAGCAGAGTATATTGAGATGATTTTGATAAGATTAACTACTGTTGGTTCACTTTATTTAACTTTTGTATGTTTGATGCCTGAATTTCTGATAGCAAAATATCCAATTCCTTTTTATTTAGGCGGCACATCGATTTTAATTGTTGTTGTAGTTGCAATGGATACTGTCACCCAGGTCCAAACTAGATTAATGAGTTCACAATATGAGTCTTTAATAAGAAAAACTAAATTTGGTAAATAAGAATTAAATGAACATAGTTATATTTGGCCCTCCAGGTGCGGGAAAAGGAACTCAATCTAAATTTATAGTGAAAAAATATAATATTCATCAATTATCCACCGGGGATCTTTTACGAGACGAAATTAAAAATGGCACTGAACTTGGAAGTAAAATTTCATCGATTATGAATTCTGGTGAACTTGTATCGGATGAAATTGTTGGAGACTTGATAGAAAAATTTATTTCAAATGAAAATTACAAAAATAAAATTATATTTGATGGATATCCCAGAACACTTCCTCAAGCAAAAAATTTGGATATTTTATTAAAAAACTATAACCAAAAAATAGACATTGTATTAAAATTAAATGTTAGTTTAGAAACAATTAAAAAAAGAATCTTAGAAAGGAAATCTATTGAAAAAAGGGCAGATGATAATGAAGAAATTGTAATTAAACGCTTTCAAACCTATGAAAAATCTTCCGAACCTGTTTTGAATTATTATAAGCAAACAAAATTACTTCAAGTTGTAAATGGAGAAAACAGCATATCTCAAATTAACAATGAAATTAGCGGCTTAATTGATAGTATGAAGGGTTGACTTTAAATGATTACACAATATAAATACGCAGGAAACTAACTCATATATTTTATGGCTCGAATAGCAGGAATTAACATTCCACAGAACAAAGTTGTCAGTATAGCTCTTACTTACATACATGGAATTGGCAATCATTCTTCAAGGCTAATTTGTAAAAAATTGAATATACCAGTTTCAAAGCGTGTAAATGATTTATCAGAGGAAGAGGTATTAAAAATAAGAGAGTTCATTGATGCAAATCATAAGGTTGAAGGCGATTTAAGAAGAGAAGTTTCTGTAAATATAAAGAGGCTAGTAGATTTAGCTTGTTATAGAGGAACAAGACACAAAAAAAAACTACCTGTAAGAGGTCAAAGAACTCAATGTAATGCAAGGACACGTAAAGGTAAAGCGATTGCCATTGCTGGAAAAAAATTAACACCTCTTAAAAAATAGAAAAATTAAATGAATAAAAAAGACGAAAAAAAAGACAAAAAAATTGAAAAAAAAGTAGAAGTTAAAAAAGTATCATCATTTAAAAAAAAGAAAAAAATTAAAAAAAATATTACAAATGGTATAGCTTATGTTTATTCTACTTTTAATAATACGATTGTTTCAATTGCTGATGAGAGTGGAAATGTTATCTCGTGGTCATCTGCCGGTGCAAAAGGTTTTAAAGGCTCAAGAAAATCAACTCCATACGCAGCACAAATAGCAGCAGATGATGCAGGTACTAAGGCTTATGAACAAGGTCTAAGAACACTGACCGTCCAGGTTAAAGGCCCTGGATCGGGTAGAGAGACCGCCTTAAGATCTTTACAGTCAAAAGGATTTAAAATTTTATCAATAAAAGACACAACACCTATGCCTCATAATGGAGCAAGACCACCTAAAAGAAGGAGAGTATAAATGCAAACAACGAGTAACGTTATAGATAAGAACTGGAAAGCATTAATCAAACCAAATAAATTAGACATTACAAGCAATGATGACAAGACTGTTGCAAAGGTAGTTGCAGAACCTCTAGAGAAAGGGTTTGGACAAACAATTGGGAATTCTTTAAGAAGAATATTATTATCCTCTATTCAAGGCGCAGCTGTCACAGCAATTCAAATTGATGGAGTTTTGCATGAGTTTTCATCAATAAAGGGTGTCAGAGAAGATGTAACTGATATAGTCTTAAACGTTAAAAACTTAGCTATTAAATCTTCATCATCAAGTCCAAAAAAAATAATATTAGATATTAAAGGACCAAAAGAAGTTAAAGCTAAAGACATCACTTTAGTCCCCGAGATAGAAATTCTTAATCCCGATCAAACTATTTGCAATCTAGATGAAAAAACTAATTTTCATATGGAATTAATGGTAAGTACAGGCAAAGGATACGTACAAGCGCCTAAAAATAAAACAGAAGATAGTCCTTTAGGCTTAATTTCAATAGACTCTCTTTTTAGCCCAGTAAAAAAAGTATCTTTTTCAGTTGAAAATACCAGAGCAGGTAGCGCATTAGATTATGATAAATTAATTATGACTGTTGAAACAAACGGCACTGTAGACGCAGAGGATGCAATTGCCTACTCTGCAAGGATTTTTCAAGACCAATTATCAATGTTTGTTAATTTTGAAGATCCTCAAGAAGTTGTTAAAGAGGTGAAATCATCAGAACCTGAATTTAATAGAAATCTTTTGAAGAGAGTAGAGGAACTGGAATTATCTGTTAGATCTATGAATTGCTTAAAGAACGATAATATAATTTACATTGGCGATTTGGTTCAAAAAACTGAACCAGAAATGTTGAGAACACCAAATTTTGGTAGAAAATCTTTAAACGAAATCAAAGAAGTCTTAAATACAATGTCTCTATATTTAGGTATGGAGATTCCTAATTGGCCACCTGATAATATTGCAGAACTATCCAAGAAATTAGAGGAAAACAATTATTAATGAGACACGGTATTGGTTATAGAAAATTAAATAAAACAAGCGAGCATAGAAAAGCATTATTTAAGAATATGCTCAATTCATTAATTAAATATGAGCAAATAGTTACCACTCTTCCAAAAGCTAAAGAACTAAAACCTCAAATAGATAAAGTTATAACTATTGGTAAAAAAAATGATTTAAGTAACAAAAAAAGGCTTTTTTCAAAACTTCAAGATAAAAAATCTGTTACAAAAGTTTTCAATGAACTATCAAAAAGATACAGCTCAAGGAAAGGCGGCTATTCAAGGGTATTAAAAGCTGGCTTTAGAACTGGTGATGATGCACCTATGGCTGTTATTGAATTAGTTGATAGAAACCCGGAGGCAAAAAAAATTGATAAACCTAAAAAAATTGAAACTAAAGAAAAAACAAAAGAACCTGAAACTAAACAAAAAGTAGCAAGCAAATAATTCAGCTTACATGCGCAAATCTTTTACTGTTGACGACGATTTTAATAACTCTCGTCTAGACAAGTGGTTTAAACAAAAAGTAATAAACTTACCACACTCCTTAATAGAAAAATTTATAAGAAATAATAAAATTAAAATTAATAAAAAAAAAACTAAATCATCTTATAGATTACAAACAGGAGATTTAGTTGAGATTTTTGATATTAATAAATTCAAACCCATAGATGAAAAAAAAAAGATTAAGTATTTACCAAAAAAAAGGGAGATTGGGTCTTATAACAAATATGTTTTAGAAGATAACGAAAATTTTATTGTAATAAATAAACCAACAGGTATACCAGTTCAATCAGGTACCAAATCGTTAAAAAATATAATTGATATTCTTAAAAATACAAAATATTTTGAAAACTCTAAGCCTTTTATCGTTCATAGACTTGATAAAGAAACTTCAGGGGCACTAATAATTGCTAAAAATAGAAAATTTGCACAACTTTTTACGTCATTATTTAGAATAAGAAAAATTCACAAAACCTATTTAGCAATTGTGTATGGAAAAGTTAATAAATCAATTAAATTTATGAGAGATAATTTGATTAATTTCGAGAATAATAAAAAAATTACTCAAAAAGCTATCTCAAATCTAAAAATAATTAGATCAAACGAAGATTATACATTTTTAGAACTCAATCCAATAACAGGAAGAAAGCATCAACTTCGTAAGCAATTATTGAATATAGGATGTCCTATAGTAGGAGACGATAAATATTTTCTAAACAATAGAAAGCGAATTAAAACTAAAAGTCTAATGCTGCATGCTTATAAGATTAAATTCATGATAAATAATGTTCAATATAATTTTAAAGCAAATTACGATAATATATTTGAAGATTTTCTTAAAAAAAATGTTTAAATTTCTTTTATATTTTTTGTAAAAATTTTAGCTAACCTATTTTCATAATTATTTATTTTAATTTTTTTTTCTTTAAATATCGAAGTGACTTTTTTATTACTTAAGCCACAAGGAATAATTTTTAAATATTGTTTTAAATTATTCGAAATATTGATTGAACAGCCATGATATGCAACCCATCTCGATACTCTTATACCAATTGCAGCAATTTTCTTTGAGTCCACCCAAATACCAATATTTTTTTTGTCTTTTTTAGCTTTTATTTTATAATTTCTTAAAAATTGAATTATGCTATTTTCAATTGCACTTATAAACTTTCTTATATCTTTTTTTCTATTATTAAGATTGATTACAAAGTAAACAATTTTTTGACCGGGATTATGAAGAGTAATTTTACCTCCTCTATTTGTTTGAATTATATCAATTTTCTTATCTAAAATTTCCTTTTTATTAAATCTTACACCAGCTGTATAAGTTATAGGGTGTTCTAAGATCCATAATAATTCTCTTTTTTTATCATTTTTTACTTCTTCTACTCTTTTATTAAGAAAAAGCATCGCTCTTTTGTAAGATATGGGTTTTTTGCTGATTTTGATTTCTATACTCATTTAAATTGAATTTTACCATTTTATAGACTAATAGTCTCAAAAAAACTTTAAGAGGTATTTATGGCTTTACTAAAATCATCTGAAACTAAAAAAGTCAACTTGGATTTTAATAAGGAGTTTATTAACACTTTCACTCAAAATATTGAGAAAGGAAACGTTGAGTTTATTAATCAAACACTTAAAGATCTCCATGAAGCCGATGTAGCTAATTTAATTGAAAACTTAACTCC
The DNA here is from genome assembly GCA_902544345.1 of uncultured Pelagibacteraceae bacterium. GTDB lineage: Bacteria > Pseudomonadota > Alphaproteobacteria > Pelagibacterales > Pelagibacteraceae > Pelagilacustribacter. The sequence continues at coordinate 50,542 of CACCBT010000001.1, forward strand.
AGATACAAGAACAAAACTCATTGAGATTGAGTCATTTAATATTGACCCAGAGATATTCATTGAATTAAACGAGTCTATTCAAAGTGAGGTTTTGCAATTACTTTCTATCGAGTCTCTAATTAAGATAATAAAGCGTTTAGAGTCTGATAATGCAATAAAAATTCTCGAAAATTTATCTAAGGAGACAAAAGAAAAAGTTTTAGAAAAACTTCCTCCCAAAGATAAGTTTCTTTTGCAAGAAGGACTTAGTTATCCAGAAGACTCCGCAGCTAGAATAATGCAAAGAGAATTTACAGCAGTCCCTAGTAATTGGACTGTAGGTCAGACTATAGATTATTTAAGAGAAGACAAAGATCTACCAGAAGAATTTTTAGAAATATTTATAGTAGATAATGACTTTAAACCCATCGGAACCGTTCCTTCTTCAAGAGTTTTAAGAACATCTAGGGATTTGAAAATGAGTTCTATAATGAGGGAAATGCCAGTTTTAATTTCAGTAAATATGGACAAAGAAGAAGTTGGTCTTACTTTTGAAAACTACAACTTAGTTTCTGCAGGAGTAGTGAATAAAGAAAATAAACTAGTTGGAATGATTACAGCAGATGATGTTGTTACTGTTGTTCAAGAAGAAGCCGAGGAAGATGCATTGCGTTTAGCCGGGGTAGGCGACGAGGAAATTACTGATAGTGTAATGCTTAAAACTAAAAGAAGATTTAATTGGTTATTACTAAATTTGTTTACTGCTTTACTTGCCACTTGGGTAATAAGTTTCTTTGGAGCATCAATAGAGCAGATGGTTGCTTTAGCTTTTTTAATGCCAATAGTAGCATCAATGGGAGGGAATGCCGGCATGCAAACGTTAGCAGTTACAATACGTGCTATAGCTACAAAAGAATTATCAAAAAGTAATTTTAACCGAGTTGTTGGAAAAGAATTTCTTATAGGTATTTTAAACGGTATTATTTTTGCAATAATCACTGCAATAATAGTTCAATTGTGGTTTAAAGAATTAAATCTTTCTCTATTGATAGGAATTTCAATGATATTAAATATGATCGTTGCAGGTTTATTTGGAATTTTAGTTCCAGTTTCGCTAAAAAAATTAAATATTGATCCCGCTTTAGCTTCAAGTGTTTTTGTAACAACTATTACAGATGTAATTGGCTTTCTTTCTTTTCTAGGTTTAGGATCTTTTTATTTTCTTAATTAGATATTATCGATTAATCTTATATTTTTGATATAATATGCAAAAAATAAATTGAAATTTTTATTCGATTTTAAAATTCTTTTAAAACTTTTAATATTATAATTTTCTACATAATCTATTTTGTTTGCACCTAAATTTATTAAATCTTTTCTTATTTTATTTATGTTAAATAAATTATAATTTTTTCTTATTTTTTTCTTTAAGTTTCTTAAATAATTATGAATATTAGATGCAATTTTAATTTGATTTTTATTTAGTTTAGAATTTCTTGATGAACAGGCCACTCCATTATTTTCTCTAATAGTTTCACATTCGATTATTCGAGATTTAATCTTTCTTTTTTCAATGTGCTTTTTAATTAGAAAAAGTTGCTGATAGTCCTTTTTTCCTAAATATATATATTTAGGTTTAATTATTTCTATAAACCTGTTTACTACATTTAATACACCTTCAAAATGACCTTTTCTAAATTTACCACATAATTTTTTTGATGATTTATCTAAGAAAATTTTGTTTTTAGGTTTAAATCCGTATATGTCTTTTGATGTTGGAATATATAAGTAATCGATTCTCAATTTTTTTAACAATTTAATATCTTGTGCTTTTTTTCTTGGATAGGTTCTAAAATCTCTTTTTTTGTGAAATTGTTTCGGATTCACAAAAATAGATACTAAAGTTTTTAGCCTAGATTTTTTTGATTTTTTGATTAATGAAATGTGTCCTTTATGCAATGCACCCATTGTTGGCACAAATGAAATCCCTTTAGTTTTTAAAATCTCTCTTTGAAGGGTATGTTTATCTTTAAATATTTTCATTTCTATAAAGCAATGATAATAACTATTATAAGAATCATATGATAAAACAAGCCATTATTCCATTAGCAGGTTTAGGGACTAGATTGCTTCCTTTGACAAGTGTAATGCCAAAAGAGTTGATGCCCATCAATGGTAAACCGAATTTACAATATATATTAGATGAATGTATTGAAGCAGGGGTAAAGGAATTTATATTTATAATTTCAAAAAAAAAACTATCGATTAAAAAATATTTTTATAATGACAGTTTTTATAAAAAGATAATAAAAAAAAAGAAAAATAAAAGACTACTTGAAGAATATAAAAAAATAAAAAGATATCAGAAAATGATAAAATTTGTTTATCAAAACAACCCAAAAGGTACAGGTGATGCAGTTCTAAAATGCCAAAAATTTATAAAAAATAAATATTTTTTAATGCTCTTACCCGATGACTTAATAATAAAAAATAATTGTTCAAAAGAAATGATACGACTACATAAAAAAACTAAAGGTTCCATAATTGCTACAAAAAGAGTAGAGAGAAAAACAGTATCAAGATGGGGAATTTTATCGATCCAAAATAAAAAAAAAAGCTATTTTCGAATTAAAGACGTTGTAGAGAAACCTAGCATCAAAAAAGCGCCATCAAATTTTGCAATTATTGGAAGATATATATTGCCAACAAAAGTTTTTAGTGAAATCAAAAAATTAAAACCTGGTCAGGGAGGAGAAATACATATTACTGACGCAATTAGAAATTTAATTAAAAAAGAGTATAAATTTTACGGAAATATTTTTAAGGGGAAATATTTAGATTGTGGAACTTTAAGTGGATATATAAATTCAGGAATTCAAATATCTAAGGGAAATTAAATGAAACTATGTATGATTGGAACTGGTTACGTTGGATTAGTTAGCGGAGTCTGCTTTGCTGACATAGGTAACCAGGTTGTTTGTGTTGATAAAGATAAAAATAAAATAGAAAAACTCAACTCTGGAATTTCTCCAATTTATGAACCAGGATTAGATGAATTAATTCAAAAAAATTTTACAGCTAAACGTCTTTCATTTACTTCAAATATTGATAGAGCCATAAACTCATCAGATATAATTTTTATATGCGTGGGGACCCCTACAAAAAAAGGATCAATTAAAGTTGATTTATCTTTCGTTTATAAATGCACAAAAGAGATATTAAAATATTCAAAAAGAAAAAAAATTATCATTACCAAGTCTACTGTGCCTGTAGGAACAGGTGATGAGATTGAAAAAATTTTAAAAAAAAAGAAAAAACTTTTTACAGTAATCTCTAATCCTGAATTCTTAAGAGAGGGTGAAGCAATTCGAGATTTTAGATATCCGGATAGAATTGTAATAGGATCTAACGAAAAAAGAACCTTCAATATTATGAGAAAACTTTATGCACCATTAACTAACAAAGGTTCGAAATTTTTTACTACCTCAAGAAGAGGAGCTGAATTAATAAAATATGCATCAAATGCTTTTCTCGCAACTAAGATTACTTTTATAAATGAACTTGCGAACTTATGTGAAAAATCTGGCGTTAATATAGAAGATATTTCATTAGGGATGGGCTCTGATAGTAGAATAGGCGGTAGGTTTTTACGTGCTGGGCCAGCATATGGTGGCTCATGCTTTCCAAAAGATACAAAAGGTCTCGTATCTGCTGCAGAGAAATATAAGATAAATCTATCAGTTGTGAAATCAGTTATTAAATCTAATAAAGAAAGAGTTAATTTACTTACTCAAAGAATTCATAAAATCTTGGGTGCAAATATAAAAAATAAAAGAATTTCTTTCTTAGGAGTTACATTTAAACCAAACACTGATGATATGCGAGATTCTACTAGCCTTAGCATGATACCTTATCTATGCAAAAAAGGAGCAAAAGTTAATTACTATGATCCATCGGGTGAAAAAAAAGAATTTATGAAAATTAAAAACTGCAATTACAAAAATAATATCAAATCTAATTGCAATGGTGCAGATTTATTAATTCTACTAACTGAATGGGATGAATTCAAATCGATTGATTTTAAAAAAATCGTTAAAAAAAGGAATTTTAAAGTGTATGATTTAAGAAATCTTTATTCCTCAGAAGAAATGAAAAAAAATAAAATTAGCTACTTCTCTGTTGGAAGGCCTAACTCTATTTAAGTGAATAATTTGAAAAAAATATTTTTCCTTTTTGTAATAATTTTGTCTACCAATGCTTATGCAAATAAAAATGAAATTGTCATTCCAAAATATTTCTTTGCAAACGAACTTTCTAAAAAAACATGTTCTCTTAAAGGTGTGCATGGTTATGGCAGTTGGGGTAAAGCAGGCTGGGACTTGGATCTTGCAATAACACACGTAAGCAAGTCAAAAAATCCTGAATTACAAGGAAACAACTATGATCATCTAATGAAACTTACTAAGTATGATTGGAACAAAGATCACGAACAAAGATCAAATAGCATATATGTTAATCATGAAAAACACTCTAATAGGTTAGCATTATTGCATGGAACCATTATTTCGGCAATTGTAGATAGCAAAATGGACGAGCATGGACCACTAATTGCAGAAGTTATGGTAGCTTGGGCACAAGCAGGTGTGATGTTAAGTACTTTAACTTCTAAGGAAATTAGTAAACTGAAAGACGAAGGTAAAGTTGATAAATTATGTTATGGCGGTGCGAAAGCCAAAGGTGACAAACCTTGTATTTCTCACAGGCCGCACGAAGCTCAAATATATGGAGCTACCTATATTCAACAAGCATACTTAATGAGAGATCAATTTACTAAAGAACAATTTAAAATTATTGATGAGTATATTGATATTTTGTACAAAAAATATATCAAGCCGTGGGCTGAAAAAGAATTAACAACAAAGAAACATGCAAGAGGTTTTATACAAATGGCTGATGGAACTATCTCTGTGCTATCGTATTTGGCCTGGAAAGATGAACCAGGTGCCGCAGCAGAATGGATTAAAAAGGGAATTAGTAAAGCCGATAAAGTCGTATATCAAGATGGATATATTCATAATAACAGTTTCAGAGGTGTTAGAGATGTCTGGTATCATTCACAGGGTGTAAATAATTTATTAGGACTTTATGCAATAGCTGAACTCTGGGGTTACAAGAATTTTCCAAAAAAATTAAAACAAAAAATAGATAAAACTGTCGATGTGCTGAACTTGGGACTTACTGATCTTAAAAAATACAGAGAACGTAAAGATCCATCTGGGTTGCAGAACTTTACAAAAGATCAAGCGCACGCAAATTATCACACACACCAGATGGCTATATCTCTAGACTGGTTAATTGAAAAGTACACAGATAGAGATCATACTATAGTTGCAAATGATAGGATGTGGAAATCAAAAAAATCAGTTTATTTTGTAGATAGAAACTTTGGATTTGAGCCAAAGTGTATGAATTAATATTGAAAATTAATTGAGTTCAAAGATAGCATCGACTTCAACTGCAACACCTAAAGGTAAACTGTTCACACTCACAGCTGCACGTGTATGTTCACCTTTTTTTTCAAAGATTTTAGCTATTATATCTGATGCACCATTAATAATTTTAGGCTGATCTTTAAAATCATCAGTTGAATTAACATAACCTGTTAATTTGACACAAGATTTAACTTTATCTAAATCTCCTTCGCAGGCGTTTTTAACATGTGCAACGATACTCAATCCACACCTTTCGGCGGCTTTATAACCTTTTTCCAAATCTAAATCTTTTCCAATTTTTCCTGTAATAAGTTTTGCATTTTCATCGATTGAAACTTGACCAGATACATACAATAAATTTCCAATTATTTTTGTAGCAACATAGGCTCCTACTGGAGGTTTAGGTTCTGGTAATTTAATTTTTAACGTATTTATTCTGTCAATTACTTTTCCCATTAAATTTACTCTCAGCCATTTTTATTGCTAATTTGAATGATTGGATAGTTGGTTCTAAATTAGCAATATTCTTTCCTGTAATATCAAATGCAGTACCGTGCGCTGGTGTTGTAATTGGAATATCTAAACCACCTGAAACGGTCACGCCTCTATCAAAACCAAATGCTTTTAAACCACACTGAAGTGCATCATGATACATTCCCACAATACAATCATGATTTTTATTTTTAAAAGCTGTGATAAATGAAGTATCGCATGGTAGAGGGCCGTCAGCTTTTATACCCATCTTTTTTGCTTCTTCAATAGCTGGGATTATTTCATCTTTTTCCTCCGTACCGAATTCAGCATGAGGGTTTAAAGCTTGCACTGCTATTCTCGGATTTGCAATACCGCTCATTTTAAGTGTCTTATTTAAAAGTTTTATTGGTTTTAAAATATTTTCTTTTGTTATGTTTTGAGCAACTTCTTTTATTGGTATATGTGAAGTCACTCTTGCAGTCCAAAAATTATCTACAACATTGAATTCACAACAAAAATCTTTAACATTAAGCCTATTTTGAAATAGTTCATGTTCATCATTAAATTCACAACCTCCTTGAATCAGGCTGGCTTTATTCATAGGAGCAAAATTAATTGCATGAATTTTATTTTTTTTTGCTAAACTAAGGGCTATTTCAGTTGCATCTAGAACACTTTTACCTGACTCGGCACAAACCTGTTTCTTAATGTATGATCTGTTTGTTCCTTTAGAAATGTCTAAAAAAAATTTTGTTTTACCATCAAAATTAACATCATCGAACTTGTCTACAAATTTTAGATCTATTTTTTTCCCAACAATTTCCTGAGCGTCTTCTAAAACTTTTTTTTCGCCAATTATTAGGATGTTAGCTTTTTCGCTCACATCACTATCTAGTAATTTTACTGTTAACTCTGGTCCAATACCTGAAGGATCGCCTAGTAATAATCCTATATTTGTTTTGTTAAGACTCATCTTTTTTTCTTTTTCTTAGACTTATCGTATTCCTTTCTTTTTTCAATTAAAATCAAAGCTTCTTCCATATTTAATTCATTAGGATCTTTTTCCTCAGGAATTGTAGCATTAAGAGACTTATACTTAATATAAGGGCCATACTGCCCCTTCATGATCCTAACTGGTTTTTTATCTTCTGGATGTTCCCCTAAATCTTTTATTAGTGATGAGGATATCCTTCCAGGCTTAGCTTCAGCAATCATTGTAATAGCTCTATTTAAACCAATTGAAAAAAGATCCTCTACAATTTCGAGTCTTGCAGATTTATTTTCACATTTTAGATATGGACCAAATCTTCCAGAATTTAAAGTTATATCTTGTCCATTTTCAGGATGCTGTCCTAATACTTTAGGAAGAGAGCATAAATATTTTGCTTTAATTAAATCAACACTGTCAACATCAATACCTTTTGGAATTGAAACATTTTTAAGGTGTTCATTCTCGTTTTTTTTCTTTCTACCTTTTTTCTTTTTAGTTTCTAGTTCGTCTTTTTCTTTCTCATATTGTAAATAGGGACCAAATCTCCCATTCTTTAAATATATATCTTTACCTTTTTCATTTTGACCCAGCAATTTAGGCTCTGCTAAATTATATTGAGCTGCAGCTTTAGCTTTAGATAAAGGTCTAGTAAATTTACATTCTGGATAATTTGAACACCCTATAAAAGCCCCACCTCTAAAACTATTCTTCAAACTTAGTTCTCCATTGGAACATAACTTACACTTTCGATCTATAGCGTCTTTATCATCTCTTTCAAAAATTAAAGCTCCTAAACTTTCATTTAATAAATCTAAAACCTCTCTTGTTCTCTTTTCTTTAACCTTTCCAACATTTTCATAAAAATCTTTCCAAAAATTATCTAAAACCTGAACCCACTCAATTTTGCCACTAGTGATTTCATCTAGTTGATTTTCTAAGTCTGCAGTAAAATTATAATCCACGTATTTGGAAAACAATTTCTCTAAAAAGGCTGAAATTAGCTTACCTCTGTCAGTTGGGTTAAACCTTTTATTGATTAATTCGACATAATTTCTCGTTGATAATACTGAAATAATGCTAGCATAAGTGGAGGGTCTACCTATGCCTAATTCCTCCATCTTTTTCACTAAACTAGCTTCAGAGTACCGTGGTGGTGGATCTGTAAAGTGTTGTTCATCATTTAGCTTAAGTATACTAATTTCTTCTCCGATTTTGACTTCAGGTAAAATATTTTTTGCATCCTCGTCAGTTTCTTGAACTTGATACACTTTAAGAAATCCATCAAATTTTACGACTGAGCCGCTAGCTCTAAAGTTAATCTTATTATCATTTGAAGAAATAATTATAGTATTTCTATCAAACTCTGCTGGGGTCATTTGAGATGATAAGGCTCTACTCCAAATTAATTCATAGAGTTTAAATTGATCTGCATTTACATATTTTTTGATATCAGAAGGTTTCCTGCTTATATTAGTTGGTCTAATTGCCTCATGAGCTTCCTGAGCGTTCTTTGCTTTCTTCCCCGTATAACTATTTGGAGTCTCTGGTAAATATTTATCACCGAAATCATCAGTAATGAATTTTCTAAAGTCATCAATTGCTTCTTTTGAAATATTAGTTCCATCAGTTCTCATATAAGTAATTAACCCAGTGGTTTCACCCTCGATATCTATTCCTTGATAAAGTCGTTGTGCAATCTGCATTGTTCTGGAAGCTCCAAAACCAAATCGCCCCGAAGCAGTTTGTTGTAAAGTTGATGTTGTAAAAGGAGCTAGGGGGTTTCGTCTAAATACTTTTGTGTTCACATCAGTAATTTTAAATTTTGTTTTATTGATTATATCAACCGCTTTTTGTATTTCGACTTTACTTTTGAAAGAAAATTTTTCAATTTTTTCTCCATTAAATAAACTTAATTTCGAGAAAATATTTTTATTATTTTTGTTCGCAAAGTCCGATGTAAGTGTCCAGTATTCTTCTGGTTTAAATAATTCTATTTCCTTTTCTCTTTCAGTAATAAGTTTTAAGGCTACTGATTGAACTCTTCCCGCTGATTTTGATCCAGGTAATTTTGTCCAAAGAATTGGTGAGATATTAAATCCTACAAGATAGTCCAAAGCTCTTCGCGCTAGATAAGCTTCAACTAAAGGTAAATGAATTTCTCTTGGATTTTTAATAGCATCAAGAATTGCTTTCTTTGTAATCTCATTAAAAACAACTCGCTCAAGATGTTTATCTTTTAATAATTTTTTTTTATCCAAGACTTCTTTAACGTGCCATGCAATAGCTTCACCTTCACGATCAGGGTCCGTAGCTAAAATAATTTTATCAGAGTCTTCGGCAGCATTTGTAATTTCTTTTAAATATTTTTTTGAAAAAGAATCTATTTCCCATTCCATGTGAAATTTATTTTCAGGATCAACAGACCCATTTTTTGATGGAAGGTCTCTTATGTGTCCATAGCTAGCTAAAACTAAATAATCTTTACCTAAATATTTATTTATTGTTTTTGCTTTCGCTGGACTTTCAACAATTACTAAGTTCATTATTCGTTTATTTTCAAAATTAAACGAATTTGTCAAATTTATTATTTAAAAACTAGAAAAGACAACAATTATAACTTAATTTTACTTTCCTCGGAATTTTTTAATCGAACTATATTTTCCCGATG
>CACCBT010000002.1 GCA_902544345.1 uncultured Pelagibacteraceae bacterium
CATTTATGAATATTATTAACAAAATTTAAATTTATTTTTTTTCCATAAACTTGGTAAGCTAAAGTTGAGTCGACAAATCTGTCGCAAATTACTACCATTTTTTTTTTTAATGAGGGAAATATCTTGTTTTTTATATGTTCATTTCGAGCAGCAAGGTAGAGCAAAGTGTCTGTGTACTTATCGAATTTATCTTTTGAGGATTTATTAAAATAATCTTTGAGGATTAGATTTCTAATCATTTCAGCACTTTTAGTACCGCCTGGCTCTCTAGTTAATATAGAAGGAATCTTTTTTTTTTTTAGAAATCTAAATAGTTTTTTACTTTGGTAGGACTTTCCACATCCCTCAACGCCTTCAAATACGATAAAAAAAGGTTTTTTTTTATACATCGCCCCAAATCAAATAATTAATAGAGGCAAGAAGACTTTTAAAAAAATTTACTTTTTTTAAATTTTCAACTGCATAAAGCGGCAGACTCTTAATACGTTGATCTTTAATGGAAATTTCAAGTTGTGCAATCTGATCTCCTTTCTGAATAGGTGCAACAATCGGCCCATCATATATTAAAGCTATTTTTAAATTACGAATATCTTTTTTGTTTATTGTAATATAGTAATCCTCTTTTGTAGTAACTTTGATTTTTTCTTTTTTACCTAACCAGGTTTTTAACTCAAAAAGAGATTTATCTTTCTCTGACACTTTAAAAGTATTTGAGTTTCTAAATCCCCAGTTCAAAAGTTTTAAAGACTCAGAACTTCTCAATTTTTTGGTAGGAAAACCTGAAACGACTGCAATCAGCCTTCTATCATTCTTCTTCATTGAACTAGCTAAAGAATATTTTTCCACGCCTAAATATCCTGTTTTTACACCATCAACACCAACATTTTTATAAAGTAATGGATTTCTATTACCCTGTTTTATAGGATCCCCACCTGTTCTATCCCATGTAAAAGTTTTTTCTTTAAATAATTCATAATAAATTGGATAATTTTCAATTAAATATTTTGACATTATTGCTATATCTCTGACGGTCGAAAAATTATCTGGATCATTAATGCCAGATGAATTAGTAAAATTAGATGATGTCATACCAATTTCAATGGCTTTTTCATTCATCATTTCAGCAAATTGTTCCTCTGATCCGGCAATACCTTCGGCAAGAGCTACACAAGCATCATTGCCAGAGGCAATTATGATACCTTTAAGTAAATCTTCAACTGAAACTTGATCATTTACCATAATAAACATGGAAGAGTATCCGCTTTGAGATAGTCTCCAAGCTTTTTCAGATACTACAAACATATCATCTAAAGATAATTTGTTTTTTTTTAAAAGATCGAATGCAATTATAGAAGTCATTATTTTTGTCATCGAAGCTGGGTAAATTTGAGTATCAGGGTCAAATTCATATAAAATTTCATCTGAGTGAAAGTCAATTAATATTGCTGTTCTAGCATTAACTTCTGGATTAGAGTATGCTGAAGCAATCAACTTAAAATATAGGACAAATAATATTAAATATTTACTCATTTTTCATTAATTGTTATATCCAATTCTTCAAAGCCAAAATTCTTTAATTTTAAATAATCATTTTTTACTAAGCTTATACTATTATAAGGTCCAGAATATAAATTTATTTTTTTATTGCTTATTCTAACTATTTTTAATTTTTTTGCATCTAAATCGGGTATTTCCGATAAAATTCTTTTCTTTAAATAAGTTACTGAGTCCTTTGAATAGAATGAGGCGATTTGTATATAAATTTTACTTTCAGTTTTTTTCTCTTTTTTACTCTTATTTTTTGAAATGTTAGATATCTTTACAGACGTTACAGGTGCGTTAGTTGAAATTTTTTTCTCTTCGTTAAAAATTTTTGCTTTTTTAGCCACAAAAGATTTATTTTTTTTAAGCTCTAATATTTCTATAAATGGCAATTTTTTATCTAGATTGATCTCATCAGCTACCGAATTTGTAATCAAAACTTTATAAAAATCTGGATATTTTTCACTAATGGAATTTTTCAAAATTATATAATCTTTTGTATCTGGATTAATAATCTTCATCAATGTATTTGGTTTTAAAGATTTGTTGAATGCTTTGAATGATGAGTTGTTACTTATACGATTAAGTGACTTTTCGTTAGATTTCCCTTTTTTTTGAATATAAGCAAAACCTTTTGAATAATAGGGCTCTCGCTTATCAAGTTTTGTATAATTTGAGCTACATGAAAAAAGAAATATTGTTAATATAATTATCTTAAATTTCATCTTTAAAATTTTCTTTTAATGTACAAACTGCAAGAGCAAATCTAAGGGATCTATTCCACGTTAAAATCTTCTCATAATTATCAAATACGATATACGCAGGTGCATAAGTTTCTGCGCCTGGGATAATATCTTTATCAGGAATTATGATTGCAGAGAGTAAATTGTTTTTAAGATTCAATTTATCAAAATTATAGATATATTTTTTAAAAAAATTTACTTTTTTTTTATTAGAGATATTTCTTGCTGAAGAATTAAGGTACTTTTTTGGAGTATTGTTCTTTAAATCTATTTTAAAAAAACATGGTTGGTTTTTTTTCCAACCAATTCTTTTTAAATAATTTGCAGCAGATGCAAATGAATCCTCAGTTTTTTTTAATTCAATAGTGCTATTCTTATTATAATCAATAGCAAAATCCATTATTGTTCTAGGCATAAATTGAAAATTACCAAATGCTCCAGCCCAAGAACCATAAAGAATTTCTTTTTTAACAATACCTTTGTCTATTAAGTTAAGCAAAATAATTAATTCTTTTGTAAAAAATTCACTTCTTCTTTTATCGAAACTTAATGTGGCCAATGATGAGATAATATCCATTTTTCCTAAATATTTTCCAAAGTTTGTTTCTATTCCCATTAAAGCAAGCAATAACTCTTTTTCAATATCAAATTCATTTTCAATTTTGTCTATTATTTTTTTTTCTTTTTTATATAACCGTTTCCCTTCCAAAATCTTTTTTCTTGATGATCTTTTTTTTATATAAGTGAGTGTATCCTCGTAAAATTCTGGTTGATATCTGTCATATTCTATGACTTTAGGAAGAAATATTGCATCATCCATAACATCATCTACCACTTTTTTTGATATTCCATCTGAGACAGCTCTCGCTTTAAAATCTCTTAACCAAGCATTAAACTCGTTATTAACAGCATAAGCATTAAAAATAAAAAAAAAATTAAATGATAAAATAAGTATAATTATTTTTGGCATTTTACTGGTTATCATAATTGTTATTTTTAAACTAGTATAAGAAACTTATTACATAATCATTGTTATTTAGTGGCTTTGATAGTAATAAGTATTGTGTTTACGATCAGGAGAGGTGGCTGAGCGGTTGAAAGCACTGGTCTTGAAAACCAGCAACGGGGCAACTCGTTCGTGGGTTCGAATCCCACCCTCTCCGCCATCATATTTTAAAATTTTTGAAAATTTCGGATATTTTATTTTTATCTATCTCTTTTTTAACCTTATCAAAGTTATAAAAATTGTAGATAATTTCGTCTTCGAATTCCAAGAATTTTTCTAATTGTTTAAGTTGTTCATCGTTAAAAATGTTAAGATATTTTTTTACAAATGTTGTTAATAAAATATCCATTTCTTTAGTCCCCCTATAAGAAGCTCTGTATAAAAGTTTTTTTTTAAATATTTCTAATTCTTCGGACATTAAAATATAATATATATTATTTTATGAGTTGTCTCAAAAAAGAAACAATATTTCAAGATGTTACAAAATTAAAAGGTGTAGGTACTGTTCTATCAAAATATCTAAAGAAAAAAAGAATTGAAAAAATAAAAGATATAATTTTTAACTTACCTTATTCTGAAACTGATAGGTCAAAAATATCGAAATTGAATGAATTAGAAATAGGAAAAATTCAGTCAATTAAAGTTTTGGTTAAAAAATTAAATTTTCCAAGAATAAGAAATTTACCTAATAAGGTTTTTTGCGAAGATGATACTGGAGAGATTGAAATAGTTTACTTTAATAGTCGAGAAGGATATTTAAGGAAAATATTCCCAATCAATAAATGGGTCATAATTAGTGGTAAAATAAATTTTTTTAAAAAAAAATATCAAATAACAAATCCAGATTATGTAACTAGTGTAGAAAAACAGGGGTATGTAATTAAAAATATACCCAAATATAGTTTAACTGGAGGGATTAATGAGAAAAAATACAGATCTATAAGCGAACAAGTAATCAAAAACTTGCCTAGTGTTAATGAATGGCTAGATGAATTGTTTATTAAAAAAAATAATTTATTAAACTGGAACGAAAGTATACAAAAATTACATGGGACTGATGATGCAAAAAATGTCAAATCAAGAAGTTATCGTAGATTAGTATTTGACGAAATTTGTGCAAATTTTTTAACTTTATCTGAAAATAGAAAAAGGATTAAAAAAGAGAAGACTCCTAAAATCTTTAAAAAAAGTATTTCAAGAAAAATTTTGAAAGAACTTCCATTTAAACTAACAAAAAGTCAAGAAATTTCATTAAATGAAATTAATTTAGATTTAAAAAATCATAATAGAATGTTCAGAATTCTTCAGGGAGATGTTGGCTCTGGTAAAACAATAGTGTCTTTTTTAACGATTGCTAATGTTCTTGAGAGCAACTATCAGTGTGCACTAATGTCACCTACTGAGATATTGTCTTTACAACATTTTGATTTAGCTAAAAAAATTTTTAAGAAAATAAATATTAGAATAGAGTTTTTGACTGGAAAAACTTCTTATTCTAAAAGAAAGGAAATTTTAAAAGATCTAGTCGAGGGTAAGATAAATTTATTAATTGGAACTCATTCTTTATTCCAAAAAAAAATTAAATTTAAAAATTTAGGTTACGTAATTATTGATGAGCAACATAAATTTGGAGTCAAACAAAGATCTGATTTAGCAAAAAAAGGAGGTAAAAATTGTGATTTATTATTGATGTCTGCTACACCTATTCCAAGAACTATGATGATGTCATTGTATGGTGATATGGATATTTCTAAGATAAACGAAAAACCCTCCATTAGAAAAACGATCTTAACATTATCTAAACCAGAAAAAAAAATTAACGAATTATGGCCATTCATAAAAAAAAATATTAAAAAACAAAATCAAATTTTTTGGGTTTGTCCTCTAATAAATGAGTCTCAATTTTTAGACTATGCCTCTGCTAAAAAAAGATTTGACCTGATTAGTAAATACTTTCCAAATGAAACTGGTTTAATTCACGGAGGGTTAGATAAAGAAGAAAGAGATAAAGTTCTTAAAAGATTTTTAAAAAAGGAAATTCACATTCTTGTATCAACCACAGTAATTGAAGTAGGGATAGATTTCCCTGATGCTAACCTTATAATAATTGAAAATGCTAATAAGTTTGGACTTGCACAACTTCATCAATTACGAGGTAGAGTTGGTAGAGGGACTGATCAAGGTATTTGTGTACTTTTATATAAGGAAGCTCTAAGTAAAAATTCAATTAAAAGATTAAAGATTTTGAAAAAAACTGATGATGGATTTTATATCGCAGAGGAAGATCTAAAATTAAGAGGTTTCGGTGACTTGATAGGATATCAGCAAAGTGGTTTGAAAAACTTTAGATTTGCTGATCCTTTAATCCATGAAGATTTATTTAAGCTAGCAGAGGCATTTATTAAAAAGATTGAGAGTAGTGAAATTCAAAAATATAATTTTTTATTAAAATTATTTGATAAAGCAGAAATAATAAATGTGAATGATATTTAGCTAATATTAGTTGTCCCAGCTGAAACTATAAATTTTGAAGCTTGCTCAAAAGAAACATCTAAATATATTAAATCTTTTTTAGGCACCATTAAAAGAAAACCACTAGTTGGATTAGGTGTAGTTGGTACAAACACATTTACAACATCTTCTTTAATATTTTTTCTAATTATACCTTGATTTTCTTTAGTCGCAAAGCCAACGGCCCAAATACCTTTTCTTGGGTACTCTAGTAATACAACACTTTTTTCGTTGTTGTCTGTTTTGGTAAAAGTTTCAGTCATTTGACCGATAGCAGAATATATTGTTCTTAAAATTGGTATCTTTTTAAGAACATTATTAAAAATTTCAAAAAATTTTTTACCTAAAAAGGAAAGAGACAGCCAACCTATTATTGTTATAATAATTAGAGCAACTAAAATTTCTAATCCTGGTATGTTGAATGGCAGATAGTTATTTGGGTTTAATTCTTTTGGTATAATTTTGCCTGAAACTCTTATAAAAAAGAGTGTTAAATAGAGAGTGATACCGATTGGTATCAACACAACCACGCCGGCTATAAAATTATTTCTTATTCTCGAAAATAACGATTTTTTTATATTATTTTTCTGCATTTTAAGAATAACTTGAATAAATAATAAATATTATAATTAATATAAAAATTGCAATTAATAATTTATTATTTAAAATCATAATATCAATATGTATAACATAAACAGAAGAAAATTTCTTGGCTTATTTGGATGTGGTTGTTGCTCAATAATATTACCATCTTGCACAACTGTACCAATTACTGAAAGGAAGCAGTTAAGTATAATTTCAGAGGCAAAGATCAATAGACAATCGGCATTAGCTTATGAAAAATTCAAACAAAAAGCAAAAATTATAACTACAGGTTCAAAATTTAAAGAAATTACGACTATAGGTAAAAAAATGGAAAATGCTGTAAGTTCTTTTTTTGATAATCAAAATAAAGAAGATCCTACAACAAATTTTGAATGGGAATATGTTTTAGTAGATAATGATAAAGTTGTAAATGCATGGTGCATGCCAGGAGGAAAAATTGCAGTATATACCGGTTTGTTAAAAGTTACCAAAAATACAGACGCTCTATCAATAGTAATGGGTCATGAGATTGCACACGCAGTAGCTCGTCATTCAATTGAAAGGGCAAGTCAAGCTATGACTGTAAATCTAGGTACAAGTATAGCTGACATATTTCTTGGTGGAGCTATAAATAGAACGCGAAATACTGTTGGACAGAATACTGGCTTAGATATTTTTCAAATTGGTATTATGAATCCATTTGGTAGAAAACAAGAGTCAGAAGCTGATTATCTAGGATTAATTTTTTCCTCACTTTCTGGATTTGATATTCGAGAATCTGTAGAATTGTGGAAGAGAATGTCTCAAAATAAAAAAGGTAAAGAAATACCAGTTTTTTTGAGTACTCATCCTAGTAGTAAAAAAAGAATTGAGAATTTAAAGGGTTGGATTGACGAGGTTATTATAAAATATCCACCAATAAAAATTTAATTATTGGTGAGCCCTGATGGACTCGAACCATCGACACCCTCCTTAAAAGGGAGGTGCTCTACCAACTGAGCTAAGGGCCCTAAGATGGATCTTTTATAGACTAATTAAATAAATTTCAAATAATTAATCAAAAAAATTTATGTATTTTTTATAAAATTTGTAAAATGTACCATCTTTAATATTTTTTCTAATTTCTCGCATAAATTGTTGATAAAAATATATATTGTTGAGAGAAATTAACATTGAAGCTAACATTTCATCTGATTTTACCAAATGGTGTAAATAGCTTTTAGAGTAATTACTTAGATATCTTATGTCGCACTCTGGATCCAAGGGTGACTTATCATTCGCAAACTTGGAATTCCTTATATTTAGTTTTCCTTTCCATGTAAAAGCTAAACCAGTTCTTCCTGATCTTGTAGGTAAAACACAATCGAACATGTCTATGCCTTCTTTGACTGCTCCTAAAATATCTGAAGGAGTCCCTACACCCATTAAATATCTTGGTTTATCTTTAGGTAAAAAATCAATTGTATCATTTAAGATTTTAAACATATCATTTTGATTCTCACCAACTGCTAGACCTCCCATCGCATAACCATCAAATCCTATTTCCAATAGTTTATTAATACTTTCTTTTCTTAAGTCTTTGAAGATTCCACCTTGAACAATACCAAATAATGCTTTTGTTTTATTATTTCCGAATTCAATTTTACACCTTTTAGCCCATTTTGTAGAAGTGGCTATTGCATTAGATAAAATTTTCTTATCTTTGGTAAGTTTAGGACATTCATCTAAAACCATTATAATATCAGAATTAATTGCTTTTTGAACTTGAATGCTTTTCTCAGGACTTAAAATTATTTTTTTTCCATCTAAGTGAGATTGGAATATTGCTCCAATTTTAGGATCTATTTTATTGAATTTAGAAAGTGACATTATTTGATATCCTCCAGAGTCGGTTAAGATTGGTTTTTGCCAGTTCATAAAGTCGTGAAGTCCATTAAACTTTTTTAAGACTTCAATGCCTGGCCTAAGCAACAAATGATAAGTATTACCTAAAATAATATCTGTTTTAGTTTTTAAAATATCATCAGTAAATAAACCTTTCACAGTTCCTTGGGTTCCGACAGGCATAAAAGCAGGGGTATTAATTATACCTCTTTTTGTTTTTATTAAACCAAGTCTTGCCCTATTATCTTGAGTTTCTAACTCAAAAGAAAATTCATCTTTTGACATTTGTTTATTTTGATCTAATTGAAATAATCTTATCCGGATTTTTTACAGCTCCAGAATTTGGGTCGCCTCTTTTAATTTTATCAACAAATTCCATTCCTTTGATAACTTTTCCAAAAACTGAATATTGTCTGTCTAAATGTGGAGCTGACTCAAAGCAAATAAAAAATTGACTATTAGCACTATCAGGATCAGCTGATCTTGCGGCAGATAAAACTCCTCTTACGTGTGGAATATCAGAAAATTCTGATTTTAAATTAGGTAAATCAGATCCTCCTGTTCCTGCTAATGACAAATTAAAATCTGACGAGGAAGAATTTCCAAATTTTACATCTCCAGTTTGGGCCATAAATCCATCTATCACTCTATGAAAAACAACACCATCGTATTTTTTGTTATTAGATAATTCTTTAAATCTTTTAACATGATTTGGTGCTTTGTCTGGATAAAGCTCAATTTCTACTTCTCCATAAGTAAGTTTCAAAATCATAATTTCTTTTGCCATAACTTGATAACTCATTAAACTAAAAAACAATATAAATAAATAAATAATTTTTTTCATTCAAATTTACTTTTTAACATTTTAACAGCGTATTTTGTAACAAATCTATCTATATCACCACCAAGATTTGCGATTTCTTTCACAAATTTTGAGGAGATAATCTGATTTTCTACATCTGACATTAAAAACATTGTTTCTATTTTAGAATTAAGTTTTTTATTCATACCTGCAAGTTGAAATTCATACTCAAAATCAGATACAGCTCTTAAACCTCTTATAATCCCAGAAGCACTATATTTTTTACATAATTCAATAGTTAAATTATCGAAAGAAATTACTTTAATTTTTTTTTTACTAAGTTTTAAGTCCTTAAACAATGAATGATTTATAATATTTAGTCTTTCTTCTATAGAAAAAAAATAGTTTTTATCTGCATTATCTGTAGTTGCAACAATAATTCGATCAAATATTTTCAGCGATTTTTTTATGACATCTATATGTCCATATGTAATTGGGTCAAAAGTTCCAGGATAAACAGCAGTCTTCATTTCACTTACTTTATGTTGTCCTCTATTTTAATTACAGATACAACTTTTTCGGTTCCAGATAATTTTTTAATTCTTACACCTTGAGTATTTCTACCGGCAATTCTTATTTCTTTTACAGCACATCTCATTATACTTCCCTTATCTGTAGATAAGAGTATTTCATCGGAATCATTTACTACTATACTTGAGGCAATATTTCCATTTCTAGGAGAATTTATAATTCCTATGATTCCTTTCCCCCCCCTGTTGGTAACCCTATAATCCAAATAGGATGATCTTTTTCCATAACCGTTTTCAGAAACAGATAAAATATATCTGTTTACTGCTTGTTTAATTTTTTTATCTTTATTTATTATTTTATTATCAATTTGAGAGTTGTCTAGTATTGATAAAGATATCACTTTATCATTATCATTGAGTTTCAAACCTTTAATGCCTTTTGATGAACGACCTTTGAAAAGTCTTAATTTTTTGGACTTAAACCTTATACACTTACCAAACTGAGTGCTTAACAAAATATCTTGATCATCATTGCATATTTTAACTCCAATTATTTTATCATCCTGGTCTAGTTTCATTGCTATTTTCCCGCTATTATTAATATTAATGAAATCTTCTAATGTGTTTTTTCTCACATTGCCTTTAGATGTTGCAAATACTACCATTAATTTTTTCCATTCAGACTCATCTTCTGGAAGAGGCATTATTGAACTGATAGAATGATGGCTTTTCAAAGGTAAAATATTGAATATTGACTTTCCTTTGGATGACGCAGTCCCCTCAGGGATTTTATGAGCTTTAATTTTATATACAAGACCTTGGGTAGAAAAAAAGAGAACTGGCGTGTGTGTATTGGCGGTGAAAATTTGAACAACAAAATCATCCTCTCTTGTTGAAATACCGGATTTACCTTTACCACCTCTTTTCTGAGATTTTAAAGAACTTAGTGGACCCCTTTTAATATAACCTTGATTAGTTATGTTGATTACTACTGACTCTTTTTGAATAGTTTCTTCTATATTATAATTAAGAACAGCGTCTATAATTTTAGTCTTTCTTGGAAAAGCAAATTTATCTTTTATTTTAGATAATTCATCTATTATAAGATTGTATAGAGCTTTTTTAGAATTAATTATTTTATTAAATTCTATAATTGATTTCGAAAGATTAGATATTTCTGACTCTATTTCATTTATTCCAAAAGCAGTAAGTTTCTGTAATCTTAATTCTAATATTGCTTCAACTTGATCATTAGATAATTGATAATTTGTGATGTTTTTTTTCTTTTCAATAAGTGAAATCATTTTGATACTTTTTTTAATTTTCCACTTTTTAGATAAAAGATTTTTTTTTGCTATATTAGTGTCTTTAGAATTTTTTATAATCTTAATTATTTCATCTATATTCTCAACGGCGGTTGCCAAACCTATTAAAATATGTGCACGCGTTTCAGCTTTTTTTAAATCAAATTTGACTCTTTTAATTACAGTTTCCTCTCTAAACTTTAAAAACTCAGAAATAAATTCTTTTAAATTTAATATCTTTGGCTTTGAATTCACTATTGCCAGTGTGTTAAAACCAAACGAACTTTCTATATTAGTTAACTTAAATAATTGTCGTCTCACAGTTTCAGGTTCTACACTTTTTCTCAATTCGATGACCACCCTTATTCCTTCTCTGTTTGACTCATCTCTTAAGTCTCTTATTCCATCAATTTTTTTATCTCTGACGAGCTGTGCTATTTTTTCAATTAATAATGATTTGTTTACTTGATAAGGAATTGATTTAATAACTAGCGTTTCTCTTCCGCCTTTTTTTTCCTCAAATTCTATTTCTCCTCTTATTTTAAATGATCCTCTACCTTTATTGTAACCTTGTTTTATAATGTCTTTACCAATTATTACTCCTCCTGTAGGAAAATCTGGTCCTGGAACATATTTCATTAACTGGCTTATTGTAATTTCTTTGTTATTTATAAAAGCTATCGTTGCGTCTACTATTTCTCCAAGGTTATGTGGAGGAATGCTTGTAGCCATCCCTACAGCAATACCACCTGCCCCATTTACTAAAATATTTGGATATTGTGACGGCAATACCTCGGGTTCTTTTTCAGTCTCGTCATAATTACTTCGAAAGTTTACAGTATTTTTTTCGAGATCTTCGGTCAAAAATTGAGAAATTCTTCCAAGTTTAGTCTCTGTATATCTCATTGCTGCAGGAGGGTCTCCATCAATTGATCCAAAGTTTCCTTGCCCAGAGATAAGCGGTACACTCATTGAAAAATCTTGAACTAGTCTTACTAAAGCATCGTAAACTGATTGATCACCATGTGGGTGATATTTACCAATTACGTCTCCTACAATTCTTGCTGATTTTCTAAAAGGTTTCGACCAATCGTAACCACCTTTGTACATTGCATAAATTATTCTTCTGTGAACTGGTTTTAAACCGTCTCTGACATCTGGAAGAGCTCTACTAACAATTACACTCATCGCATAAGACAAATATGATGAACTCATTTCATCTTGAACAAATATAGGTTTAAAGGATTTATTGTTTTCTAAGGTATTTTTTTCCATGAAAATTAAAAAGGTATCTCATCATCTAGATCAGAATTATCCTGACTCATATTTTCATTTGGCAAAGAGCTTTTGTTCTCTGAAACTAAATTAGAGTTATTTGAATTAGATCTGCTGTCAAGCATTGTTAAGCTTGAATTATAACCTTGCAGAACAATTTCAGTTGAATATTTATCTTGGCCCGTAGCCTCATCTTTCCATTTCCTCGTACTTAATTGCCCTTCAATATAAACATTAGCACCTTTTTTAACATATTGTTGAACCACATTGACTAACCCTTCGTTAAAAATTACTACTCTATGCCATTCTGTCTTTTCTTTTTTTTCTCCACTTGATTTATCTTTCCAAGATTGACTAGTTGCTATGCTTAGTCTAGCTACACTTTTGCCATTTACCATTTGTTTTATTTCAGGATCTGCGCCTAAACGACCTATTAATTGCACTTTATTTAAACTTCCAGCCATAATATTTTGAATTAATTTTGATTTTATTATTATAAAAAGTCTTTTTATTTATATCATATTTGATTAGTAAATATAAGGCGATTATTATTTGAAAGAAAAAAAATGTTGAAAAAAATCGTTGTAAAAGGGGCTAAAGAACACAACTTAAAAAATGTTTCTCTTGAAATTCCTAAAGAGAAATTGGTTGTTATAACTGGCCTTTCTGGGTCTGGAAAATCATCGTTAGCTTTTGATACGATTTATGCTGAAGGCCAAAGAAGATATGTTGAAAGCTTATCTTCATACGCAAGACAATTCTTGGATAAAATGAAAAAACCAAATGTAGATTTTATAGAAGGCTTAAGTCCAGCAATTTCTATTGAACAAAAGAATACCTCTAAAAATCCAAGGTCAACAGTCGCAACAGTTACTGAAATTTATGACTATATGAGAGTTTTGTTTGCAAGAGTTGGGGTCCCCTATTCACCGTTCACCGGAAAACCGATTAGATCTCAGCCGATTAGCGAAATGGTAGATAAAATCAAAAAACTTCCAAAAAATAATACTATTTATATTCTTGCTCCAATAGTTAGAGGTAGAAAAGGAGAATATAAAAAAGAAATTCTAAACTTTAAAAAAAGAGGTTTCTCAAAAATTAAAGTTGACGGCAAATACCTTAATATCGATGAATTTCCAAACCTAAACAAAAAAGTTAAACACGATATATCAATAATTGTTGACAGAATCATACTTAATTCAAATTTAGGCAACAGGCTCGCAGATAGTGTTGAAACTGCAGTAAATCTTTCAGATGGTTTGTTAATTGTAGAATATGAAAATGAAACCTTACCAAAGAAGTTTAGGAAAAAAGAGTCCATAACATTTTCATCCAAATTTTCTTGTCCCGAAAGTGGTTTCACAATTGAAGAAATCGAACCAAGACTGTTTTCATTTAATTCTCCGTATGGGGCGTGTGAAGAATGTGAGGGCATAGGACATAATTTAAACGTTGACCCCAACCTTGTAGTAATAGACCCAAAGAAAAGTCTGCAAGACGGTGTTATAGAACCTTGGTCAAAATCAACTTCATTATATTATGCTCAAACATTAGCTTCTGTTGCAAAACATTATAAAATTTCAATGTCTGAACAATGGAAAAAAATCCCAAAGAAAATTCAAGATATTATTCTTTATGGTTCTGATGAAGAAGAAATAAAATTTTCTTATGACGATGGATACGAGACCTACTCCACAAAAAAAACCTTTGAAGGTGTTATAAACAATCTTGAAAGAAGATATTTGGAAACTGATAGCGAATGGAAAAGAGAGGAAATATCTCAATATCAAAGTGAGACGGATTGTGAAAAATGTAAGGGAATGAGATTAAAAGATGAAGCTTTATGTGTAAAAATAAATAATCTGAATATAAGCGAAGTTACTGAAAAATCAATTGATATTGCACAAAAATGGTTTTCAAATTTAGAAAATGTTTTAAATGAAAAGGAAAAGAAAATTGCGCAACATATTCTTAAAGAAATAAATGAAAGACTAAATTTTTTGTTAAATGTTGGATTAAACTATCTAACTTTGTCAAGAGAGTCTGGTACTCTATCTGGTGGAGAAGCACAAAGAATAAGGTTAGCATCACAAATAGGTTCTGGTCTTACTGGAGTTTTGTATGTTTTAGATGAACCGTCTATTGGTTTACACCAAAGAGATAATAAAAAACTTATCACAGCATTAAAAAAATTAAGAGACTTAGGAAATACAGTTATAGTTGTTGAACATGATATTGAAACAATGGAAAGTTCAGATCACATAATTGATATTGGTCCAGAAGCTGGTCTTAAAGGCGGTCAAATTGTTGCTGAAGGAGAAGTAAAAGAAATTATTAAAAACGATAATAGTATCACTGGGAATTATTTATCTGGTAAAAAGTTTATTCCAGTTCCGAAAAAAAGAAGGTCAGCAAAAAATGGAAGGTTTATAGAAATAAGTGGTGCAAGTGGAAATAATCTAAAAAAAGTAAATTTAAAAATACCTGTAGGCACATTTACTTGTGTTACAGGCGTTTCCGGAAGTGGAAAATCGACTTTAATTCTACATACTTTGTATAATGCATTTAATCTAATGTTAAATAAAAATAAGAGTCGTAAAGTTCCAAAAGCTTTTACCGGATTTAAAGGTACTGAGTTAATAGATAAGATTATTGATATTGACCAATCACCAATAGGCAGAACACCAAGATCAAACCCAGCAACTTATACTGGGGCCTTTGGTCCAATTAGAGAATGGTTTGCCGGTCTTCCAGAGTCAAAGGCGAGAGGTTACAAAGTAGGAAGATATTCTTTTAATGTGAAAGGCGGAAGGTGTGAGACCTGTGAGGGTGACGGAGTTTTAACTTATGAAATGCATTTTTTACCCGATGTGTTTATTCCTTGCGATACTTGTAAAGGAGCAAGATATAACAGAGAAACCCTCGAAATTAGGTTTAAAAATAAAAATATTGCAGATGTTTTAGATATGACAGTGGACGAAGGTTGCGATTTTTTTGAAAATATTCAAAGTATTAGATCTAAACTAATTACCTTAAAACATGTTGGTCTTGGATATATGAAAATTGGTCAACAAGCAACTACATTATCTGGTGGAGAAGCACAAAGAATTAAACTTGCTAAAGAACTGTCTAAAAGACCTACAGGTAGAACTTTATATATATTAGATGAGCCAACAACTGGTTTGCACTCTCATGATATAAAAAAATTACTAGAAATTTTACAAGCATTTGCGAATACTGGTAATACTGTTGTGGTCATAGAACATAATTTAGACGTTATAAAAACTGCCGATCATATAATTGATATGGGTCCAGAAGGAGGTATAAATGGTGGAAGGATTATCGCTGAGGGGACACCAGAAAAAATTTCAACAGTAAAAGAGAGTTTTACTGGTAAATTTATTCGTGAAATTATAGGAAATACCTCTATGAAAAAGACTGCTTAAAATTCACATATATGTTATAAAGGAATCATGACTAGCATTTTACAATCGTTATCAAAAACAGTTCATTTATCTTTGGGTATCGCAATTTTACTGCTTTTAGGATTGCATTTTTACGGTGATGGGTTTGCATTTGATAGATATTTTTTCAGCTGGTTATTTCGATATCTGCATGTATTGACAGGTATAATGTGGATAGGATTATTATGGTATTTCAATTTTGTGCAAATACCGTCTATGCCAAACATTCCGGATGAGCAAAAACCAGCGATCGGTAAAGTAATCGCACCTAAAGCCCTATTTTGGTTTAGATGGGCTGCTTTAGGCACAATAATAACGGGATTAATTGTTTCATATCTACAAGGATATGTTCATCAAGCTATGTTGTTAGGAATAGGTAGTGGTGATCCAAAAACTACTGCGATTGGTATAGGAATGTGGCTAGGAATTATAATGGCATATAACGTTTGGTTCGTAATTTGGCCAAATCAAAAAAAAGCTTTAGGAATAGTAGATAGCTCGCCAGAGGAAAAAGCTAAATCAGCAAAAACCGCAATGTTATTCTCGAGAGCCAATACTTTATTATCATTTCCGATGCTTCTTTCAATGGTTGCTGCACAAAACCTTTACTAGTTAAGGTAAAATTTTTTCTTCCTCTTTTTCTAAAGTTTTATAACTAACTTTTAAAATTTTTAAAATTGGTGAAGCTACAAACATTGATGAATAGGTTCCAATTATCACACCCAAAATCATTGCAAAAGAAAAACCCCGTAAAATTTCACCTCCTAATATATAAATTGAAATTAGTGCTAGTAATGTAGTAACCGATGTAATAATTGTCCTTGAAAGTGTCTCATTTATCGAAAGGTTAGAAACATCACTAATACTTATTTTTGTATATTTTAATAAATTTTCTCTTATTCGATCATATATAACTACAGTATCATTCATCGAGTAACCAACTATTGTGAGTACTGCTGCTATAATAGATAAATTAATTTCTAAAGATAAAACAGAAAAAATACCTAATGTTATAATTACATCATGGAATAAAGCTATTATTGAACCAATACTAAACTGCCACTCAAATCTTATCCATATATAAAAAAGCATGGCAGCTAGAGCCAAGGATATTGCAATAATTGATGACTCTAAAAGTTCAGAGCTTACCTTTGGGCCGACATTTTCTACTCTTCTAAAATCAACATCAGCATTTAAATTGTCGGCTAAAGTTTTTTTTATCTCAGGTATTAAATTGCTGTTATTGGAGTTTTTTTGTTCAACTTTAATTAAGTAGTCACCTTCTTTGCCAAATTTTTTTACATTTATATCACCTAGATTCATAGATTTAAGAGAGTCTCTAATTGCAGAGTCATTGATTGAAGTATCGGTTCTTAGTTCAATTAATGTTCCACCTTTAAAATCTATTCCATAATTTAATCCTTTAAATGAAATAAAAATCACGCTTAAAATAAAAATTATAATTGAAAAAATATTTGCTTTTTTAAATTTTGACACGAAGTTTATATTTCTAATCATTATATTCTTAGTGATGTATTATTTTTTCTTAAAACTATAATTGATGTTAAGTGCCTTGCCAAAAAGTAAGCTGTGAAAAGAGTGGTTAAAATCCCTATCCCGAGCGTGATTGCAAAACCTTTCACTGGTCCTGAACCAAATGCAAATAATATTATTGCGGCTATCAGTGTAGTTATATTTGCATCTAAAACTGTGATTTTTGCTTTAGAATAACCAGAGTCAAAAGCATGAATAATTGATTTTTCGGTTTTTAACTCTTCTTTAATTCTTTCAAATATCAGTACGTTTGCGTCCACCGCCATTCCTACAGTTAAAATAATTCCTGCAATACCAGGAAGCGTCAATGTTGCTTCTAAAATAGTTAAAACTCCAACTAACATTAATAAGTTTGCTATTAGAGCAATATTAGCTACTAAACCGAATAATCTATATTTATAAAGCATAAAAGATATTACTAAAATAAATCCCACAATTAGCGAAGTTATTCCTGACTTAATGGAGTCTTCTCCAAGATCAGGTCCAACAGTTCTTTCTTCAACTACATCGAGAGGAGTTGGTAAGGCCCCTGACCTAAGAAGTAAAGCAAGATCGGTAGCTTCTTGAAAAGAAAAATTTCCCGATATAACACCTTTTCCAGAGGTGATTGGCTCATTAATGTTTGGAGCACTTATTATTTTACCGTCGAGTATAATTGCCAATCTTTTTCCCACATTATCTGTGGTTGTTCTGCCAAATTTTTGAGAACCAATTCTATCTAACGTAAAAGATACTGTTGGTTCATTTTGTTGATTTTGTATACTTGGTTGTGCATCAATTAAATTTTCACCACTCATCACAATTCTTTTACTAATTTTCAACGGTTCACCAATTTCAGAAATTAATTCATCGACTCCAAACTCAGAGTTTTCACTTACCATTCTAAAATTGAGTTTAGCTGTTTTGCCTAAAAGTTTTTTAATTCTTTCAGGATCTTTAAGTCCTGGCAATTCTACTAAAATTCTTTTTTCTCCCCTTTGCAATATTGTTGGCTCTTTAGTGCCTACATCATCTATTCTGCGTCTAACAATTTCAATTGATTGTTTTAAAGCCGAATTATTAATGGTAAGAATTCCAAACTTTGAAAATGAGACTTGAACATAATTATCATCTAGTTTTTTATAATCTAATTCAAAAGCTCTATAATTATCAATATATGGATTAATAAGATTTTCTTTCTTGGAAAAAAAAAATAATTCAAATTTTTCTAAATCGCCAATCTTAAAGGTAAGATTTTTTTTATTAATCTTAAAGTCTGTGAAATTTAGATTTTTTTCACGTAAGAGTTTTTTAATTGGAATTACTTTTGACTGTATTTTTTCCTCAACTAATGAATCGGAATTTATTTCTAGTAAAAGATATGAGCCGCCCTGTAAATCTAAACCTAAATTTACTTTTTTATCTAAAATTAGGTTATCCTTATTTTGAAGATTTAAGATAGAAAAAATTGAAATTAAAAAAAAAATTAAATATATAAAAATGATATTTATTTTAGAAAAATTTAACACAAAAAAAGAATTATTTTTTTACTTCTTCTTTTTTAAGCAAGCTCGTAATCGTAGACCTTATAATTTGTACTTTAGTGCCCTCTCCAATTACAACTTCAATTCTGTCGTCCTCCATCACTCGATCTACAACACCTATAATGCCGCCAGAGGTAATAACTTCGTCACCTCTTTTTAGTGACTCAACCATAGCTTTGTGGTCTTTTACACGTTTTTGTTGAGGTCTTATCAAAAAGAAATAAAAAATCACAAAAATTAATATTAAGGGTATAAATTGCGCTATTCCTTGTCCGCTCATGAAAAGACAATTATAATAAATGGGTTAGATTAACAAGTTAAATTTCATCAAATTTTATCTAAATTATTCATATATTTTTTTAATACATTTGGAATTGTAATCGATCCATCTTTATTTTGATTGTTTTCTAATATAGCAATCATGAGTCTCCCAACTGCTAAACCCGATCCATTAAGAGTACCTACAAATTCGTTTCCATTTTGTGATTTGTACTTAGCCCCCATTCTTCTCGCTTGGAAAGCCCCACATGATGAGCAACTTGATATTTCTCTATACTTATTTTCAGAAGGTATCCATACTTCAATATCGTAAGTTTTCTCAGCGCTAAATCCCATATCACCAGTGCATAATAATACGACTTGATAAGGAATTTCTAGTTTTTCTAGAATTGTTTTTGCACAATTTAACATTCTATCAAGCTCATTAATACAATCCTTTGGCTCTACAATGCTAACTAATTCAACTTTATAAAATTGATGTTGTCTTATCATGCCTTTAGTGTCTTTCCCGTAACTACCAGCTTCTTTACGAAAACATGGAGTTGAGGCTACATATCTTTGAGGTAATACATCCTTATTTATTAAAGATTTTCTTACTAGATTAGTTAAAACCACTTCTGCTGTTGGGATTAAATATTTTCTTTGACCAGAGTTTTCAAATTTTACCTCAAATTGATCCTCTTCAAATTTAGGAAGTTGTCCAGTTCCAAACATGACATCTTCATTTACAATTAACGGTGGTGAAATTTCTACATAATTAAATTCATTTGTATGAATATCAAGCATAAAGTTTATAAGCGCTCTCTCTAATTTAGCCATATTATTCTTTAAAATAACAAACCTAGATCCAGATAATTTAGTTGCTGTTTCAAAATCTATCTCATTAGATTTAAAACCAATTTCAATGTGAGATCTAGCATTAAAACCAAATTCTTTAATTTTTCCAAATTTGTTAATAAGTTTATTTGACTTTTCATCCTTGCCAATTGGAACATCAGGTTGAGCAATATTTGGTATATTATGTATCAATGCGTTAAGTTTTTTCTGAGCAATTAGTTGATCTTGAGATAATTTTAATATTTCTTCAGAAATTTTTTTTGATTTTTCAAAATTTGATTTATCTTTTGATTTTGACAAGACTCCTTTTTCTTGCTCTAATTTTTCTTTCTCGTTAATTAATTTTCTATTTTTACCATCAAGACTTTCAAATAGGTCAGTGTTTAAAATAAAATTTCTATCAAGCAATTTTTTTTTAAATGTACTTAAGTTTTTCCTTAATTCTTTAATATTATGCATCTTTTATTTCGTTCTCTTTTTTTTCTGTAAATCTCACTGTAAATATAGATAATTCATAGAGTAATAACAAAGGTATTGCTAGTCCTACCTGGGTAATGGGATCAGGTGGAGTTAAAATTGCTGCTAAAGCAAATATTATAACAATTACATATCTTCTTCTTGTCCTCAGGTACTCAGAATTTACTACTCCAACTCTTGCAAGTAAATTTAACAATATCGGTAATTGAAAACTAATTCCGAAAGCAAAAATTAATCTCATTACTAATGATAAATATTCATTCACTTTTGCCTCAAGTTGTATCGGTAAACTTGAATTAGTGCCTATTGTCTCAAATGATAAAAAAAATTTTATAGCTAAAGGCATAACTAGATAATAAACTAAAAATCCTCCTAACAAAAAAAGAATTGGTGTGGATACTAAATAAGGTAATATCGCCTTTTTTTCATTTTTATACAGACCAGGTGCAATAAATTTATATATTTGAATTAACAAAACCGGACTACCTAAAAAAATTGCAGTAAAAAATGCAACTTTTATATAAGTTATAAATGTTTCATGTAGTGCTGTAAAAATTAAACGTCTAGAAACCTTATCGTCTTTTACGGCTTCAGCATACGGTGATACTAAAAAATTGTAGATATGCTCAGCAAAAATATACGCAATTATGAATGCAATAAAAATAAAGATTAAAGAATTTAAAAGTCTAGAACGCAACTCAATAAAATGACTAGTAAATGAATTGCTATCAGCCATTATTGTTGTTATCTTTTTTTATTTTTTCATTTTTATTGACAAATTCTTCCTCTAAATCAACTTCTTTGGTGACCGAAGACACCTCTCTTTGAAAGTTGCTAATAGTATTTTTAAATTTTCCTATGTATTTGCCGATTTTTTTTAAGGCTATAGGAAATTCTTTAGGACCCAAAACTAAAATTGCAATGATTACTACCGATAAAATCTCTAACCAACCAATTTGAGGCATTTCTATTATTTATTTTCGGAGTCAGAACTATCTGACTTAGAATTATCATCTTGATTGGTTGTAGATGTATCATCAGACATGCCTTTTTTGAAACTTTTGATGCCTTTTGCTACATCACCCATTAAACTAGATATTTTACCTCGTCCAAAAAGCAAGACAACTAGGACAACTACAATTGCTATTTGCCAGAAACTAATTCCCATGATGATTAATTATATACAATAAAAAGACCTAAATAAATATGTTTATTTTTCTTCTTGAGGTGTTTTTTTAATTGCCTCGTCTATATCTTCGTAAATATTCTGCTTTTCAGATATAGACTGTTCTTTATAGAATTTTCCAGTTCCAAAAATAGATTTATCTATAGATGACGTATCAATAAGCCCTGCTGACCCTAGTTCATCAATAGTAGGTAAATCTGATAACTTTTGGATGTTAAAGTGGTTTAAAAAATTTTCTGTAGTAGCATACTGAATTGGTTTCCCAGGAACATTCTTTCGACCGGCAGGCCTTACCCAGTCAAGTTCGAGTAATATTTCTAAGGTGTTTGATGCAAATGAAACACCTCTAATTTCCTCAATTTCAGATCTAGTTACCGGTTGGTGATAAACAATA
Organism: uncultured Pelagibacteraceae bacterium; assembly: GCA_902544345.1. Taxonomy (GTDB): domain Bacteria; phylum Pseudomonadota; class Alphaproteobacteria; order Pelagibacterales; family Pelagibacteraceae; genus Pelagilacustribacter. The sequence goes on from CACCBT010000002.1 coordinate 21,897, forward strand.
ATTGCTAAAGTTTCTATTGTAGCTTTTGATAATTTTTTTTGCGTAGATTTTTGTAATGCCATCAATTTTGATAAATCTTCAGCTGTTCTAAAGGACCACCTGTTTTTAATACATACTAAATTTATTCCCCTTTTTTTATAAATTTCCTTAAGGTTTTCTAGAATCTTTTTTAAATTAACTGATGTATTTATTCTTTTTTCGATTGTTTCTACATCTAAAGGTTCTGATGCTGCGAATAAAATAGCTTCAACTTGTCTTTCAATTTTAGTTGGTGATGAAGGAAAGTCTATTATATTATTTTTTTTTTTATTATTCATTTTGCTTTTTTTTTACCATTAGATTATCAAATATTTTTTTTTGAGATATCGAAAGCAATCCCTCTTTTGTTAACTCTAAACTTGCAGCAAATATACCAGCTACGCCTGTTTTTTTCATTTTATTTTCTGAATAAAATTTTGGAATTAATTCAATAAGATTTTTCCAATTCTTGATTCCATTAAGATTATTTTTTAAATGCTTGATACCTTCTTCAGTAGTAAAAACTGGTAATTTTGGAATACTTATATTTTGAAAAGTTTTTTGCATTTGAATATTAGAGTAAGTTTTTAACAATTCATAAAGAGAAACATTATAAATAGGTGTGTTGATAGATCTTATACCACCTTTCATTCCTCTAGAAAAAATATGAACCCCTAATCTTTTTTTTTGGAGCATTTGATCTGATAAAATTCTAATTAATTCTAATTTCTTTAGTTGTAGTTTTAATTTCTCAGCTACTTCAAGAGCTTTAAAGTCGTCATCGTCGTCGTCAGGTAGTAAAAGTTTTGATTTTAAATATGCGAGCCAAGTAGCCATCAATAAATATTCTGATGCAGTTTCAAGATTTAAATCTTCATGATTTTTTATAAATTCTAAAAATTGATCTGCTAATAAAGTGATTGAAATTTCAGTTAAATTAACTTTTTGTGATTTTGCCAAATCGAGTAAAAGCTCTAATGGCCCAGTATAATTTGGAATATCAATAGATATCTGGGTCGTGTTATTTGATTCCATAATTAATTTTACATTAAAAATTTATAAAATTCTGAAGTTTTTTTTGAAGTAAATTTATCAATATATGGCACAGATTTAATCAATTTGAAGTTGTCACTTGTTTTTCCTGCACAATATAAAACTAAATTACAGCCAGCTTCTATTGATTTAGTTGCATTTGTAATTAAGTCATATTTCAAAGCTTTCATAGAAATATCATCTGAAATTAGTATGCCCTTAAAACCTATTTTTTTTCTTATAATTTCTTTGATGATTTTTTTTGAATGTGTTGCCGCATTACTATTATCAATTTTCGTATAAAGAATATGAGCTGTCATAGCCAATTTTGCATTCGATAATTTAAAAGGGTAAAAATCTATTTTGTTTAGCTTATTTAAATTTAATTTTACTCTAGGTAATTTTTTATGGCTATCTACTGTAGCAGCTCCATGTCCCGGTATATGTTTAATAATTCCAACTATTTTTTTTTTGTGAAGATATCTTAAGGTTAATTTTCCTAGTTGCTTTACTATTTTTATATCATTTGAAAAACTTCTATTTCCAATTACTTTACTAGTATTCTTTCTTACAACATCAAGCACTGGTATTGTATTAATATTTATACCCAGCTCATTTAAAATTTTACTTATTGAGAAAATATATTCTTGGTAAGTTTTTGAGCAGAAATCTCTATCCTTTTTAAATAGATTTCCAAAAAAACTTGCTGATATACCGTGGTTTATAATATTTTTCAATCTAGAGACTTTTTCTCCCTCTTCGTCAATTATAATTGGAAATTTATTGTCATTAGTTAAATATCTTATTTTCATAGTTAAATTCTTTATTTGTTTTCTAGATTTTATATTTCTTTTAAAAAGAATAACTCCCCAAGGTTTTTCTTTTGACAAAAGAATTTTTTCCATCTTTGATAATTTGGTTCCATTTAGACTTATAATTAGTGCTTTCTTTTTCATTGTTTTTTAAGTAAATCCCAAAAGCTTCTTTTCTTATTCTCTTGAATGTTATCATTTAAAGAGTTATTAAATTCAATAACGTTATCAGTATCACTTTTTAACACTGGAAGATCAGTAATTTTTTCTTTCAAAATCTGATCAATATTTTTACGATTATAATTTTTTGCATCCACATTTTTATTAGATGAATAATAATTATAGATACTAAGTATAAAAATAATTATTATTAAGAACATAATAATATTAAAGATTTTAATCATCACATTTTTTCTGGAAGTGAAACTCCTAGAATATTCATTCCATTTCTAATAACTATTGCAATCAAATAAAGAAAGACAAAAGACTCAAATCTTTTTAAAACCCCCTTTTCAATAAATCTAAATTTACTGTCTTCATTACCCTTGCTCCAGTAAGAGTGAAATAATGTAGAAAGCTCGTATAAATAAAAAGGAATTTTGTGTGGTTCAAATTTATAAGCTGCTGACTCAATTATTTTCGGCCACTCGAATACTTTTCTATAAATTTTTTCTTCATATTCATTAAAATTAAATGATTTGGTATCAATATATATTTCATCTTTTAAATTTTTTTTAAGTGTTCTAGCAATTGAATTTATTCTAGCATATGCATACTGGACATAATAAACTGGATTATCTTTAGTTTTTTCTTTTACTTTTTCAAAATCAAAATCTAACTCCATATCATTACTTCTGTTCAACATCATAAATCTTATAGCGTCTTTATTAACTTCATTTAATAAATCTTGAGCAGAAATAAAATCACCCGCTCTTTTAGACATTTTAAAAGGCTTTCCATTTTTGTAAAGTTTTACTAACTGACAAACTTTACAATTAAGTTTTACCTTTGCATTTGATAAAGCGGTAACAGCAGCTGTAATCCTTTTTATATATCCTGTATGATCTGCACCAAGAACATTAATCAAATTATCAAATTTTCTATTTATCTTGTCTGAGTGGTATGCAACATCATTGGCAAAGTAAGTCCATGATCCATCATTTTTTTGTAATGCTCTATCCATATCATCACCAAATTTTGATGATTTAAAAATTAATCTTTTAACCTTTTTCCAGTTTTTAGACTCATCACCCTTTGGCGGATCTAAATAGCCTTCCTCTACAAATTTTTTATCTTGTAGTTTTTTTACTGCTTTTTTAACTAAATCTTGATTAACCAAATCTGTTTCAGAGAAAAAATTGTCGTGTTTAATACCAAGTTTTTTTAAATCATTTTTTATAAGTTTCATTGACTCCTTTAAAGAAAGTGCTTTAAGTTCGTCAAAGCAATTATCAAATGTCTCGACATTTAAGTTTTTATTTCTTGAAATTATATTCTTAGCTATTTCTCTGATGTAGTCTCCAGGGTACAAATGTTCTTTAATAATGAATTTTTCCTTAAATTTAATTTCCCTTATTCTTAAGTAAATAGACTGAACAAAATTTTTGATCTGGTTTCCATAATCATTAATGTAATATTCTTTTACAACTTTGTTTCCATTGAATAGTAGTAAATTAGATAAAACATCTCCAAAGATGGCTCCTCTACAATGTCCAACATGCATTGGGCCAGTTGGATTTGCTGAAACAAATTCTACATTATATGTGTTATTAGTTTGTTTTGATCCAAAGTTTTCTTTATTCTTGATTATTTCATTTATATTTTCAGCAATCCCTTGTTTAGAAAGTTTAATATTAAGGAAACCAGGTCCTGCAACATCAATTTTTTCAAAATGATTAATTTTATCTAAAAGAAGATTTTTAATCTTTAATGCTAGTTTATTAGGTGCGGTTTTATTAGCTTTTGCTAAAGCTAGACAAATATTGGTTGATAAATCGTAATTGAAATGCTCAGGTGGAATTTCTAGAATTACATTATGTAAGTTGTCAATATTATCTAAATTTAAAAAATTTTTTCTTTCTAAAATAATTTTATTTATTTGTGTTAAATAATTTTCAAATATATTCATTTTATTTTATTGTAAAGATTTATTGCATATCTGTCGGTCATGCCAGCAATAAAATCACAAATTGATCTTGCGATATTCGTTTTGTCGTACTTACTAACATTTAAATAGTTTCTTGGATTTCTTTTAATTGATAAGAATAATTTTTTAATAATTTTTTTTCCTGTGTCGGTATTGAAACGTACTTTCTTGTGGTAATACATTTTTCTTCTTAAAAAAATTTTAATTTTTTTATCAAATTTACTCATGTTTTTTGAAAAGGTTACAAGTGGATTTTTAGAGTTTAAAACATCGTTAATATTATTAATTTTATTTTTCTTAATATTTATTTGGGTAGTTTTTATCAAATCTTTAACCATTTCATTAATTATTTCTCTTACTATTTGCCTGATAACTAAATCCTTTGAATTTTTTTTTATTTTTTTCTTATGTTTCAAAACAATTTTATTTAAAACCGGAATTTTTTCTAAATCACTGAGATTAAACAGATTCGCTTTTAATCCATCTTCTATATCATGACTATTGTATGCTATATCATCTGAAATTGAAGCAATCTGTGCCTCAAGCGATGGACTTAAAGAAAATTTAATTTTATTTTTGAAATATGAAAGTCCTAAAATTTTATTAAATTTATTTAAATTTTTAATTGGGCCATTATGTTTAATCAATCCATCTAGTGTCTCTAAAGTTAAGTTTAAACCCTTAAATTCATAATACCTATTTTCTAAAAATAGGATTATTCTTAATGTTTGAATGTTGTGATCAAATCCTCCAAATTTCCTCATACAATGATTCAGTGCATCTTCACCTGCATGCCCAAATGGAGTGTGTCCTAAATCGTGAGCTAAACTGAGTGTTTCACATAAATCTTCATTTAAATTAAAAAATTTAGACAATGTTCTGGCTATTTGAGCTACCTCTAAAGAGTGAGTGATTCTTGTTCTAAAATGATCTCCTGAGGTATTAACAAAAACTTGTGTTTTATGTTTAAGTCTTCTGAAAGCAGTTGAGTGTATTATTCTATCTCTGTCCCTTTGAAAATCTGATCTTAATGGAGTTTTTTTTTCTTTAAAAAACCTACCCTTTGACTTTAATGGTACAGCTAATTTAGATAAAGTTTGGATTGAATTTTTTTGCATGCTTACTATATAGATTATATACTAAATTATTATGGAAAAAAAATTAGAATTTACCAATAGTGCAAAAATCCAAATAGAAAAAATCACTAAAAGCGAAGAAAAAAAATATTTTAGAATTTCAGTTCAAGGGGGCGGGTGTTCTGGATTTAAATATAATTTTAGCTTTGATGATAAAATTGAGAAAGACGATATCTTGTTTAATAAAACTGTGATAGATAAGTTGTCACTTGATATAATAGCAGGCTCAACTGTGGATTTTAAAAAAGAAATGATTGGTGAGTCTTTTTCTATAAATAATCCTAAAGCTTCAGTTTCATGTGGTTGTGGTCTTTCTTTTTCTGTTTGATGAAAATAATTTCATGGAACGTAAATTCGGTTAGAGCAAGAATTACCAATATTGTTGATTATATCAAACAATCTAACCCAGATATTTTATTACTCCAAGAAATTAAAACTCAAGATATTAGTTTTCCTTATGAAGATTTTAAAAATATTGGATATAATTCTTATGTTTATGGTCAAAAAAGTTACAATGGTGTTGCTATTATATCTAAACAGGAATTAGATAAAATTAATAATAGCTTTATTAAAGATGATTTAAAACAATCTAGAATTATTACTGCTGAGTTAAAATTAAAAAAAAAAAATATAGAACTTATTAATATTTACGTTCCAAATGGAAATCCTGTTGATACAGAAAAATATGAATATAAAAAAGAGTGGTTAAAAAAATTTATATCAAATGTTAAAAAGAAAATTGAAAAAAACTCGAATATTCTTATCGCCGGAGATTTTAATATTATTCCTGAAGAGATAGATGTTCATGATTTTAAAAGATATGAAAATGATGCTTTAGGCAGATTGGAAATAAGAAAAAAATATAGAGAATTAATAAATTTAGGTTTTAAAGATGTTTATAGATTTAAAAATAAAACAAAACAAGAGTATACCTTTTGGGACTACTTTGCAGGTTCTTGGCAAAAAAATTATGGCATGAGAATAGATCATTTTTTACTTTCTAATAGTTTAATTGAAAATATCAAATCAATTAATATAAATAAAAAACCAAGATCTAGGGAAAAGCCATCTGATCACACACCGATCGAACTTGAAATTATTTAACTCTACCGTATATATCTTGATATCTGACTATATCAGTTTCTTTTAGAATTGATCCTAATTGAGCTTCAATTATTTTTACCGGTTTCTTATACGGGTTTTCTATTCTGTGAATAGATTTAACTGGTATAAAAATAGTTTCATTAGTTTTTAAAAAAAAATTTTTTTTGTTGAGAGTTATTTTTGGAGTACCTTGAGTTACAACCCAATGTTCAGAACGATAAAAGTGCTTTTGAAGACTTAAAACTCCTTTAGGTTTTACATAAAGTTCTTTAATTAAAAAATTTTTACCGTTGTATAAATTCGTATACCTACCCCAAGGTCTGTAAAAAATATTTTTCTTTTTTTGATATTTAGACTTTAATTTATCATAGATTTTGCAAATTTCTTTCCAGCTACCTAGATCAGACCAAGGTATATTTAAATTTATAGCATTTATATCTTTTGATTTTTCCAATATTGCGTAATCAAAAGAAATTGACTTGCATTTTAAAAAGTCATTTTTATTTAGATAATAAACATTATTTCTTAATTTTGATTTATTTACAGAGTTTAAACAACAATTAAAGTTTCTATTTTGATACTTCTTGAAGTTATTAATTATAGATTTTTTTGTAAGGAAAAACATTCCTGAATTCCAATAAGCATTTTTTTTAATGATTTTTTTTGCTTTTTCTAAATTTGGTTTTTCAATAAATTTTGAAACCTTGTATTTATTGCTTACTCGTTTTGATAAAAAATAACCAAACTCAGGTGAAGGGTTAGAAGGTTTAATTCCAAATATAAAGATATTTTTATCTGTAAGGTATTTTTGGTTTTTTTTTATAGATTTATTAAACAAATTTTTTTTCTCAATTAAATGATCTGATGTTAGAAAAATTAAGGGTTGGCTCTCAGGTATTTCTTTTATTAGTGCTGAACTGAGTATAGCAGGAGCGGTATTTCTTTTCGCTGGTTCAAGAATAATCTTATATTTCTTAAAACCTTTAAGTTTCAAGTGTTTTTTAATTTCTCCTAAATATTTTTTATTAGTACTTATTATTGGATAATCAAAAATAGAACTTTTTATTCTCTCTAAAGTTTTTCCGAATAACGTCCAATTTCCAAAATTGATAAACTGCTTTGGTTGATGATGTTTTTTATCAGACCAAAGTCTTGTGCCAGAACCGCCACATAAAATTACTGGACGAATTTTCATTAAATTTTCGAATATTCTTTTACTTCTTTTTTCTTACCTGGATGTGTTGGAGCACCGAGATAAGCAGGTCCTACTGTTTGAGCATATTTCCAAATCGTTCCCGATCCAAAACTTGATTTTTTTTCTTTCCATTTTTTTCTTCTAGCTTTTAATTGAGCGCTGGTAAGTCTTACATTAATTGATCCTTTTTTTGCGTCTATATCTATTACATCTCCATTTTTAAGAAGTGCAATTGGGCCACCCATTGCAGCTTCTGGGCCAACGTGACCAACACAGAAACCTCTAGTAGCTCCTGAAAATCTTCCATCAGTTATAAGTGCAACTTTTTCACCTTTGCCTTGTCCATAAATAGCTCCAGTTGTTGAAAGCATTTCCCTCATTCCTGGTCCGCCTTTTGGACCTTCGTATCTAATTATTATTACTTCACCATCATTATATTTTTTTGTCTGTACTGCTTTCATTGCATCTTCCTCATTATCAAAACATCTAGCTTTGCCTGTAAATTGTAATTTTTTTAATCCTGCAATTTTTACGATTGCCCCTTCTGGAGCTAAATTACCTTTCAGTCCAACAACTCCACCATCTGGAGAAAGTGGATTATTATATTCTCTTAAAACTTTTTGGTTTGTATTGAACTTAATACTAGCCAAATTTTCTTTCATTGTTTTACCTGTAACCGTCATGCACTCGCCATGAATATATCCTCCGTCATATAAAGTTTTTAGTAACATAGGAACACCGCCAGCTTCCCACATATCTTTAGCTACATATTTACCACCAGGTTTTAAGTCTGCGAGATAAGGTGTTTTTTTAAAAATTTTTGCAACATCCATAAGATCAAATTTTATCCCTACCTCATTTGCTAAGGCAGGAAGATGTAAAGCTGCATTTGTTGATCCCCCTGTCGCTGCAACAATTGTAGCAGCATTTTCTAAAGCTTTTTTTGTTACAATGTCTCGTGGTTTAATATTTTTTTCTAATAAATTCATTACCGTTTGTCCGCTATCAAAAGCATATTTGTCTCTTTCCTCATAGGGTGCTGGTGTTCCTGCTGAGTATGGCAAAGCAAGACCTATTGCTTCTGAAACACAAGCCATTGTATTAGCGGTGAATTGTCCGCCGCAGGCTCCTGCACTTGGGCAAGCAACTAATTCTAATTCTCTTAATTCATCCGAAGACATTACGCCTGATGAATGTTTGCCTACAGCTTCAAATACATCAACAACTGTAACATCTTTTCCTTTAAATTTTCCAGGTAAGATAGAACCACCATAAATAAAAACACTGGGAACATTTAGTCTTAACATAGACATCATCAAACCTGGTAAAGATTTATCGCAACCTGCAATTCCAACTAAAGCGTCATAACAATGTCCTCTCACGGTAAGTTCGGCAGAGTCGGCAATTATCTCTCTTGAAATTAAAGATGATTTCATTCCCTCGTGGCCCATTGCTATACCGTCAGTAACAGTAATAGTACAAAATTCCCTCGGCGTACCCCCACTCTCTTTCACTCCTTTTTTAACTGACTGAGCTTGTCTCATTAAAGCTGTGTTACAAGGGGCAGCTTCATTCCACGTTGAAACGACACCAACAAATGGTTTCGCTACATCCTGTTCTGTTTCTCCCATTGCATAGTAAAAAGATCTATGTGGAGCTCTATCTGGGCCTAAAGATGTATGACGACTTGGTAGTTTTTTTTTATCAATTTTAGACATTTAATTAATACTAGATACAATACTTCTTAATTTTTCATCTTCAATAGTTAATTCTTTAACTAAATTTTTATCATTTTGAACTATTTCTTTGGGTGCATTTGTCACATAAGCCTTATTTTTGAGCTTATTATTTAAACTAGTTATTTGTTTATTAATTGTCTCAATTTTTTGTAAAATTCTCTCTTTTTGAGATACTAAATTTACATCCTCATTAAAATTTAATGAAATTTTTTCCTTTAGAACCAAGATTTCTATTGAATTTTTATCTCTAATCTTTTTTGTAAGAACATTATTTACTCTACCAACCTGTTTTATCAAATTAATATTTTTATTTACCAATTTCTCTAATTTTCCTGATTTATCATCAAAAAATATGTCACAATATAATTTTGGCGTAATTTTTAACTCTGCTTTAGTAGATCGAATGTTAGAAACTATTTCAATTAAATCATTTATATTATTTTGATTTTTGCTAAATTTTTTAATTATCTTAAATTCTGGCCAATTGGAGCAAATTAAAAAATTATTGAAAATCTTTTTATAAGCATTTAAAGACCACAATTTTTCAGTGAGAAAAGGGATAAAAGGATGAAGAATTCTAAGAATATTTGCCATCATAAATGATGAGAAAGCCTTGGCCTCTTTAATTTCACTCTTATTTTTTGAATTAAAAATAGGTTTTAAGAACTCTAAATACCAATCGCAATAGGAATGCCAAACAAATTGATATGCATACCTAGCAGCTTCATCAAACCTAAATATTTCAATATAATTTGTGATTAAATTTTGTGTTTTTATAAATTCGTTATAAATCCAATGATTTATTGGAAGTTTAATTAAGTTCAAATTTATCTTTTTATCTAATCTACAATTATTAAGTTTTAAAAAATTATTTGCACTCCAAATTTTTGTTATGAAGTTTCTATTTCCAGTAACTCTATCTTTTGATAATTTTACATCTCGTCCTGGAGAAGCCATCGAAATTAAAGTAAATCTTAGACTATCTGCTCCATATTCATTTATTAAATCTAATGGATCAATCACATTACCTTTTGATTTTGACATTTTCTGGCCCTTTTCATCTCTTACCAAGGCATGAACATATACTTTATGAAAAGGTGTACTTTTTCTGAAATAATTTCCCATCATCAACATCCTTGCTACCCAGAAGAAAATAATATCAAAACCAGTAACGAGAACTGAAGTTGGATAAAATTTATTAAGTTCTTTGGTTTTGTTTGGCCACCCAAGGGTTGCAAAAGGCCATAGAGCTGATGAAAACCAGGTATCTAAAACATCCGTTTCCTGTCTTAACTTAAAATGTTTATTTCCATTTTTTTTCTTTGCTATCTTTTTTGCATCTTTTTCATTTTCAGCTACAAAAATATTACCGTGTTCGTCGTACCAAGCAGGTATTCTATGACCCCACCAAATCTGTCTAGATATACACCAAGGCTCAATATCATTCATCCATTGAAAAAATGTTTTGGACCAGTTGTTTGGAAAAAAAGAAGTTTTACCCTCTCTAACAATCTTTATAGGTTTTTTTGATAATTTTTTTGCATCTACAAACCATTGCTCAGTCAAAAGAGGTTCGATTATAGTGTTTGATCTATCTCCATATGGAACTTTATTTTTTATATTTTCAATTTTTACTAGGGAGCCTATTTCCTTCAATTTTTTAATTAAAAGCTTTCTTGCTTCAAATCTGTCTAAACCATGAAATTCTTTCACTCCATTTTTATTTATTCTGCCATTTTTTTCAAAAATATTTAATATTTCTAATTCGTTTCTCTTGCCAACTTCATAGTCATTAAAATCATGCGCAGGTGTAATTTTTACAGCCCCCGAGCCTTGTTCAGGATCAGCGTAATGATCAGAAATAATTTTTACAGTTCTATTTACAATTGGAATTACAACATTTTTTCCAATTAAATTAATATATCTTTCATCCTTGGGATTTACAGCTACTGCTGTATCCCCCATCATAGTTTCTGGCCTTGTAGTTGCGATTGTAATTTTTTGATCAGAGTTTTCGATTAAATAATCAATATAATACAATTGGGATTGAACATCTTTTTGGATAACTTCTAAATCAGAAATAGCAGTTTGAAGTTTCGTATCCCAATTAACTAATTTTTTATCCTTGTAAATCAGCTTATTTTTATACAGATCAACAAAAACTTTAATTACAGCTTTAGACAAATCTTTATCCATAGTAAACCTAGTTCTTGACCAATCACAAGAGCAACCTAATTTTTTTAGTTGATCTAAAATAATTCCACCAGACTCTTCTTTCCATTTCCAAATTTTTTTAATGAATTTTTTTCTTCCTAAATCATTTTTTTTTATTCCTTCTTTTAAAAGATTATTTTCTACAACTGCTTGGGTTGCAATTCCGGCATGATCAGTTCCTGGCTGCCATAGAGTTTCGAGGCCTTTCATCCTGTTAAATCTAATTAAAACATCTTGAAGGCTGTTGTTTAATGCATGTCCCATATGCAATCTTCCAGTCACATTAGGTGGAGGGATTACTATGGAAAATTTTCTATTTAATTTACTTTTTTTTGGTTTAAATAAACCTTTTTTAATCCAAAAATCCGAGATTTTTTTTTCTTCTATATTGTGATTGTATTTTTTAAATTCCATTTTTTTCGATATTTAGAGATATATATCAGATTTTAAGATCTATTAAGTTTAAAATCTAGATATAAGGCAGCAGTCCAAGAAAAGTTTTTAGCACCCATGCCTAAACCTGACTTACAACTATAATATTCACGAAATTTTTTTTTTTCGATTAAATTAATTGTCTTTTTTCTTATAATTTCAGCAAACTTTTTATCTTTATTTTTCAATCCTTGATAAATTATCCAATTGCAATTAACCCATACTGGTCCTCTCCAGTACCTCTTTTCCTCAAAAGATTTATGCTTAGAGCTTATTGAAGGAAAAAAATATTTCTCATCTTTATAATATTTTTTTAAACATTTAATTAATCCTCTATTAATTAAATTATTATTTAAATCTGCAAATAGCATAAAAAAATTAGTTATTGACGGTACTTCTATTAAAGTATTATTTCTAAGATCTTTATTTTTAAATTTCATTTTTTTTGAATTGAATAATTTCATAAGTTTGTTCTCATTTAAAAGAATATATTTTTTTAATGAAGAGCAGCTCTTGCCTACAAATTTAAGTAAAAAATCTAAATCTTTCAAAGCTTTTAAAAATAGTGAATTAAATCCTACATCAACAACATTAAATTTTGATTTGTAGTAAAGTTTCTTAGGATCATAATTCAGTCGCCTGAAGTGATTTTTTATTGTTACGTACCTATCATAATCTATTTTTAATGGTCTTTGATTTTTTTCAACAATTTTATTATCCTTTCTTTTGTATTTAAGTTTAGACTCTATTTTGATCTTGCTCATTGGTTTGTCCCATAAAGGAGAATTGTCATACCCACTTTCCCATGGATGAAGTATAGAAATTAAACCTGTTCTTTTTGGATCTCTGTATCTAATAAACCATTCTAAATATTTTTTAATTTTTAATATTAAGGTTTGATATTTTTTAATCTCTTTTTTTGAAAATTTTTTTCTTTCAATAATTATCCTTAAAATACTTGCTAATATCGGTGGTTGAGTTATTCCAGATGAGGAAATTTTTTTACCACAGTTCCAAGCTTTATAGTTAGGTGTATAATTTAAATCTTTAATATGAAAAAGAATATGTGGAATCATTCCATCATCCCACTGTCCTGAAATTAAAGTTTTAATTTCTTTAAATGTGTAATTTAAATTGAAATTTGAATAACCTAACGCAATAAAAGCTGAGTCCCAATTCCATTGTGCAGGATAAAGTTTAGTATTTGTAGGTAAAGTATAATTCGATCTTCTATTATTTATTAACGTTTTTTTTGCAAATTTTATTGTACTATTCATTATCCTTTTACACTTCCAGCTGTTAGTCCACTTACTAAATATTTTTCAAAATATACAAAAATTAAAAGTATTGGCAAAGTAACAATCACTGATCCAGCCATTAGATATTGTCGTGGTGTTTCTGCATCTCCAGTTAAATGATTTATTGCCCTAGATAATGTAAATGTTTTAGGATTATCTAAAAACATTAATGAAAACAAAAATTCATTCCAAGCTATCATAAACACATATAATGATACTGATGCAATAGCAGGTAAACTGAGAGGTATAATTATTTTGATAATTATACCAAACCAGTTTTGTCCATCGATAAGTCCAGCTTCTTCAATTTCTTTAGGTATGCTTTTAAAATAACCCTGGAGCATATAAATGGCTACAGGTAAAGTAGTTGCTGTATAAACAATAAGCAAACCTCCTATAGAGTTTCTCAAGCCTAGTTGACTAAAAACTGTGTATAGCGGAATTACCAATACTATGGCTGGAAACATATAGATTATTAATATTGATGTTGAAAGAAAAGTTTTTCCAAAAAAGTTCAATCTTGCAACAGCATAAGCAGCTGGAATAGCAAATAATAAATTTATTAAAACAGTTCCAATTGAGACATAAGAACTAGTTAGGATATATCTACCAAAATCATAAGTTTTGAAAATGACAAAGTATGAATTAAAAATTTCAAAAATATTTTTTGAAAAATCAATGCTTAAATCAAGAGGATTAATTAACAGAGCAGTCTGTGTTTTAAAGCTGGTTACAAACATAATGTAAAAAGGAAATAATATAACTAATGCAAAAAATAGTATTGCAAATAAAGATAAAAACTCAAACACAATTTTTTCAGATATAAAATCTTGACTAAGATATTTAAAATCATATTTTCTTAATTTATTAGTAAAAAATAAAATTAATATAAATATACCTCCCGTATACCAAAGCGGTGAGCTCTTACTTAAAAATACATATAAAATTGTAAATGATATAGATAATATAAAAATTTTTAAAAGATGATTGAATTTGTTTCCGATAAATATAGAGACAATAGTTAGCCCAAGTGATAGTAATACATTGAAATTGAAGTTAAGATCTGTAAAACTTACGCCTTGTAATGTTGCCATTATTGTCCATAAACAAATAATTGTTGCTAAAAAAATTGACGATGCAAATAAAGTTATTATTAAAGATTTATATTTCATTTGCCTTCTTTGCTATTAATCTAAAATAAATAATCATAAAAGTTATTAATAATAATACGATTACTATTGAGACTGCTGAGCCCATTCCGATATTTGATACAGCAAATCCTTGTTGATAAACATTTATTGGTAACGTCAATGTGCCTGAAGCGCCACCAGTTAATAAAAAAATATCTTCAAATTTGTTAAAGTTCCAAATAAATCTTATCATAAATAAAATAGATAATATTGCTGTAATTTGTGGAAGAGTGATATGAAAAAATTTTTTAAACGGTCCGGCTCCATCTACATCAGCAGCTTCATAAAGGTCCTTAGGAATAGCTTGTAGTCTTGCTAATATAAATAAAAAAGCTAAAGGAAAATACCGCCAAATTTCAAAAAATATAACCGTGGTCAAAGCTAATCTAAATTTTAACTCGAATCCTAAAATGTTAACAATTAAGTACTTTTGACCTAATAAATTTATTGGTTTTTCTATAATTCCATAACTTACAAGTAGAGAATTTATAGTGCCACTATTTGGATCTAGGAGTAAGGTCCATGTATAAGCCAAGGCAACTACGGGACCTACGTAAGGAAAAAGTAGTATACTTCGCATTAAAGATCTACCATAAAATTTTTGGTTTACTAGTTGAGCAGCAAATATTCCAAGTAAAATAGCGCCGAGAGTTCCAAAAAAAGTAAAGTAAAAAGTTGTCGTTAAAAGTTCAAAAAAATTGTTATTCAAGAAAACACTTTTAAAATTTTTGAGTGTAAAATCGGTAGTCAATAAAATATTGTCAGATTTTCCATTTAAGTCTGGCTTATAAGACTTAATGTTTTGACTATTAATAGCATTATCATTTATGTCTTTAATTACAATTTCAAAATTTTCACGATAACCTGCCTTCCAGTTACCAAAAAAACATTTAATTTTTTTTGATTTGAATTCGCATCTTGTATCTAAACCCTTGGGCTCAATATTTTTAGGAAATTTATCTAAGAATCTCACCTCTCTTATATCTTGAGTTAAAGAGCTGTTTCTTAATTTATAAATAATTTTTAATTCAGAATTGTTACCTTGTACACTTTTAACAATTTTTTTTGCTCTTGGCTCAGGAATTCTTATATCTTTAAGTCCAACTTCTTTGAAACTAATCCAAACATTTGCAAAAATTGGAAATAAAATAATTGAAAAAACTAGACATACAGCAGGTAAAAGAAGTGTGTATGCTGTTCTTTTTTCTATTTTTGATAATGTGGTACTCATTTAAAAGCGGATAATATCTTATTATCCGCTTTTAAGAAATATATTTACTAGAATTTTGCTAATTCATCGTTAATTTTTTTAACCGCTTCATCAACAGATATCTGATCATCAATGTATTCTCTTGTTATTCTATTCAAAAATTGAGCATTGATAATTTTTGATGCTCTAGAAAGTTCCCCTTCTTTTACACCCCATCTGTTTGCAGTGTCTAATCCAGCAACAATATTGTTGATTACATCAGAAGAATAAAGTTCAGTTAATGGTTTTTTTCTGTCCACACCAACTGGTAACTTACTCCAAGCTTTTGTAAACGCAGCAGGATCTGATGAATTTCCTCTTCTTACAGGAAATTTACCCTCAGGTGCGATTGCTAAAGTGCTTGTGTAACCTTCATCCATGGAATATTCAACAAACTTTTTAGCTTCATCAGTATCTGCATCAGCTGTGATACCAAAATATCTTACATCTGCCCATGCAGCGCCCTTCTTATTATTTGGTCCACTAAAGTTTGTTATGAAACCAGTTTTTGAAGCGAGCTCTGGTGATGTTGGATCACTATTTATTGTTGGCGGTGCCGAGTCTCTTAATCCGGCTAATTCATCCATAATAAATGGTGACCAAATTATCATTGGAGTTTTACCTGCAAAGTATAATTCCCTAGATTGTTTCCAGAATAATTCACCTGGGGGACTTGCTTTAGCTATAACCTTATAAAATTCTAAAGAATTCTTAAGAGCTTTACCTTGTTTTTTTGTTCCACCTTTTTTAACAAAGTTTACCCCGTTTGCTAAAAGAACGTGCTCAAGAACCTGACTCATAAAGTTTTCATCAGTTTTAGTTGCAGCCACAAATCCAAACATGTCTCCGCTTGAAAGAATTTTTACAGCTTTTGTAATATTCTCGTAACTTGTTGGTGGTTCAAGACCAGCTTGTTTAAATAGATCTTTTCTATAAACAACCATCTGTGTCCATCCATCAACTGGAACTGCAGCAATTTTTCCACCTTTTTTTGCCATGTTCAATGCACCTGGAGCAAATGTTTTTTTACCTAAACTTTTAACAACATCATTGTTAGCGTTAACATCAAGTATTCCTGCCTCTGCCCAAGGTAAAACATATTGTAGAGTGTGATAGATTACGTCTGGAAGGTTTCCTGCTGCTGCTGCAGCTGTAGCTCTAGAACCTAAATCTTTTTCCTCGACTGGAATAACCTCAACCTTAATACCAGTTTTGGTCTCAAACGATTTAGCCATTTCCATTTGTTTTTCCATCCTTGCTGGTTGAACTTCAGTAGTCCAAAAAGTAATATCTGCGAAACTATTAGACGTAAATAAAGTTAAAGCAAAAATGAGCCCTATTATTTTTTTCATTTTTCCTCCTATTAATTATTTAAATAATGGATTAAGTTTAACAATACTGAAATGAAATCTAATATGATTAAAATGCATACGAGGTTTGAAATAAGTTAAAATGAGAAAATTATTGAAATATGGCATTTTTAGAATTTACAGATATAGACAAATCTTTTGAAGATAACAATGTAGTTAGTAATTTTAACCTTAAAGTTGAAAAAGGAGAATTCATTGTTTTGCTGGGTCCCTCAGGTTGTGGGAAAACTACACTCCTTAGAATGATAGCTGGACTAGAAAAGATAGATAAAGGAAAAATTATTTTAGAAAATAGTCTATTAAATGATTTACTACCATCTAAGAGACAAATTGCTATGGTTTTTCAATCATACGCCTTATACCCGCACATGAATGTCTTTAAAAACATTTCATTTGGTTTAACAAATGATAAATTAAACAAAAATGAGATTAAGGACAAAGTACTTGAAACTGCAAAAATTCTTAAAATTGAAGAACTACTAGATCGAAAACCAAAAGAACTGTCAGGCGGACAAAGACAAAGAGTTGCAATAGGAAGAGCAATTACAAGAAATCCAAAACTATTTTTATTTGATGAACCTCTTTCAAACCTTGACGCAGCTCTAAGATCAGAGATGCGAGTTGAAATATCAAAATTACACAAAAAATTAAAAAGCAATATAATATATGTTACTCATGATCAAATAGAGGCGATGACTTTAGCTGATAAAATTGTAATTATGAATAAAGGAAATATTGAACAGTTTGGTTCGCCAGATGATATTTATAATAATCCAAAAAATATCTTTGTAGCTGAATTTATCGGAAATCCAAAAATGAATATTATTAAAATTGATAAAAAAGATATTAAAGATAAAGACACTTTTAATTTATTTAACAAAAGTATTAAATTTGAAAACTCAAATTTTGAAAATGGTTTTTATGTAGGAATTAGACCAGAGGATATTTCATTAGAAAACAAAAGTGAAATAGCAGTTGAAGTTAATATTGAATTAATTGAAAATTTAGGGTCAGAAAAAATCATTTTCACGTATTTTAATAGTACAGAAATAAGAATAAAAAGCTCTAAAAATATCAAAGATAAAAAAATTACAATTTACTTACCAAAAAATAAGTTATATTTATTCGATAATAATAAAAATAGATTAAAGACATGATAACTATAATGCTTTAATGCTAAAGATTGGCCACGTGGCGGAATGGTTACGCAGAGGACTGCAAATCCTTTTATCCCAGTTCGATTCTGGGCGTGGCCTCCAAAAAAACCTATTGTTTTATTATTTTAAAAAAAGTATGTTGCTTGTATTCCTCGGTAGCTCAGTTGGTAGAGCAGTTGACTGTTAATCAATTGGTCGCAGGTTCGAGTCCTGCCCGAGGAGCCAACTATCCTACCCTCTCAAATTGAGAAGTATTATTTAAGATTTGCAAAATTTTTTCTTTTTGAGTTCTTGATAAAGAAGCGAAGGTTCTACTTAAAAAAGAGTAATTTAAATCTTCATTAGATTCTGAGTCTGAAATAACGTCTTTAAATTCTTTGAAATCCTCAAAAAAATATATTATTGGTACTTTTAAAAACTGAGATAATTGCATTAATCTATTTGAACTTACACCGTTAGTACCCTTCTCGTACTTTTGGATTTGTTGAAAAGTAACATTTATTGCTTGTGCAACCTTTGTTTGTGTTAAACCTAATGATAATCTTCTCATTCTTAACTTCTTTCCTAAGTGAATATTGAAATTTTCTTCCATAGAACTCCCTAAATTTTTAATTATAAAACCTCAAAATGAACATTTTGGCAATACCAATAATTTTTTTTTTTGGGGGCCAGAATAGACAAAAAATCATATATTTAGTATTGACTAAATCAAAAAAATGAAGTGTTAAAAATTAGTTATTTTACATTTTTTAACCTATATTCCCAATATCCAGTTTTATCAAATGCAGCTTTTACCCATAGGAATGTATCTTCCTCATACCATATGTCAGTATTAAGTTTTTTATCTTTAGATAGACTTGGATCCGAAGAACTAAAATTAAATCTTAACGCTCTATAAACTTTGTTGCCTATTTTAACATCCTCTTTACCTATAAATTCAACTTTTTGCTCGATAATTCTACCTGAAACTGCACTTATTTGAGCCTTTTTACTAACAATTTCATGATTCCACCAAGTTCCAATTATCATATTTTTATCTGCCTTACCTTTAAATGATGACCCATCAATAATTAAGTTTTTGTCAGTTGGGTCAATTGTAATATTTACGTATTTTTCTTTTTTATTTTGATTAGTCTCAGAGTTAAAACCTGAAAAAATTCCATTTTCATACTTTTCCACTCCTTTTGCATAATATTTATAAAGATCTAATCCTAGTTTTGTAATTTTAAATTCAACCTCGTTATCAATAATTAAATTTGATCCGCTTCTTTTAAAATTATACTTATGGTAACCGATTGATTTATTGTTTCTAAATAATTCATATTCTAAATAATTATATTTCGAATAATGGTCTACATGAGCATTAATTTCTACAGACATTATAGATATTAAAGCAATTGAAAGTAAATATTTTTTCATATATTTAATGATATGGAAACTTTTTCTGTAATTTCTCAAATTGGAAATACACCATTACTAAGACTAAAACAAGCCTCAGAATTGACTGGTTGTAATATATATGGAAAGGCTGAATATTTTAATCCAGGAGAGTCAGTAAAAGACAGAGCAGCATTATTTATTGTTGAAGATGCAATCAAAAGAAAACTTATTTCAAAAGGGGGTACCATTGTAGAAGGAACTGCTGGAAATACTGGAATAGGTTTAGCAGTTGTTTGTAAAGAATATGACCTTAAACTTAAAATAGTAATTCCTAATACCCAATCAATAGAAAAAAAAGAAACTCTTAAAAAATTAGGTGCTGAACTAATTGAGGTTGATGCTGTGCCATACTCCAATCCTAAAAATTATATAAAACAGTCTCAACAAATCGCTGAGGATTTAAATAAAAAAAGTAAAAAAGGGGTCTACTGGGCTAATCAATTTGATAATGTTATTAATACAGATGCTCATATCAAAACTACAGCAGAAGAAATTTGGAACCAAACTGCTGGCTCAGTGGACGGTTTTACTTGTGCAGTTGGTACGGGTGGTACTTTAGCTGGTGTTTCAATAGGATTAAAAAATAAAAATAAAAATATAAAAGTTGCTTTGTCTGATCCGATGGGTTCTTCTCTATTTTCTCATATTAAGAATAATAAATTAGAAAGCTCAGGTAACTCGATAACTGAGGGTATTGGAACTGGAAGAATTACTAAAAATTTTGAAAAGGCATTAGTTGATGATGCTTTTCAGACAGACGATACAGAAGCTTTAAATATAGTGTATGAATTAATTGAAAGTCAAAAAATTATACTTGGTGGATCTTCAGGTATTAATATTGCTGGTGCTATAAAACTCGCAAAAAAAATGGGTCCTGGGAAAACTATAGTTACTATACTTTGCGACCATGGAAAAAGATATGCTAGTAAAATCTTTAATAAAGAATTTTTAAAAAGTAAAAATTTACCAATACCAAAGTGGCTATAATATCTGACTTAGGAATAACTTAGTACGATCTGATTTTGGATTTTCAAAAAACTCTTTTGTTTTTGCTCTCTCAACTATTTTTCCTTCATCCATAAAAATCATGTAATCTGCAACTTCCTTGGCAAAACCCATTTCGTGAGTAACTACTATCATGGTCATACCACCTTTTGCTAAATCGACCATAACATCTAAAACTTCTTTAATCATCTCTGGGTCTAATGCAGAAGTAGGTTCATCAAATAACATAATTTTTGGTTCCATACAAAGTGCTCTAGCTATTGCCGCTCTTTGTTGTTGACCACCTGAAAGTTGACCAGGAAATTTAAGAGCTTGATCATCTATCTGAACTCTAGTTAAATTTTTCATTGCAACTTCTTCTGCTTCTTTTTTAGGTAACTTTTTTACCCAAATAGGGGCCAATGTACAGTTATCTAAAATTGAAAGATGAGGAAATAAATTAAATTGCTGAAATACCATTCCAACTTCAGCTCTTATCTTCTCGATATTTTTTGTATTCTCAGCTAGTTCTGTGCCATCAACGATAATATTTCCCTCTTGATGTACCTCTAATCTATTAATACATCTAATTAAAGTCGATTTGCCTGACCCTGACGGACCACAAATAACTATTTTTTCTTGTGGAGCAACTTCAAGATCAATATCTTTTAATACCTGAAATTTATCAAACCATTTATTAACTTTTTTTAACTCAATTATTTTTCCCATTCTATCTCTCAGTACTTAGCTTTTTTTCTAAATTTTGACTGTATCTACTCATTGCATAACATATTATCCAAAAAACTAAACCGGCAAATACATATCCTTCCATAGCCATTCCTAACCATTTTGGATTAGTCTTGGCTAAACCTATCATACCTGCTAATTCCATCAACCCTACTACAAAAATTAAGGGTGTGTCTTTTACTAAGGCTAGCAGTGTATTTGCTATACCAGGTATTACTAATTTTAGAGCTTGAGGTAATA
Organism: uncultured Pelagibacteraceae bacterium; assembly: GCA_902544345.1. Classification (GTDB taxonomy): domain Bacteria; phylum Pseudomonadota; class Alphaproteobacteria; order Pelagibacterales; family Pelagibacteraceae; genus Pelagilacustribacter. Next base: position 43,400 of record CACCBT010000002.1, read on the forward strand.
TAATAAGTGCGTTCATTCTCCAATATCCCATTCCTAAAGACTTAGCAGCTTCATATTGACCTTTTGGTAAAGCTTGTAAACCTCCTCTAACAACTTCTGCCATGTAAGCTGCCTCAAATAATGTAATCGCTATTAAAACTCTTATTAGCTTGTCAATAAAAGTACCATCTGGTAAAAACATAGGAAACATCACAGCTGACATAAACAATACTGTAATTAAAGGGACGCCTCTCCATAGTTCTATAAATCCGATTGATATATATCTGATGGCGGGTAAAGAGGATCTTCTTCCTAAAGCAAGAAAGACACCTATAGGAAAACAAAATAATATTGCAAATGCAGATATAATAAATGTTAAAGATAAACCGCCCCAAGCAGCAGTTTCAACATATTTTAACCCAAAGCTTCCACCAGAAATTAATTCGATACCTAAAAAAGGGTATATAAAGATTAAAAATAAAATAAAATATTTTTTAAGTTTTTGTGATACAAAAAATGAGACACCAACAATAGCAA
>CACCBT010000003.1 GCA_902544345.1 uncultured Pelagibacteraceae bacterium
GGTATTGCATAACCTGATATAGAAAAATTTGTAATATAATTAAGTATTTTGCTTTTAGCAATTCGGCTGCCATAGTTAATGTATAGAGAGATAGAAACTAATGTAATACTGGCCAATCCTACTAATAAAAGAGTATTAAGATTAAGTTTTAACAAATCTAAATCTTGGATATACTTAGGAAACTTGATAGTCCAGTATACCATCTGAGATACTGGAAATATAAAACTTATAAATAGTACTGAAGAGCAAAAAAATACTGCTAAAAAGGATTTTTTACCAGACAATTTAATTTTATTTATAGGTTTGAAACCTCTTCCTGGTTGATGATATTTAGCTTCTTTTCTAGAATAAATTTCAATTGAAAATAACAACAAAATAAAAATTAATAGAATAAAAGAAATTTGATTAGCTGTATTTAGATCATCAAATGATAACCAAGAATTATAAATTCCTGTAGTTAAAGTTGAAACACTAAAAAAAGATACTGTCCCAAAATCTGATAAACACTCCATAGCTACTAATGATAAACCTGCAATTATTGCTGGTCTTGCTGATGGTAAAATTATTTTTAAAAATGTTTCGTATTCAGAGAGTCCTAAATTTTTTCCAACCTCAATATAATTACTTGATTGATAAAAAAATGAAGATCTTGCCAATACGTATACATATGGAAATAATGAAAAGGAAATAGCTAATATTGAGCCAAAGACCCCGTCAATTTTAGGTATAAAATTGTTGTAATTACCTTCACCAAAAAAATATGTAAATATTGAGAATGCAGTTCCATAATTTTCAAAAAAAGCTATTATAGAAAAAGCATAAATATATCCCGGCACTGCAAAAGCTAGAATCAATGCCCAGCTAAAAAAATTTGAAAAAGGAAATTCATAAAAGGAAACAAAATAAGCACTTGTTACACCTAAGAATAATGTAATCAAAAGAACAAAAAATAATATTGTTAGGGAGTTAAAGATATAATCTAAAAGAAAAGTGTTTTTTAAGATTGTAAAATAATTACTTGTTTCTTGGAAAAAACTAAAAAAAACAGTTAATATAGGCAGAGATACTACAAGAGCTATAATCAATGAACTAAAAAACCACAAATTATACTTTGTCATACTTGTAGATATCTCCTATAAAATTACTACTTCCAGCCTGCTGCAGTCATTATTTCTAAAGCATCTGCTTGTCTTTTTCCGTAATTAACAACTTTTGTTTTTAGATCTTGTTTGAAATCTAATCCCATTTTTACAACAAGTGGATGCGGAGATACACCTTTAATCATTGGATACTCAAAAGTATTATTTACTATATGATTTTGAGCTTCTTCACTTAATAAGAACTCAACTAATTTTATCGCATTAGCTTTATTCGGTGCACCTTTAACAAGCCCTGCTCCACTAATATTCATATGAGTTCCTCTCCCATCTTGATTAGGAAAGAAAGGTTTTACTTTTTTAGCAGCAGCTTGCTGTTCTGGTCCTTTTTTTCCAGAAAGCATAAGTGCTAAGTAATAAGTATTAGCTACTGCTATATCAGCTTCTCCTGCTGCAACAGCAAGTATCTGAGCTCTATCATTTCCCTTTGGAGATCTAACCATATTTGAAACCATACCTTTTGACCAATCAGCTATTTTACCCTTTCCATTATTTTTAATTAATGAAGCTACAAGTGATTGATTGTAAATATTGTTTGAAGCTCTAATTACTAATCTGCCTTTCCATTTTGGATCAGCTAAACTTTCGTAAGTTAAACCAGCTAATTCTTCGCCGCTTACTCTCTCTGGGGCAAAATACACAATTCTGGCTCTTTTCGCTATACCAGTCCATTTTGATGTTCTAAAGTTACTTGGCACAGCAGATTTAATGGCTGCACTAGTAAGTCCCCCTTGAAGATTTGCTTCAAAAGCACCTAGTCTTCCAGCGTCTGCTGTAATGTACAGATCTGCTTTGCTATCAGCTCCCTCTTCTATTATCCTTTTTTCTAAAGCACCTGACTTTCCTGATACAACATTTACTTTAATTCCTGTTTTAGCAGTAAACTTCTCATAAAGTTGAACATCAGAGTCATAATGTCTTGCGCTAAATATATTTACTTCGTTTGCAAATAGACTTCCTGCAAATGCAATTAAAAATAGGTAGCTTATTATTAAAGTTTTTTTCATTATTCCTCTTTTGTTGATAATGATTATCATTTACAATGTATTGAGAATGATTATCATTTGCATAATTGACGCACTCTCAAAGGGTATAATCTGTTGATAACTTTAAAAAAATAGAGTTAATAGAGGCATGTTACAAATTAATCCGAAAAAATTTAAAAATATTGAAAACAAATCAATTCCTTCACCTTTAAGACCTAAATTCAGAAATAAAGCTCAAACAAATATATATTTTCTGTCAAAAAGAAAATTTCAAAGCGAAAAAAAACAATCAATGCTGAGAAGTGTAAAGTTTATCTCAGGAATTATTATTTTAGTAGTTTGTGGTTATATCTTGTCTAATTAATTTTAGTTTTCACAGATCCCAATTTTTCAATTTTACCCTTGTATACACCTTTGCTTAAAATTGGAACAACACCTACTGATGAACCAGTAAAAACATAAAAATCTTTATGATGTTTTATTTTATCTCTCTGAAGCTTTTTTAAAACAAATAATAAAGAGTTCATCGGATTAATATAAACAGTGTTAGTATTTCCATTTACAGACTGTTTAATTTTCGAATTAGAAATGTTAGTTTTTAAATTTTTAACATTATTATTTCGAAATTTTTTTTTGGGGCCAATAACAAATTTTATATTAGCTCCGAAGTCAGAACATAAGTCTCCGAAACTCTTTATCCCTTTTTTCTTTTGTCTATACCCAACTACCTCAATACATGGAGCTATGTAACTTATAAATTTGTTCATATTATTTTTTGATATTCTCTTTTTGTAATTAAAAAAATCCTTTTTAAGAAGATAACAAACCTCAAGTTCAATTCCTAAAGTGTATTTATTAATTTTTACAGATTTATTATTTTTTAAAACATTATGTTTGTATACAGATGCGTAGAAAGGTTCTTTTTCTTTAAGTTTTTTTATAACAGGTATACCTGTTCCACCTGCTTTAAATCCAATGATTGGTTTTTTAATTTTACTTTCACATAATTTTCTAAATTTATCAGCGTTGGGAAGTTTTTTTGTATATTTAATTGAAATCGGATTAATAATTTTATTGTTAAGAAAAGCGTTGACAAGCCTATTTGAAATTAAATCTAAATTTTTATTTTTCATTAAATATCATCTCCTAAATAAATTCCTAATGAAAGAGCTGTTTCAACCAAAGAGTCTTTTCTCTCAACATTTTTATATGTTTTAATTCCCTCATCAATAGGTACATCTACAACTCTTCTATCTCTCCAGGCAACCATTCGGTCAAATTTTTTTTGATTAAGCAAATCTACGGCATAAACTCCAAAGGCGCTCGCTAATATCCTATCACTAGCTGTTGGAGGCGCTCCTCTTTGAACATGGCCAAGAGATGTAACTCTACATTCAACTTCTGTTCTCTTCATCAATTCCTGAGCTACATAATCACCAATACCGCCTAGTCTTTGCTCACCATCCATATATTTGTGCACTACTTTTGACCCATCTTCTTTTTTTACTGCCTCTGCAACTACAATTAGTGAATGTTGGATATCGTTTTTTTTCATTAAGTTTAGTTTATTAATTATACCATCTATAGAGTACTTGATTTCTGGAATTAAAATAATGTCTGCGCCCCCTGCTATTCCGGCATTTAAAGCTATATGTCCTGCATCACGTCCCATGACTTCAAGTATCATAGACCTTCTATGACTTGCTGCAGTTGATTGTAGATTGTCTAAAGCTTGGGTAGCAACATCAACTGCAGTATGAAAACCTATCGAACTTTCTGTTGCACCTACATCATTATCAATAGTTTTTGGAATAGCCACAATTTTCATATTGCCATCTTTTGCCAATTTTTTTAATATTTGCATACTTCCATCCCCACCTATTATTATTAAGCCATCAAGTTTCATTGAGTGGTACCCTTCAATTATTTCTTTTGATTTATCAACGTGTTTTCCATCTTCCGTTGGCATTTTAAAAGGATTGCCTTTATTTGTAGAACCTAAAAAAGTTCCACCTTGCCTTAATAAATAACCTCCAAAAGTCTTGTGACCTAACCGTATTGCATCAACTGGTCTTTTAATTAATCCAGCTGTACCATCTCTTATTCCAAATACCTCCATATTGTATTTATTTTTTGCTCTGTAAAAAATTGATCTAATAGCAGCATTTAAACCACCACAATCTCCACCGCTTGTTAGAATTCCTATCTTTTTATTATTCATTTAATTTATTTTTCTTTAATATTTTTTTTTAAGAGAAGAGGTGTTATAACATAAAAAACTCTTAATGGAAAAAAAAGCAAAAATTTTAGCTACACTTGGCCCATCAATTTATAATGAATCTAAGTTGAATAAGCTTGTAGAGCTTGGGGTTGATGCTTTTAGGATAAACTTTAGTCATGATACCAGTGGAATAAAGAAAATTATTTCACGAATAAGAAAAATTGAGAAAAGAAAAGGTAAAAAAATTTCTCTAATAGCGGATTTACAAGGAATTAAGTTAAGAATTGGAAAAGTAAAAAATGGGAGTCAAAAAATTAGATTTAATCAAAAGTTTATTTTAGATAATAGAAGTCAAACAGGAAATAATCTAAGGGTTAACTTTCCATATACAAAAGTATTTAAAAAATTAAAAAAAGGGAACAAAATTTTAATTGATGATGGAAAATTTTTATTTTCTGTCATTGGAAAATCTAAAAATTCTATAATTACTAAATGTAAAAGTCATAATTGTATAATACGAAGTAATAAAGGTGTCCATATTCCTAATCTAAATATGTCTTTTAATAATCTTACTTCAAAAGATAAAAAAGACATTAAAACAGCAACTAACCTTGGTTGTAATTGGATTGCATTGTCTTTTTTACAAAATGAAAAAATTATTCTTGAAGCAAGAAAATTGATTAGAAAAGATATTGGGATTATTTCAAAAATTGAAAATAAAGTTGCATTAATGAATATTAATAAAATAATAAAGTTTACTGATGCAGTTATGGTGGCAAGAGGTGATTTAGCAATTGACATTGGACATAGTGAAGTACCAAAAGTTCAATTAAGTCTAATAAAAAAATGCTCTCAGAATTCTAAATCAGTTATTGTGGCAACACAAATGCTTGAAAGTATGATTGAAAATAATACTGCAACTAGAGCAGAGGTTAATGATATTGCTACAGCTATTTTTCAAGGTGCTGATACAGTTATGTTATCTGCAGAAGCAGCCATTGGTAAATTTCCCACTCAAGCCGTATCCACTATGACACAAACAATATTATCAACAGAAAAATATAAGAGACAACACATAGAAGATTTTAAAAATTCAATAATAGCAAATAGAGATCCAGTAAAATCAATTCTGTTGTCAGTAAAAAATATTGCTTATAATCCGAATGTTAAAGCAATCATAGTTTTTTCAAATTCAGGAAAATCAGCAAAACTTGTCTCAGCTATGAGGCCTGCTGCAAAAATTGTTGCTATTTCTCCAAATATAAATGTTTGCAGGCAAGTTTCTCTTATATGGGGTGTTCAATCAATAAATAGCCGTGATGCGAACGGGTGGAAAGATATGATGTCCATTTCAAAAGAAATTATTAAAAAATTAAAATTTGTTAAAAAAAATGACTTTGTGGTAATTACAGCTGGATTACCATTCGGTAAAGCGGGTATGACTAACATGGTGCGTCTATACAAGGTTAAATCATAATGAAATATAATTACAGTATTGATGAAATTCTTAATGCTGTAAATGAGTTGCAAAATAAAAAGAAAAAAGTTGCTACACAAGTTAATATAAAAGAAAAAGATAAAAATATATCGAAAATTCCAAAAGATACATTGAAAATAATAGAAGATGCTGAAAAAAAATTTTTTTTAAAAAATTAAATTTTAATTTTTTATTACTTTTTCGTAAGGTCTATAGTTTGATGGCAGATTAAACATTGAGCTTAAAAGCCCTCTAAGCTCTGCAACTAAATACACTAAGTTTTTTTTGTTATAAAATATCGAATTTTTCGAAATTTTCATTATCAATTTGAATAAAATACCTAGACTTTTTCTTAAAGCATAAAAAAAACCAAAATGTTTTTTAAAATAATAAAACTTACTCCAATTATAGTGCCAACATCTAGTAAGTGTAGCATAATGTTGTAAATTTTTATCATGAGAAGATGAGCCAATATGAAAAGTATTAATTTTTTTTGTAATAAATACTTTTTTATTTTTTTTTATTAATCTTCTTGCAAAATCATACGCTTCAAAATATAAAAAAAAATTTGCATCGAAGTAATCATTTTTATCAAAATTTTTTTTATTTATTAGCCAAGTGAGATCTACTAGGTCTACTTGTTCTAATAAATATTCATTATTTTTTAATTTTGGGTAATTTTTATGAATTTCATAATTCGAATAGTCTTTTTTGCCTATGTCATAAGGTGTTATTATTGTAAAATCATCAAATTTTCTAACTAGTTCAGATAGTTTTTCTAAACAATTATCTATTAATTTTACATCCGGTTGAGTTAAAAAAATATATTGATTTGATGATAAGTTAATTCCAAGATTAAATGCTGCAGGATAGCCTATATTTTTATCAGGGATAACTACTTCAATATTTTTGTATTTATTTTCTAAATTTTTTTTTAAATTAAAATCTCTACTATTTTCTATTATTATTATTTCATAAGAATTATTTATTTCTTTAATTCTGTCTTCTAAAAGTCCTGAACTAAAAAAGGATGGTATAACAACAGATATCATTATTTATTGTTAATTTTAATAACCATTTAAATTAGATATTTGTATAGCTGTGTCACACATTCTGTTAGAGAAACCCCACTCATTATCATACCAAGATAATACTCTGCTAAACTTGCCTTTAATAACTTGCGTTTGAGTTACGTCAAATATTGAGCTATGAGGATTATGATTAAAATCTTTAGATACCAATGGTTTTTGATTTATATCTAAGACACCTTTCAACTCACTTTTAGCAGCACCGATCATAGCTTCATTAATATTCTGAGGTGATACATCTTTTTCAGTCACAAGCGTAAAGTCGATCAATGAAACATTTGGAGTTGGGACTCTAATAGCTGTACCATCTAATTTACCTTTTAAGCTTGGCAGGACTAAGCTCATAGCTTTAGCTGCGCCTGTTGAAGTGGGTATCATGGCACCCTCAGTAGATCTAGCTCTTCTTAAGTCTTTATGCAATGTATCTAAAAGTTTTTGATCTCCAGTATAACTGTGAATAGTAGTCATATATCCATAACTTATCCCAAAGTTTTTTTCTAAAACCATAGCTACAGGAGCTAAACAATTTGTTGTGCAAGACCCGTTTGAAATAATATTATGTTCTTTATTTAACTCTTTGCTATTAACGCCTTGAACAATTGTAAAATCTACTTCTTTTCCTGGAGCCGAGATTATTACTTTTTTAGCTCCACCTTTAATATGTTTTTCTGCTGAGGATTTATCTAAAAATATACCAGTGCATTCTAAAACTACATCAGCTCCTACTTTTCCCCAAGGAATATTAGCTGGATCCTTCTCTGCAAAAACTTTTATTTCTTGATTGCTTATTTTAAAACCATCTTTGGAAGTTTGAATATCCTCATTAATAATTCCATGGGTGCTATCATATTTAATTAAATGTGCATTTGTTTCGATAGATCCTAGATCATTTATTGCAACTACTTGAATTTTATTTTTATAATTTTCTAATATAGCTCTTAAAATTAATCTTCCTATTCTTCCAAAACCGTTGATACCGATTTTTACCATTTAAACTCCTTTTAAATGAATTTTATTAAACGTATCTAAATACAACAACTGCGTATCCAATGCAAATTATTGTTGCTATCCACAATACACTTCCAACTAGAGCCAACCAAAATAAATGTATAAAAGCACTTCCGAGTAAAGAAATAAATAATCTATCGCCTCTTGTAGTGTCTAAACCTAAAATGCCTTTTCTTGGTCCACCTCCTGGAGATTTTTTTTCCCAGATAACCATTGCTGTTAAACATAAAACTATAAATATAAAAAATGCAGCTGTTTGCCATGTCCACGCCATCCATGTTATAAATTCAAAATCGAAGAAACTTTTCTCCTTTTTTTTCGCCATATCACCCCAGGTAGCAGCATTTAAAATATTGAACATAATCATACCCTTCCTAACGCAAATCCCTTCGCTATATAGTTTCTCACAAAGTAAATCACTATTGCTCCAGGTATAATTGTCAAACTACCTGCGGCTGCTAGTAAGCCTAATTCATAACCAGATGTACTGGCTGTTCTTGTCATGGTTGCAGCTATTGGCTTTGCTGCCACTGCAGTAAGTGTTTTTGCTAATAACAATTCTACCCAAGAGAACATGAAACAGAAAAACATAGTTATACCTATTCCTGCAGTTATTGTTGGGATAAATATCTTTAAGAAAAACCTCCAAAATGAGTAACCATCTACATAAGCTGTCTCATCTAACTCTTTAGGGACCGCTGACATAAATCCTTCTAAAATCCACACTGCTAAAGGAATATTAAATAAACAATGCGCAAGAGCTACAGCTACATGAGTATCAAATAAATTAATTGATGAATAAAATTGAAAAAAAGGTAATGCAAATACAGCAGGAGGCGCCATTCTGTTTGTAAGCAGCCAAAAGAATAAGTGTTTATCACCTAAGAATTTGTATCTAGAAAAAGCATAAGCTGCTGGTAGTGCTGCTGCAACAGAAATAACTGTATTCATTACAACGTAATAAATAGAATTAAGATAACCAGTATACCAAGTGCTATCAGTAAATATTGTTTTATAATTTTCTAAGGTAAACTCTTTAGGCCACAAAGTATAAGTATTTATAATCTCAGTTGTGGTTTTAAATGACATGTTGAGCAGCCAATAAATTGGCAACATTAAGAAAATTATATAAATTGTAGGTACTATCCACTTAACTTTTTTCATTGATTGCCCTCATTTCTCATCATCAAAGTATAAAAAACCCAACAAACTAACAGAACAATGAAAAAGTAAATTAATGACATTGCTGCTGCTGGTCCTAAATCAAATTGACCTAAAGCCATTTTTACAAGATCAATCGATAGAAATGCAGTTGCATTTCCTGGCCCACCTCCAGTTAAAACAAAAGGTTCAGTGTAGATCATAAAGCTATCCATAAATCTTAAAAGTATTGCTATAGTTAATACTTTTTTCATTTTTGGTAATTCTATTTTTGTAAAAACAGCCCATCGACTTGCGCCATCAATTTCTGCAGCTTGGTAATAAGCTGGCTGAATAGATTGTAAACCTGCATAGGATAATAAAACTACTAATGAAGTCCAATGCCAAACATCCATCAAAATAGTTGTGAACCAAGCATCTCCAATTTGTTGGGTGAAATTATAATCAAATCCTAATGCGTTTAGTGAATGTCCTAAAAAACCAATATCTGGTAAAGCAAAAATATTCCACATTGCGCCTACTACATTCCAAGGAATTAAAAGTGGCATAGACATTAAAACTAAACAAACAGGAACCCCCATTCCTTCTTTGGGCATAGAAAGTGCTATCGCTATTCCTAAAGGTATTTGAATAAACAGAATTATAAATGTAAATAAAAATTGTCTTCCTAAAGATGCATGGAATCTTTCAGACAACATTATTTGTTTAAACCATCTTGTTCCCTCCCACATAAAAACATTATTTCCAAACGTTTCTTGGAAGGCGTAATTTACTACTGTCATTAAAGGTATAACTGCATTAAATGCAACTAGCACAAAAACTGGAATCACAAAGAACCAAGCTTTCTGATTTATTGTTTTATTCATTCTATAATCCAATCATCTCCATAAGCATATGTATATTCCTTATTAAATTTTAAAAATGCAGAATCTGAAGGAATATCTTCACTTGTTTTTGCTATCATTTTAATTTTTCCACTTTCACTTTGAGTATCTACAATTTTATGTCTACCAGTATTGCTCACTGAAAGTATTTTTACTGGAATACCGTCTGAGCTAAAACTTATAAACTCTGGTCTCACACCAATTTCTGTCTTATTGAAGTTGTTTGATTTTATTTTGTTGTGTATATCAATTTTTTTTCCATTAAGAGTCACATCGCCTTCCTTGATACGACAGGGAAGTAAGTTCATACCTGGTGAACCTATAAAATACCCAACAAAAGTATGTTTTGGCTTTTCAAAAAGATCTACTGGAGTTCCGGTTTGAACTATTTGCCCTTCATGCATTACTACTACTTGATCGGCAAAAGTTAATGCTTCGGTTTGATCATGAGTAACATAAATCATTGTTCTATTTATTTTCTGGTGAAGTTCTTTTAGTTTAGATCTTAAAATCCATTTTAAATGCGGATCAATAACCGTAAGTGGCTCATCAAACATTATAGCATTTACATCTGATCTTACTAAGCCTCTTCCTAAAGATATTTTTTGTTTACCATCTGCGGTTAATCCTGAAGCTCTATTGTTTAAAGTTGAAGATAATTCAAGCATCTCTGCAATTTCATGGACTTTAGTTTTAATTTTTTCTTCATCTATTTTTCTATTTTTCAATGGAAAAGCTAAATTATCGTAAACAGTCATCGTGTCATAAATAACTGGAAACTGAAATATTTGCGCTATATTTCGTTCTACGGGATTTAAATTTGACACTATTTTATCATTAAACAAAATATCACCTTTAGTTGGATTAATTAGACCTGAAATAATATTTAGTAATGTTGTTTTCCCACAACCTGAAGGGCCTAATAAAGCGTAAGCTCCACCATCTTCCCAGTCGATATTTACATCTCTTACAGCCCAATCAGTGTCAGATGACTGAGTTTTCAAATAACTATGACTTAAATCTTTTAAAGTAATTTTAGCCATTAGCTACAAGCCTTTCTTTGTCATCAAAATAAATGAATTCATCTGCATTCATATATAAATTCATTTCATCACCCACATTTTTTTGAAAAATACCATTAGATAAAGAAACCCAATTTAAATCTCCTTTTGTGAAGTGTATTAAACTTTCTGATCCACTTAATTCAGAAATTAGAACCTTCCCCTTTATCTCTAAAGAATTTTTACCTTCTTTATAAGTTGTGATATTGTGAGGTCTTATTCCAACTTTGTATTCTCCATCTTTTATTTTAATCTTAGTTTTCCAATTCACTGAATTGTCTAAAAATGAGCAATTTTCCCCAGATTTTTTAATTTTAGTTATATTCATTGGAGGATCACTGAATACTTGCGCTGATACTAGAGAGTTTGGTTTGTTGTAAACATCTAAAGTTTTTCCATATTGAATTACTTTACCCTCTAATAATGTGGCTGTATTTCCCCCTAAAAGAAGTGCCTCTGACGGTTCAGTGGTAGCGTAAACCACAATACAATCTCTATCTTCGAACAATTTAGGTAGTTCCTCTCTTAACTCTTCACGAAGTTTAAAGTCTAAGTTTGCTAAAGGTTCATCTAATAATATTAAATCAGAGTCTTTTACTAAAGCTCTTGCTAAAGCTGTTCTTTGTTGTTGACCCCCTGATAATTCACTTGGTTTTTTATTTAACATTTCAGATAATTTTAATAATTCAGCAACTTTACCAACTCTTTGTTTTATTTCATCTGAACCAACACCAGTAATTTTTAGAGGAGATGCAATATTATCATAAACAGTAAAATTAGGGTAATTAATGAACTGTTGATAAACCATTGAGACGTTTCTTTTTTGAACCTTCATTCCTGTAACATTTTCTTCATTAAACCAAATCTCGCCATTTGTGGGTTTATCTAAGCCAGCCATAATTTGCATAAGGGTTGTCTTACCAGATAGTGTAGGACCTAAAAGAATATTAATTGTATTTTTTTCTAATTTTAAATTTGTTGGATAAATATGAGTTTCTAACTCTATTTTTTTTTCTACATTTTTTAATTCTAAACTCATACTTTTTTGAAATCTGTTTTAAAAAAAGGGGGCCGTTAAGCCCCCTTTAAATTTAGATTTAACCTAAATTAGTTCCAAGCTTTTTCGAATGGAACTGTTTTACCTTTAGGTTTCTCATTTCGTTTAGCTTTTGGTGATCCTGGTTGTTTCAACCAATAATCAGCACCTTTCGGCTTAGCTAATCTTGGACCACATCCACCGTATGTATTGTTTGCTTTATCAGCAGCCTCCATACGAGACATAACTAGGTTCATCTCTTCTGCAAGACGATCCATAGCTTGTTGTGGAGTAAACGCACCTGAGTTTACATCTCCAATTTGTTGCCACCAGATTTGTGCAAGTTTCGGATAATCCGGAACATTGATACCTGTCGGTGACCACAATACTCTGTTTTTAGATCTGTAGAATTCTACAAGTCCACCAAGTTTTGGAGCTCTTTTAGTAAAGTGTTTGTGGTTAATTGTACTATCTCTAATGATAGTTAAACCAACATCACTTTTCTTAAGATCAACAGTTTTTGATACTACGAACTGAGCGTATAACCACGCAGCTTTTCTTCTATCAACTGGAGTAGACTTAAATAAAGTCCATGATCCAGCATCTTGATAACCAAGCTTCATACCTTCATCCCAGTAAGGACCTTTTGGTGATGGTCCCATTCTCCATAAAGGATTTCCGCTATCATCAACTGTTTTGTTTCCAGAACTCTTTGGAGCAACCATTGATGCCGTGAAAGCTGTATACCAGAAAATTTGCTGAGCAACGTTTCCTGATGATAAAGCTGGCAGAGACTGATAGAAGTCCATCGCTGCAGCACCTGGAGGTGCATAAGCTCTTAACCATTCGTCCCATTTTCTGATTGCATATACGGCAGCAGGACCATTTGCAGCCCCACCTCTTGCTACGTCAGCACCAACTGGATTACAAGAACCTTTTTCCATTCTTATTCCCCACTCGTCTACTGGCACACCATTAGGTTTACCAACTGAACCTGCGCCAGCCATAGATAACCACGCGTCAGTCATTCTCCATCCTAAGTCTGGAGCTCTTTTACCGTAGTCCATGTGACCATATACTCTAACACCGTCGATGTTCTTTACGTCTTTTGTAAAGTATTCAGCGATATCTTCGTAAGCAGACCAGTTAACTGGCACACCTAGATCGTATCCGTATTTGGCTTTGAAACCTTTTTTGATTTCAGGTCTGTCAAACCAATCTTTTCTAAACCAATAAAGATTAGCAAATTGTTGGTCTGGTAATTGATATAAATCACCATCTGGACCTGTAGTAAATGATTTACCGATGAAATCATCGATATCTAATGTTGGTAAAGTTACATCTTTACCTTCACCTTTCATCCACTTAGTTAAGTTTACCGCTAACTGAAGTCTTGAATGCGTACCGATCAAATCAGAGTCATTGATGTATGCATCATACAAGTTTCTTCCAGTTTGCATTTGAGTTTGTACAGCTTGTACTACTTCTCCTTCTCCAAGTAACTGGTGATTTACTTTGATTCCAGTTATCTCCTCAAAAGCTTTTGTTAAAACTTTTGATTCGTATTCGTGAGTTGGAATAGTTTCTGACAATACATTTATTTCCATTCCTTTGAATGGTTTTGCAGCATCGTGAAACCAATTAAGTTCTTTCTCTCTTTCTTTTGCAGAAATTGTCGAAAGACTAAACTCACCATTTGACCATTTCTTAATTGCAGCTCCGTGTCCGTCTGCTACAGCGTTTGAAATAGTTAATAGAGAAATTGAAACAGCAACAGCTAAAATACTCTTCAATATTTTAAACATAGATTATTTCCCTCATTGTTGTTGTTTAAAGATTAGATATTCAACCAAAATAAATGTAAAAAGTACAGTGTAGAAACTTTTAAAAATTACAACTTTAAATTGTGTTAATTTATTAAGGCTCTCTTGACAGCTTTTTCCCAGCCGTTAATTAGAATTGTTCTAGATTTATTTTTCATTTTTGGTGAAAATTTTTTATCTAAGCTCCAATTTTTAGAAATATCTTTTAATGATTTGTATATCCCTATGTACAAACCAGCCATAAACGCTGCACCCAAGGCAGTAGTTTCTTGAACTTTAGGTCTTAAAACTTTTACGTTTACTATGTCAGATAAAAATTGTGAGAACCAATTATTCATTACCATCCCGCCATCTACTTTTACAACTTTAGGTCTTAAACCGTCATGTTTCATAGCTTCAAAAAGATCGTGAGTTTGATAGGCAACTGCCTCGATTGTGGCTCTAACTATTTCTTTAGGGTTGGTATCTCTTGTTATGCCACTTAAAACTCCTCTAGCATTAGCGTTCCAATATGGAGCTCCTAATCCAGTGAAAGCTGGAACTAAATAAATATCATTATTATTTTGAAGTGATTTAACTATTTTTTCTGTTTCAGGTGCTTTCTTAAAAAATTTCATTCTGTCTCTTAACCATTGCACACCAGCTCCAGCTATAAAAATAGATCCCTCCATTGCATATGTTGTCTTTCCATTAATTCTGTAAGCAATTGTTGTTAATAGTCTATTTTTTGAGTAAATTTTTTTAGAGCCGGTGTTCAATAATACAAAAGCTCCAGTTCCGTAAGTGCTTTTTAATGAGCCAGGTTCAAAACAACATTGGCCAATGGTTGCTGATTGTTGATCACCTACTACCCCGTTGATTGGGATTGGTTTACCAGTTATAGAAGGATGGGTTTGACCATAATCATCAGCACAATCTTTCACTTCTGGTAAAATATGTTTTTTAATTTTTAGGAGATTTAATATTGTATCATCCCATTTATTTGAGGAAATATTATATATCATTGTTCTACTTGCATTTGTTGCATCTGTTGCATGAACTTTTCCCTTTGTAAGTCTCCAAATTAAAAAGCTATCAATTGTTCCAAATAACAACTGTTTCTTAATCATTAACTGCCGTGCTTTAGGAACATTGTCTAAAATCCATTTTATTTTTGTTCCAGAAAAATATGAGTCAATTAAAAGGCCAGTTTTATTAAAAAACATCGTATCCTTGTTTTGCTTTCTCAGCTTTTTACAAAATTCTTCAGTTCTTCTGTCTTGCCAAACAATAGCTTTATAAACAGGTTTTCCAGTTTTTTTATCCCATAGAACAGTAGTCTCTCTTTGGTTGGTGATTCCAATGCTTAAAATTTTACCTTTTAAGCGTTTAGCTTTTTGTATTACATCTTTTAAAGTTTTTATTGTTGTTTTCCAAATTTCATCTGGATTATGCTCAACCCATCCACTTTTTGGAAAGTATTGTGTAAATTCTTTTTGTGAAGAAAAAATCGGTTTTCCTTTTAAATCAAATAAAATTGATCTATTAGATGTTGTTCCTGCGTCAATTGAAATTATAAATTTCTTCATTTAAGTTGCTTGCTCTTTTTTCTTTTTTTCTCTCTCTCTTTGATCTTTATAAATTTTTTCTAATTCTGGAAATGGTTTCATTAAATATTTAGAAGCTTCTTTTGGTGTCATACCGTATGTAAAAGTCACTGGTCCTTTATTACTACTTCCATATCCATAACCTTTTAAGTTAGTCAAACCTTTAAAATTAAAAACTGCTTTGCCGCCATCGTTGCAAGTCATCGTTCCAGTTCCGCTCAATGTCCAAGTTGAAATATATCTAAACTCACCAACACATTTTACCTCAGGATTTATATGAGATTGAATATCAATAGTACCTCTTCCAGAAATATCTCCCACAGCCCAGCCAGCAAACACATCTCCCTTTATTGTTACAGCTACTGGTGATTTAGCAGTGAACAATCCCATTCTTGCACCAGACTCATTTACACATGAATATAATATTGGTACAAGCGAAATTAAAAATATTTTCCTCATCTGAAAGCCTCCCAATTTAATTCAAGTTTTTTGTCTTCAACAATAGCATTAATCATACCCAGCATTAAAGGTAATTGTTTCTCATTAAAATCTTCATTTACTTTCTTTGCGATCTCTTTAGCTAAGTCAGCACCCTCAACAGTAACTTTTTCCATTTTTGTTTTTTTTGCTTCAGAAAATGTTAGTCCCTCTCCGATGTAAGCTCCCATTTTTGCATTTCTTCCTCCACCTGAGCTTACGTACAAATCACCTAACCCTGCTAATCCTTTTACAGTCTCTTTTTTTCCATTAAGATGTTCTACAAAAATCTCCATTTCGAAAATTGATTGCTTTATCAAGGCAGAAGCTGTATTTAAATAATTCTTTTCTCTAACTTCATTAGAAATATTTTTGCCACATAAACCTTTAGCTGCGCCTACAGCCATAGAAAAAATATTTTTTATCGCAGCTGATACCTCTACACCATTTAAATCATCTGAGTATGAGGTATGATAATAATTAGTATTTAGCATATTAGCTATTTTTTTTGCGGTATTAATATCTTTATTTGCTATAACAACGCTGCTGTGAACTCTATTAGCTAAGCCAGCTGCTAAACAAGGTCCTCCTACTGCTGAAATATTTATTTCTTTAATACCTTTCTCTGATAACAATCTTTCAAGTTTATCTACCAATAACTCAAAATTATTTTTGTAAATACTTAATCCTTTAGTGAGCATTAATAATTTAGGTAATTTTTTTTTACTAAACAGTCTGCTTAGTTGATCGGCAGTCCAATCAATTCCTTTTGAGCTTATTCCTAATACAATTAAATCAACATTTGATCTTAAAAGATCATCAAATTTTTCAAATCTAAATATATTAATCTCTTTAGGAATTTTAGTGTTTAAACCCGGGTGCAAATATTCATTTTTTTTTAAGTTATCAATAAAATCATTTTCTAAATGTGTTCCCACTATATTAATATCATGGTTATTATCCAAACATGGTAACGCAAAAGCAGAACCCATTGCTCCCGCTCCAATTATTACAATTTTTGACATTTAATCCTTAAATAAAATTTTTTTGAAAATCAAAAAAACTGATATTAGCTCAATTTTACCTATAATCATAAAAATAATTAAAGCCATCTTAGAAGATATTAACAAATCTGAAAAATTAAGATTTTGTAAATTGTACATTTCAGAATTAACAGTATTTGTCAAAGCAAGAATAGCTAATTTAAATGACTTTTCAAAACCAATGTTATCAAACACTAAAAAAGTAGATAAGATGAATATGCTTATAAAAAATGAAATAAATATCAAGAATGAAAATTTTATATTTTCATCAGTAATTTTATTATCAGAATTGAAAATTGTTTTTTTAATTACACTATTTGGGCTAATCAATTTGATTATTTCACCAGACGTTATTTTTAATAGTATATAAAATCTAGTTAATTTTATTCCTGATGAATTCGAAATTAATGAACCACCAATAATAGTGATAAGCAGAAAATATAAGCTTAAATTATTATCAGATTTTATTAGAGAAATTCCTGAATTAGCTAAACTACTGACTATACTTATAAATATATTTAAACCATTATAATCATAAAAATAGATCAAAAATATAAATACAATAGCTAAAAATAATAAGTAAAAATCTTCTTTATGATCTCTAACTAAAGTCTTTTTACTAAAAAGATTAAATAATAAATAAAAATTTAACATTGAAATAATTAGTGCAAATATCAAAACTAACTTTTGAAAATTAGTAGAGATTACCTCGGATAAATTGTTTGATGGTAAAAAACCTCCTCCAGAAACTAAAGTCATCGTTAAATTTAGAGAATTAAAAAGTCTAATTCCTGAAATATTTAGCAATAAAAGAAAAATAAAACTTAAAATGGAATAATAAATAAATATTTTTAAAATATTATCTTTTATATTTTGATTAGATTGAATAATATTTTCACCCGAATAAGTCAGATTTGTCATTTTATAATTAAATGATTTGTTTGAAAAAATGAGAACTAAAAAAAACAAAAAATACAGACCACCTATCCATTGAGAAGATGATCTCCATAAAATTAGTGTTGGATCTAAATATCTAACGTTCTCAAAAGTTGAAAAACCTGTGCCTGTTAAACCAGAAATTGATTCAAAGAAAGCACTCAAAAAAGATACTTTAAAATTACTTAAATAAAATGGGGTAGAAATTAATAATCCTACAATTATATATACAAGTATTATTAAAATTAGTTGATCAATAAAATTTATTTTTTTATCTGATTTTTTCCCAAAAAAATAAAATCCTGCACCAAGTGCAGCAGAAAATATCAAGGTTAAAAAATAAGACTCTATACTGAGAAAATAATCAAAATATGATGAATACAAAATATTTATAAAGGCTGAAAAGCTAATTGGAAAACAAAATAAACTTAAGTAAAAACTTATACTTTTAAAATTCATTTTTTTTCTAAATAGAACCTACGCTAAAAATACTTTCAACGTCTTTTAATTGTTCTCTTTTGGCTAGAAAAACAACTAAATCATCTTTTTCAAAAATAAAATTAGACCTTGGGATAATTACTTTATCT
Organism: uncultured Pelagibacteraceae bacterium; assembly: GCA_902544345.1. Classification (GTDB taxonomy): domain Bacteria; phylum Pseudomonadota; class Alphaproteobacteria; order Pelagibacterales; family Pelagibacteraceae; genus Pelagilacustribacter. The sequence goes on from CACCBT010000003.1 coordinate 18,532, forward strand.
TTTCTAACTATGGCACCAATTCTTATATCTTCGGGAAGATTTGAGTCCCTTATTTTTTTGTTTAGTAATTCAGAATTATCTAAAATTTTGGCTTCCATAAATTCGTATTCGCCATCTAACAGTGAATAAACTGAACCAATAGTTCCTCTATGTACATGTTCCATAATCCTTGAAACAGTAGTCATCCTTGGATCGACTAGATCGTCAATATTGAGTGAGTCTTGTAATAAATTATAATTTGACTTATTAACTATTGCTATAGTTCTTTTTTTCATTCCACTTTTTTCAGCTAAAACGCAAGCCATCATATTATTCTCGTCATCATTCGTTAATGCTAAAACAGTTTCTGAACCTTCGAGATTTGCTTCTTTAAGAATTTCCTCATCTAGTGCATCGCCATTAATTACAATAGATGATGAGAGCTCATTTGCTATTTCTTCTGCTCTTTTTTTATCTTTTTCAATTATTTTTACTCTTAAATCTTCAAAATTTTCTTCAAGCATTTTCGCTAAATTTAACCCTATATTTCCTCCTCCAATAATTAAAACATTTTTTGAAATTTTCTCGTCGTGTCCGAAAGCTTTTAAAATTTGATTAAGTTGATCGCTATTTACAACTACATAAACATTGTCATCTTCTAACATTTGATCATTTTTTTTAAGATATAAAAATTTATCTTTTCTTAAAGCACCGATAATATTTGCTTTAAAATCTGGAAATTTTTCCGTAAGCTTTTTTAATGGTATATTTTTTAGAGGACAGTTTTTTTCTATAGATATCTCTAACATTTTAACTTTTCCATTTCCAAAAGGAACGTTGTCTAGTGCACCTGGCGCTTCAAGCCTCCTATATAAAGATTTGGCTACTTCAAGCTCAGGTGAAATAATCACATCAATTGGTATATTGGATTTGTTATAGAGCTTACCCCATTTTCCCTCTAAAAAATCTTTAGTTCTAATTCTTGCAATTTTTTTTGAAACATTAAAGAGTGAACTAGCTAGCTGACATACAATCATATTTGTTTCATCATTTCTTGTTACAGCAATGATCATATCTGCTTTTTCAGCTCCTGCGTTATCTAAAACACTCGGCAAAGAAGCTCTTCCCACAATTCCTTTTACATCCTGAGTCTCATTAATTTTTTTGATATCATCAGAGGACTGGTCTATTACTGTTACTGAATGTCCTTGAGCTGACAATTGTTTGCTTATTGAAAAGCCGACTTTGCCAGCTCCACATATTATAATGTTCATTTTAGTTTATTCCTTTAATCCCTAATTCTTTAAGTTTTCTGTGAAGTGCAGATCGTTCCATTCCGATAAAGTCTGCTGTTTTAGAAATATTCCCGTGATTTTTCTTTAGCTGAGTTGTTAGGTATTCTTTTTCAAAACTTCTCCGCGCTTCTTTCAATGATGAAGAGAAAGATTTCTCTAAAAGATCCTTGCTTGAATAATTTGAAGAAGCAGGGTTTAAAATATCATTTATTAATTGGTTAATATTAGATTGAGGTTCATTAGCTGATAAAATTGTGACTCTTTCGATGAGGTTTCTAAGCTCTCTAACGTTTCCTGGCCAATTATAGGTATATAAATTATCATTATCTATTTCTAAATTTTGTAACTGAACACCATTAATTTCTGAAAGCTTTTTTTTAAAATAATTAATCAGCAACGGGATATCTTCTGTCCTAGAATTGAGTGAGTTGAGTTCAATGGGTATCACATTCAACCTATGGTAAAGATCTTCTCTAAATTTATTTATTTTTACTAAATCATTTAAGTTTTTAGATGTAGAAGATATAAGTCTTATGTTAACATTCACATCTTTAGAGCCATTTAATCTTTTAAATTTTTGATCTATTAAAACTCTAAGAATATTTGCCTGAGTCTGGTAAGGTATTTCTGAAACTTCGTCAATTAATAGTGTTCCTTTATTAGCTCGTTCAAGTGCCCCAAAAGATATACTGCCATCATCGAATTCCTCCCCAAATAATTCTTTTTCATATGTACTCTCTTTAAGTAAAGCAGCATTTATAATTACGAATGGTTCTTGAGATCTAGCAGAATTTTTATGTATTTTTCTAGCAACCAGTTCCTTGCCTGAGCCAGTAGGTCCTGAGATTAAAACTCTACTTTCAGAAGTTGATAATTTTTCAATAATTTTTTTAGCTTTCATTATTGATGGGCTTTTTCCAATTAATTCGAACGAATGGAATAGTTTGTTTTCTATAAGTTTTTTTTCTTTTTTAAGCTCTGAAGACTCGAGTGCTCTATTTACATAATTAAGAATTTTCTCTTTGGAAAAAGGTTTTTCAATAAATTCATATGCACCAAGACGAGTTGCTTCAACTGCTATTTGAACTGTCGCGTGACCAGAGATCATAATTACAGGTATTAGCTTATCTTTAGTTGTAATCATTTTTAATAAATCAATTCCGTCCTTATCAGCTTTATCTAGTTTAATATCTACAATAGCTAGATCAGGAAGTTTTTTATTTATTTCGAAAACTGCTTGATCATAATTAGCAGCTGTTCGCACTATATAACTCTGTTCAATCAAAATATTGCTTACAATCGAACGAATATCTGGATTATCATCAATTACTAAAATTTCTTTATGCATTTAATTTTGGCAAAGTAAGATTGATTAAAGTTCCTTTTCCTTTTTTTTTGTTTTTTATTGAAAAGACTCCTGAGTGTTCATTTATTATTTTAGTAACGATTGGCAAACCAAGTCCAGTTCCTGTTTTTTTTGTTGTAAAATAAGGCGTCATAGCTTTTTTAGCGTCTGTAATACCTGGTCCATTATCTGTCAACCTACAAGTTATATAATCATTATTACTGTTAATTTCTATGTCAATAATCCCCTTGAATTTAGGGTCTTTTGTTCTTATTTCCTCAAAAGCCTCTTCGGAATTCTTCATCAAATTTATAAATACTCTGTTAAGTTGATCTTCATCTCCGTTAATAAAAGCTTTTTTTTCTCTTACTTTCAAATTTATAGATGCTTTTGATGTCATTTTTACAAAGTCTAATGAATTATTAATTAATTTTAAAAAGTTAATTTTTTTCAAAATTGGCCTTGGCATTCTTGCAAAGTTTGAAAATTCGTTTACTAATTTTTCAATATCTCTAATTTGTCTATTTATTGTTTCTAAATATTTTTCAAACTCCTGACCATGATTAGTAAGTTTATTTTTGTATTTTTCTCTTAAACTATCAATTGATAATTGAATTGGTGTTAAAGGGTTTTTGATTTCATGTGCTAGCTTTCTAGCTACTGTTTCCCAAGCCTCGTACCTCTCTGTAATAAGAAGTTTGTTTTGTTGTTCTTTCAATCTTTCTATCATTAAATTAAAATTTTTATTTAATTGCTTAAATTCTTCGTCAGTATCTAAATCAGGAACTTTAACATCCAAAGCGCCCTTACTAATGGAGTCAGAGGCACCAATCAAGTTTACTATTGGTTTTGTTAATCTTGAGGCAAAAGTTATTGCTATTGAAGTTGATAAAAATAATAGTAACGTGACTACAATGATATAAATGATTGCAAAAGTAACTTTTATACCTGTTTGACTATTTTCTACTGAATAATAAAAGCTTACAGCCTCTTCAGTCTCGTTGAGATACCTAAGAATTTCAGGATCAATATTTCTGGAAATATAAAGGTAAGTGTCTACCAAAGAATTCAATTTAGTCATTACAGTAGTTTTGTTTTCTAAATTATTTGATACAAATACTGGCTTTCCTTCTAAAACTAAATCATAATCTTCGTCAGAAGGTATTATAAATTCTTCAGTTACATCTCTAACATCTGAAATCAAAATATTTCCCAAGCTATCTATTAAATAAACATCGTCTATTCTTCTTAAAAATTTTTCAGACCTTAATATTTTTTTAAAGCTTGAGGGATTAGAATAATATAAATTTGACGCTCTATTTAAACCTACGCTCATTAAAATTACGTCAGATAAAACATTTTCCTTACTTTCTTCTAAATAATTTTTTGCTACATCATAAGAATTATTGACTGCTTTAGTAATTTGTTTGTCAAAATAATTTTGAACACCAAAATTAAAAATAAATAATGAAAAAATGGCAACAATTAAAGAGGGAATTACTGTAAAAAGTGAAAAAACAGATATATACTTTAAATTAGTTTGCGATCCTTTTTTATTTTTTTTCCCGGCATAGTAAAATCGATAAAAATTTTTAAAAATAAGGGTAAAGAAAACTAATAGTAAAATAATATCGATTATTAATAATGTTTGTAGGTTTTTATCAGTTAATGATATGAAACCTTCATTAATAAAGGTCAAGAAGGTTACAATTCCCATGAAAATACATAAAAATGAGGATAAAATAATCCAGTTGAAATTTTTTATAATTTTAAACATCTAAATAAGCATTAATTATTTATATAAATATATTATAAGTTTATATCATGAGTTTTTGTTTAATTATTCTTGCAGGAGGTAATAGCCATAGATTTAGGTCTAATATAGGCAAACCATATCAGAAAATAGCAGGCAAATCATTAATTGAAATAAACCTAAATAAAGCAACTAGATTAAAACAAATTAAAAAGTTTATTCTTGTATATAATAAAAAAGACTTAAAACGAGTGAAATCTCTAAAACTTAAAAATGTAAAACTTGTTGTTGGAGGGAAAAATAGACAACAATCTACTTATAATGCTCTAAAATACTTAGCAAATCAAAAAGGAATATCTAAGGTATTAATACATGATGTAGCTAGACCAAATTTTTCGACAAAACTTTTAAAAGCCATATTAAGAAATATGAGAAATCAAAGAGCAGTTGTTCCTAAATTAGAAGTGCGAGATGCAATAAAACAAATAATAGACTCTAGTAACGAGGAATACATAGTAGGGAAAAAAAGAGATAATTTATTTTTAACTCAAACACCGCAAGCATTTAATTTTAAGGAAATATATTATCTGCATAAAACTAACTTTAACAAATATAAAGATGATGATATCTCTTTGTATATGGACCTTAATAAAGTTAAGTTTATTGATGGAGAAAAAAATAATTTTAAAATTACAGATAAATTAGATTTCGAAAATTTAAGGAATATTTATAAATCCAAACAAAGTGTTGGAATAGGTTTTGACGTTCATAGATTAGTTCCTAAAAGAAAACTTTACTTAGCGGGTTTAAATATAAAATCTAGATTAGGTACATTGGGCCACTCAGATGGTGACCCTATTCTTCATGCTGTTACTGATGCAATTTTAGGAGCTTGTAAAATGGGAGATATAGGTCAATTGTTTTCTGACAAAAGTAAAAAATTTAAAAATATAAGATCAACTGTTTTGCTTGAAAAGGTAATAGATGAGACTAAGTCTAAAGGATATTTTATAAATAATATTGATATAAACATTATTACTCAAACACCTAAGATAAAATACTTAAAAAATAAAATGATTGAAAGTATCGCTAAGCTCTGTGAAATTTCTAAAGATCAAATTAATATAAAAGGGAAAACGACCGAAAAATTGGGTGTTATTGGAAAAGAAAAAGCAATAGCGTGCGAAGTTATATGTTCAGTCATCAAATATGATTAAAACCATAAATTATTTATTTGTAACATGTTTTGGTATTGGATCTTTTAGATTTGCTCCAGGAACTATAACTTCTTTAGTTACAACAATTTTTTTATATAGCCTTTTTCATATAGTTAATCTATCCAGCAGTATTATATTACTAATTTTAATTTTAGTTTTTATATATTCATTTTATGCAGTGTCAGAATATATAAGGCATAATGAAAACAAAGATCCTAAAGAAGTTGTTGTAGATGAGTTTATTGGCCAATCCATTCCAATTTATCTTTATGAAATCGCACACGGAACTACAAAAGCCCCGAAGGAGTCTATTCTATTTTATTTATATATTTTTATTCTATTTAGATTTTTTGACATCAAAAAACCATTTCCAGTAAGTTTTTTTGATAAAAAATTTAAAAATAGTTTTGGAGTAATAATAGATGATGTAGTTGCAGGTCTATATGTTGTCCTTACATTTATAATCTTTATGGTAATTAAATCAAAGTTTTTCTAATGAGTTTAACTAAAAAGATAATTTCATTAATTAAAAGAAAAAAAATGAAACTTTCGATCGCGGAATCTTGCACTGGAGGAATGCTGTCTAGCACTATTGCCTCTGTAAGCGGATCATCAAAAGTATTTACTTTGGGATTAGTTACTTACTCAAATCGAGCTAAAACAAGTATATTAAAAGTACCTCAAAAAATAATAAAAAAATATGGCGCTGTAAGTGTTCAATGTTGTTTAGCTATGGTCAATAATTTAAGTAAAATTAGTAATTCAAAAGTCTGTGTTTCAATAACTGGAATAGCTGGTCCTAAAGGAGGATCTAAACAAAAACCAGTTGGTTTAGTTTATATTGGAGTTAAAATTGGAAAAAAAGTTATTGTAAATAAATGTAATTTTAAGAATAAAGGAAGAATATTTATTCAAAAACAAACTGTAAAAAAATCTCTAAATTTATTAGTACAACTGATTAAACTGGATAGCTAAACTCTGGGTTTACAATTACATCTAAAAGATGAGCAGTAAAACTGTTAAGTAGTAAAAAAATACTGAAAGCTATAATATAAAGTAAAAAAACTAAAAAATTTCTAGCTCTTTTTCTTTGTAATAGTTTTTTATCTTCTGGGACCCATTCTTTATTTTGAGATTTAAAATCATACGAAAACATCCAATAAGTTAAATTAGTTTCGTTTGGATCGCCTGTTCTTATTGTTTTGATATATGAAGACAGGAATTTAAAAGTTAGAATAAATAAAATTAATAAAGATGAAATTGTGAACATTATTTAAATAATTTAATTGCTCTTTCCTCAAAAGCTTTGGCAATTTTATTTAAACCAAGCTCAAAAGATTTTTTCATTATCCCATTCAAAATTGGATTTTTCAATTCAAAATCAATGAAAAACTCCAGCTGTGTCGAATTGTTTATCTCCTTAAATTTCCACTCATTTTTAAGATGTTTTAATGGTCCATCAAGATTGGTTACTATAATTGTATCTTTTTCTTTATAATAAGAAACATGACTAGAGAAAGTTTCATTCAGGATGCTTTTCCCTACTTTTAAATCTCCATTAAACGTAATTAGATCTGTGCTTTCATTTTTATCAAAAACTTTACCTTCAATACACCATGGAACAAATTCTGGATATTTTTCAATATCAAGAACCATTTCTACTAATTGTTCTTTTTTACAGGGAATAATTTTTTTTATTGATGCGGAAGACATTCAAGCTGTTTATTTCTTGCATCTTGTAATTTTCTAAAATCTTCATCTGCATGATAAGAAGATCTTGTAAGAGGTGATGAAGAAACAAGTAGAAAACCTTTTGTTTTTGCAATTTGCTCGAACTCTTTAAATTCATCAGGATGATAATAACGGTTAAGTGGATGATGTTTGGGAGATGGTTGTAAATATTGACCGATAGTAATAAAATCGACTTCGGCAGATCTAAGATCATCCATAACTTGAATTACTTCTTCTTTTTTTTCACCCAAGCCAACCATAATTCCTGATTTAGTAAAAACTTTTTTGTTAAATTTTTTTGCATTTTTTAAAAGTTCTAATGAAGCAAAATAACGTGCTCCTGGTCTTACAGTTGTATAAAGTCTAGGTACTGTCTCTATATTATGGTTAAATACGTCTAAATCAGCTTTTAAAATTTTTTTGTAAGAATCTCCTTTTCTCAAAAAGTCAGGAGTTAAGACTTCTATAGATGTTTTTGGATTTTTATCTCTTGTAGCTCTAACAACTTTGTAAAAATGTTCCGATCCCCCATCATCTAAATCGTCTCTGTCTACAGATGTAATTACAACATGTTTCAAATTTAGATTTTGAACTGCTCTTGCGATTTTAGCTGGTTCAAAAATATCTAGCTCTGTTGGTTTTCCAGTTTTGACATCACAAAATGCACATGCTCTAGTGCACGTGTCTCCCATAATCATAAATGTAGCATGTTTTTTACTCCAACACTCAGTTATATTTGGACAATTAGCTTCCTGACATACAGTAACAAGGTTATTTTGATTAACGACTTGTTTAGTTTGAAAGAAAATTTGAGAGTCAACTATTTTTGACCTTATCCATTCAGGTTTCTTTTTAATTGGATTAAAAGGCTTATTAACTTTTTCTGGGTGTCTGGGTTTTGAGCTCATTTTAACTTAATAATAATTTCATCTTTTGTACCATATCGAAATTTTTCCCTATAAAGCATATCTAAATAATCAAGGTCATTATTTTTAATTAATAATATTTTATCTTCTAAATCTTTTAATTCGCTAGTCAGCACCTTATTCTTAAACTCAAGCTCTTCGTAAATTCTCTTTTTATCAAAATAAGAGATTAAGCCTCTTTCACCTCCAATTAAATTTATACCTATATAAAGCGTAAAAAAGATATTAAATAATATAAATTTTTTTTTCTTTAAACTTTCAATAAGTCGCATAAGTTAGATTCTAGCCATTTTTGCTTGTTTTCCAAGTTCTTCCTCAATGCGTAATAACCTGTTGTATTTCGCTACTCTTTCAGATCTAGCCAAAGATCCAGTTTTAATTTGAGAACACATTGTTGCGGACGCCAAATCAGCAATAAATGTATCTTCGGTATCCCCCGATCTGTGAGAAATGATAGTATTAAAATCTGCAGCTTTTGCCATTGAAATAACTTCTAAAGTTTCAGTCAAAGTGCCTATTTGATTTGGTTTTACTAAAATACAATTTGCTGACTTTTCTTTTATTCCTTTACTTAAACGTTTTACATTTGTAACGAATAAATCATCTCCTACAATTTGAACATTTTTCCCAATTTCGTTTGTAATTTTTTTCCACGAATCCCAGTCCTCTTCTGCAAAAGGGTCCTCTATTGATTTTATTGGATAACTTGATGTTAGTTTTTTATAATAATTAATATTATCTTCAACCGAAGTGTAATTTTTAGATTGAATTGAGTAATCCCCTTTTTCATTAATTAATTCATTAGCTGCTACATCTAGACAAATAACTATATCTTTTCCCGGCTTTAATTTTGACTTTTCTATTGCATTTACAATTAACTCCAAGGCTTGCTCATTTGTATTAATTGATGGAGCAAATCCACCTTCATCTCCAACGTTTGTGAGCATTTTGTTTGATTTTAATAATTTCTTCAAATTTTGAATAACAACATAACATTTTTCAATAGCATCCATAAAATTTTTAGCTGAGTCAGGTCTAATCATAAATTCTTGAATGTTGAGGTCATTGTCAGCATGCACGCCGCCATTAATGATATTCATTAACGGCACGGGTAAAGAAAAAGCGTTACCCAGATATTTAAATAATGATTTTTTATTTGATATAGCTGAACATTTTGAATTAGCTAGTGAAACTGCTAAAGTAGCATTAGCTCCCAAATTTGTTTTATTCTCACTTCCATCTAAATCTAATAAAGCTTTATCAATTTTATTTTGGTCGTCAGACTCGAAACCTTTAAGTTTATTTGAAATTTTATTATTTATATTTTCAACTGCTATATTTACACTTTTACCTAAAAATCTATTCTTATCCTGATCTCTTAATTCGTGTGCTTCAAATGCACCTGTTGATGCACCTGATGGAGAAATTGCAGTGGCAGAAATATTATTTTCTAAAAAAACTTCTGCTTCAACTGTTGGGTTTCCTCTGCTATCAAAGACCTGTCTGCCTTTTATACTTTTAATTTTTGCCATTCTTATTTTACTATCTTATCTATCTCGGTAAGTTTTTTTAACAAAGTTTTTACTTCATTTAATGGAACCATATTCGGACCATCTGAAGGTGCATTATCTGGATCCTCATGTGTTTCCATGAAAATTGCTCCTACGCCAACGGCAATAGCAGCACGAGCTAAATAAGGAACAAATTCTCTTTGTCCACCACTTTTTTCTCCCATACCACCTGGTTGTTGTACTGAGTGAGTTGCATCAAATACGATTGGAAATCCGAATTTCGACATTATAGGTAGGGATCTCATGTCTGAAACAAGAGTATTATAACCAAAGCTCGCTCCTCTTTCCGTAATTAAAATATTTTTATTCCCAGAGTCTTCAATTTTTTTTATTACATTAGCCATATCCCACGGAGCTAAAAATTGTCCTTTTTTAACATTAATTATTTTACCAGTTTTTGCTGCAGCAATTAATAAATCAGTTTGTCTACATAAGAATGCCGGGATTTGAAGGACATCCACATGATTAGATACCACAGTGCATTGTTCTACAGTATGAACGTCAGTTAAAACTGGAACACCAACTTCTTTTCTAATTTTATCGAAAATGGGAAGTGATTTTTCTAAACCCAAACCTCTTTTTCCTTTTAAACTTGTTCTGTTAGCTTTATCAAAAGAAGTTTTGTAAATAAGATTAATACCTAGTTCGCTTGTAATTTTTTTAAGTTCGTTTGAAATCTTTATAGCGTGATCTTCACTCTCAAGCTGACAAGGGCCGGCAATTAGGGTAAATGGTTTATTGTTGGCGATTTCAAAATTAGAGCATTTTACTTTATGATTATTCATTTCTATTTTTGATTTTTGCGGCCTTTATAAATGATGAGAATAAAGGATGTGGTGATAAAGGTCTAGATTTAAATTCAGGATGAAACTGAACACCAATAAACCAGGGATGGTTTTCTAATTCAATAATTTCTGGTAATTTATTATCCGGAGATAAACCTGAAAAAATCATGCCTTTATTTTCAAAATCTTTTTTATAATTGATGTTAACTTCATATCTATGACGATGTCTTTCGTTTATCTTCACTGCATTGTAAATTTTACTTATTTTTGTGTCCTTTTTAAGTCTTGCTTCATAACTACCTAAACGCATTGTTCCACCTAAAACTTTTTCAGTGCCTTTCATCAATTTTCCATTTTTTGTCCATTCGCTCATAAGTCCAACGACTGATGCTTTAGATGGTCCAAACTCGCTAGATGTTGCTTTTTTAATATTTAATTTATTTCTTGCGAATTCAATTATTGCCATTTGCATACCAAAGCAGATGCCTAAGAAAGGAATTTTGTTCAATCTTGCATAATTAATAGCTGCTATTTTTCCTTCTGTGCCTCTTTTACCAAATCCTCCTGGTATCAAAATTCCAGATACTCCTTTAAGTTTATTTTTTATTTCACTTGGTTTTAAAAAGTCAGATTCAATTCTTATTAAATTTACTTTTAAATTATTTGCTATTCCACCATGTGTTAAGGCCTCGTCTAAAGATTTATATGCATCTTTAAGTTCAACATATTTGCCAATTATTGCTATATTAACTTTATTTTTTGTGTTCAAAACTAAATGTGTAATTTTTTTCCAAGGAGCAAGATTTACTTTTTTCTTAGATTTAATTCTAAAAAATCTTAATACTCTTTCATCTAGTTTCTCTTTATTAAAACTTATCGGAGCTTCATAAATCGTTTTTACGTCAACAGTTTCTATAACATCTTCTATTTCAACGTTGCAAAATAATGAAATTTTCTTTCTTTGATCTAAAGGTATAGATCTTTCAGATCTGCAAATAATAATATCTGGTTGAATACCTATACTCCTTAATTCTTTAACTGAATGTTGGGTTGGTTTTGTTTTTATCTCATCAGAGGCCTTCATGTAAGGAACTAAAGTTAGGTGAATGAATAATGTATTTTTTTTACCTATTTCATTTGAAAATTGTCTTATAGCTTCTAAAAAAGGTAGACTTTCGATATCACCGACAGTACCTCCTATTTCACAAATAACAAAATCTTCTTTATTTGAGTCATTTTTTATAAATTCTTTAATTCTATTTGTAATGTGAGGTATTACTTGAACAGTTTTACCAAGATATTTTCCTTGTCGTTCTCTTTTCAATACGTCATTATAAATTTTACCGGTAGTTATGTTGTCCGATTTTTTTGCTGAAATTCCTGAAAATCTCTCATAGTGCCCTAAATCTAAATCGGTTTCCGCACCATCATCTGTAACGAAAACTTCACCGTGTTGAAAAGGACTCATTGTTCCAGGATCAACATTTAAATAAGGATCTAGTTTTCTTATTCTTACATTATAACCTCGAGATTGAAGTAGGTAAGCTAATGATGCAGATGATAATCCTTTTCCAAGGGAGGAGACCACGCCGCCAGTAACGAAAATGTATCGCGCCATGGAAGTATGTTATACTTCATTAATTTATAATTACAAAGCCTTAATTACTTTGATTGTGGTATTTGTGGAAGATTTGAATTTTCCTCTTCCTCTTTCTCTAAGACTGATTGTGTTTCACGAAACTCGTCTCTAGAGATAGCAACAATTGCAATACTACAAATTATAAATAAAGTGGCGATTATTGAGGTAAATTTTGTAAGAAAGTTTCCAACTGACCTTGAAGACGTAAAATTATCTTGTGAAACACCTAAACCTAATGCCCCACCTTCAGATCTCTGCAGCAGAATTACAATAATTAATATTATTGCGAGTATAACGTTTATAAAAATTAGTAAACTTTCCATGATGTTTATCTATAGTAATTCTTTATTATATCAATAAATTTTTTTGAGGATTTTGAAGCTCCACCTATAAGAAATCCATCAATTTCTTTAATGTCTTTAAATATTTTGACACTATTACCGTCCACAGAACCTCCGTAAAGAACTACAGGATTTTTTTTCTTGTAAATTTGTTTTAATATTTTTTTTATATAAATGATTGTTTCCTCGAGCTCATTTTTTGTTGGGATTTTACCCGTTCCAATAGACCAAATCGGCTCATAAGCTACTATAATATTATCTTTATCAAATTTTTTTTCTAAAACTTTTAAAATTTGTTTTTTTAAAACACTAAAAGTTTTTTTATTTTTTTTTTCAATTCTATTTTCACCGACACAAAAGACAACTTTTAAATTATTTTTTAGAGCAAAATTTACTTTGTTCTTTAGCATCTGATTTGTGTCACCTTCGCTCCTATTATCTGAATGACCTACTAATGTATATTTTGCTCCAACACTTTTTAGCATATAAGGACTAATCGCAGCTGTATTTGATGAAAAGTGGTCCTTCTGATAACAATTCTGAGAGCCAATCAAAATTTGTTTGTTCTTAAAATATTTAGAAAAAGTCTCTAATAAGATATATGGTGGAGTTATTATTATTCTATATTTTTTACGATTTTTATCTTTTAAATGAAAAAAGTTAATCTTTTTGATTATATTTATAGATTTTGGGACGCCAAACATTTTCCAATTTCCAATAAAGTATTTCATTATTTGCCTTAATATAAAATTTAATCTATAGGTGTATAATTTTAAAAACTTAATAAATTATTATAATGTTAACTTCAATAGGAAAATTTTCTAAGTCTTTTTTTATCAAACTTTTGGTTGGAATAATTATTCTTCCATTTGTTTTTTGGGGAATGGGTGATGTATTTAGAGGTGGAAGCCAAAATGTAATTGCTTCGATAGACTCTAAGAAGATAAGTACTCAAGAGTTCGTGAAATATCTTCAAAGGCTCAATCTTAACGAAGAACAAATTAAAAATTTACCAAATACAAATCTTGTTGAGAAAATTTTATCTGAATATATTGGAAAAAAAGTTATGTCATTAGAAATTGAAAGACTTGGGATAATGGTAAATGATGTTTCTTTGAGAAATATTATTAAAAATGATAAATCTTTTTTTAAAGATGATAAATTCTCAAGAACTAAATACGAAAAATTTTTATTAACGAGTGGTGTTACCGCTCCATTATTTGAGGCAAATATCGCAGAACAGGAAAAAAGAAGGCAATTTTTAAGTTCTATATCAGGTGGTACGGTCATTCCTGAAATATTAATTATAAATGAATTTAAAAAAGAGAATCAAATCAAATCAATTCAATATATTGACTTAGAAAAATACCACTCCAAAAATAGACCTACAGAAAAAAGTAAAAAAGAGCTTTATGAGAGAAATAAAAATGTTTTTTTTACAGAATTTAAAAGTCTTAAATATGCTGAAATTACACCGGAAAAAATAAGTGGAAACAAAGAATATGGAGAAATTTTTTTTAAAAAATTAGATACTTTAGAAAATAATATTTTGGATGGTCAAACTTTCAATGAAGCAGTGCAAAATTCTAATCTAGATGTTATTTCAATTAATAAAGTTACTGCAAACAAAGAAGACGAAAATAAAAAAAAAATTGAAATTATCCCAGATGATCTTTTTAAAAAAATCTACAGTATAAATAATTCAAAAATGCCTGAAGTCATTAATTTAGGTAATAAATATTATTTAGCTGAAGTATCGAATATTGAAAAGAAAAGTAGAACGATTAATGATCCAGAGGTTCAAGAGGCATTAAATGCGCAATTAAGTTTTGAGAAAAAAATTGAAAATAATAATTCAATTATGAAAGATATTAGTATGGGAGCTTTTGATAAATCAAGATTTATTAAATTTGCATCAGATAATCAATTGGAAGTAAAAGATTATAAAATAAATGATTTGAAGCAAAATGAAATTTTTTCTGAGAATGTTTTGAAAAGAATATTTCAACAAAAAGATGGAGAAATTAATCTAATTACTAATAGAACTTTATCTAAAAGCTTTTTGGTGATGTCAATTAAGACTAGATATAAGGATTTAAAAAAAGGAAGTAATGAATATGAGCAGTATGAAGCAAAAGCTCGGTTAAATTTAATTAATAAAATCTACCAAACTCATGATAATAATCTTAATGAAAAATATAAAGTAGAATTAAATCAAAGAACAATAGAACGAGTAAAAAATTCATTTTGATGCGATTGAATATAAGTCTAAAAGAATTTAAAAAAAATCATTTAAGGAAAAAAAATCAAGTAATATTTAGATCTTTTTATTGCAAAAACTATTACAAAGTTGAAAATCTTTATAAGTTTCTTTTAGCAGAAAAAAATAGTTTTATTTTTGAATCTGTGGAAAAAGGAACTACAAGAGGAAGGTATACAATTATAGGCCTCAACCCAGATAAGATCTGGGATATTCGTAATAACGTAATAAATTTAGATAATAATGGAAAAATAAATAAGTTTAAAACTAATCCTTTAAAATATCTTAATAAACTTATTAATGAATTTAAAATAGAAATTCCAAAAAAACTTCCATCTATGGCTTCAATGCTAGTTGGATACTTTTCTTACGATATAATTCGATATATTGAGAAAATTCCTGATAGATGCAAGGATGATTTAAAAATTCCAGACGTAAGAATTTCTCGACCAAAGAATTTGGTTATTTATGATAACTTAGAGAAAAAAATTCATTATATTGAAAATGTTTATGCTGATACAAAAATTAGAGATTATAATGTAACATATAATGAAATTCTTAGGAAGTTTGAGCTATATGAAAGTTTTGAAAATATAAAACTTCCAAGCCAATTTACTTTTAAATCTAATAAAAATGTTATCAAATCAAACACTTCAAAAAAAAAATTTAAATTACTTGTTAGGAAAGCTAAATCTTATATTAAAAAAGGTGATATTTTTCAGGTAGTTCTAAGTCAAAGATTTGAGAGAAAGATTAATAAAAGACCTATTGAGATCTATAATTATTTAAGAAAATCAAACCCATCTCCTTTTATGTTTTACTTTAATTACAAAGATTTTAATGTGCTTGGAAGTAGTCCAGAAATATTAGTAAGGCTTAGAAATGGTGAAGTTACTGTAAGGCCGATTGCGGGGACAAGACCTAGAGGGAGAACAACCAAAGCAGATAAGAAGAACGTTTCTGATCTGCTTAAAGACAAAAAAGAGTTAGCAGAGCATCTTATGCTTCTAGATCTTGGAAGAAACGACGTTGGAAAAGTTTCAAAAGTAAATACTGTAAAGGTGACTGAGAGATTTAAAGTAGAAAAATATTCCCATGTTATGCATATTGTATCTAATGTAGTTGGTAAGTTTAATAATCAATCTTCAATCTTTGAAACATTACTCTCAGGTTTTCCTGCAGGAACAGTAAGTGGTGCACCAAAAATTAGAGCGATGGAAATAATTGATGAGCTTGAAAAAAATAAAAGAAAATTATACGCTGGTGGTATAGGTTATTTTACACCAAATAATGAATTTGATACTTGTATTGCTTTAAGAACAGCTCTCATTAAAAATAATAAATTTTATGTTCAAGCTGGCGCAGGAATTGTTGCTGATAGTAAACCTGATAAAGAGTACGCGGAAACAGTTAACAAAGCTAAAGCTTTAATGAAGGCGGTAGATTAAATGAAAATTTTATTAATAGATAATTATGATAGCTTTACTTATAATTTATATCATTACATTTCGAAAATTAAGAAAAATGTTGAAGTTATCAGAAATGATAAAATAGATGGTAAAACAATTTTAAGAAAAAAATATGATAAAATTGTAATATCCCCTGGACCTGGCAATCCTAACCAAGCCGGGAATTGTCTTGAAATTGTAAAAGAAGTTCATAAAAAAGTCCCTATTCTCGGAGTTTGTTTAGGGCATCAAATCATAGGTCAAGTTTTTGGTGGAAAGATTATTAATGCTAAAAATTTAATGCATGGAAAAACAAGTAAGATTAAGCATAATAAAAAGGGTTTATTTAAGAATATTCATAATAACTTTGAAGCCACTAGATATCATAGTTTAGTTGTCGATCGTAATAGATTTCCAAACAGTCTGTTAATTACAGCTGAAACTAAAAACAAAATAATTATGGGATTAATGCATAAAGATTTTGATATTCATGGGTTTCAATTTCATCCTGAAAGTATAAGTACTAAAGTAGGTATGAAGTTAATTAAAAACTTTATAATTGATTAAAATGTCAAATTTTAGAGAAAGTTTAAAAAAAGGTCAGAACCTTACTTTTGAGGATAGTAAAGCTCTTTTTAATGAGCTTATGGAGGGTAATTATGATGAAAATTCAATCGTTGAAATTTTAGAGTCTCTTATAAAAAAAGGCGAAACAAAAGATGAGTTAGCCGGAGGGATTTTTGTGTTGAGAGAAAAAGCTAACAAAGTTAAAGCTGATCAAAGTACCATAGATACATGTGGAACTGGGGGCGATGGGCAAAACTCTTTAAATATTTCAACTGCAGCAGCTATAGTTTTAGCAAGTATGGGTGTAAAGGTTGCTAAGCACGGTAATAAAGCTGTTTCTTCAAATTGCGGGTCTGCAGATGTATTAGAGGCTTTAAAAATAAATATTAATTTAAAACCTGATGAGGTTGAAGAAAGTATAAAGAAGTTTAATTTTGCTTTTATGTTTGCGCCTAATTATCATTCAGCAATGAAACATGTGGGGCCTGCCAGAAAAAAAATGGGGAAAAAAACAATCTTTAATTTAATTGGTCCTTTAAGTAGTCCTGCACAAGTAAAAAGACAAGTTGTAGGAGTTTTTAATAAAAAATGGATGAAACCTTTTGCTGAAGCACTTAAAGAAAATGGAGTCGTTCACGCTTTTATTGTTCACAGCGAAGACGGGATGGACGAGATATCACCGTTTGCGAAAACAAATGTTGTAGAACTTAAAGATAATATTATTAAAGAGTTTCAAATTGATCCAAAAACTTTAGGAATTGACTGTTCAAATAAGGAGAATTTAAAAGGAAAAAATGCTGTATATAATGCTGAAAAAATAATAGAAATATTTAAAGGTCAAAAAAATGAGTTCTCTAAATCTGTTGCTCTTAATGTTGCGGCAGGATTGATTGTTTCTGGTAAAGAAAGTAATTTTAAGATATCGTATGAAAAGGCTGTGAAACATTTAAATTCAGGAAATGTGTTTCACCATTTAGTAAAAATTCAATCAAACTAATGACAAATATTTTAGAAAATATTATTACGGATAAAAAAAACTCTTTAGAACGTATTAAAAAAGAAAAATCTTTAGACACCTTAGAAAAAAATATTAAAGGACAAATTTTTTTCAATTTTAAAGAAGCAATCCAAAAAAATAATGATGTATCTTTGATAGCAGAAATTAAAAAAGCTAGCCCATCTGCTGGTATTCTTGTAAATAAATTTAATCATTTAGACATTGCAAAAATGTATGTAGACAATGGGGCTACTTGTCTTTCAGTTTTGACAGAGGAAAAGCATTTTTTAGGAAAATTAGATTATATTCAAGATATAAAAAAACAAATTAAAGTTCCAATTTTAGCTAAAGATTTTTTTATAGATCCTTATCAAATCGCATTATCTAAAAGTTATGGTTGTGATTGTATCTTAATAATAATTGCAGCTCTAAATGGAGCGCAAGCTGACGAAATATATACCGAAGCTTTAAAACACAATTTATCTGTTATAGTAGAAGTACACGATCAGAAAGAAGCTGAAACAGCTTTAAAATTTGATCGAGCTTTAATTGGAATTAATAATAGGAATTTAAAAACACTTGAAGTTTCTTTAAATAATACTATTTCAATTTTTGAAGTTATTAAAACACACAAAGGCCCTATTATTTCTGAAAGCGGAATTAAAACTGCAGATGATGCTAAATATATTTATGAAAAAACAGGAATTAAAAATTTTCTAATTGGAGAATCACTTTTAAAATCCGACAATCCTGGTGAATTAATGAACAAATTAATTCAAATTAATCAATAAATTAGCTATTTATTTGAAGTTGTAATTCAAAGAGAACTTTTATAGAACATAAATGTACAGGGTTTGTTCTATGCTAACAAAAAAACAAAAAAACTTATTAATATTCATCAATAAGAAGATTAGATCTTCGGGTATTTCTCCATCTTACGAAGAAATGAAGAATTCACTCAACCTTAAGTCGAAATCAGGAATACATAGATTAATTTCTGCATTAGAAGAAAGAGGTTTTGTTAAGCGATTAGCACATAAAGCTAGAGCGTTAGAAGTAGTAAAATTACCAGAGAATGCCAGCGCGAACGATATATTTAACAAATTCACGCCAAGCGTTATCAAAGGTGGATTAGATAAGAATGAAAATAAATCTACTGATGTTTCAGTATTAGGAGGTATAGCTGCTGGTACACCAATCGAGGCTATTCAACAAGAGGTTGATAGAGTTGCGTTGCCAGAGGACCTTCAAAATAATGGTGAGCACTACGGTCTAAAAGTAAAAGGTGACTCAATGATTGAAGCAGGTATTGCTGACGGTGATACAGTTATTATAAAAAAAGTTTCCAATGTAGATAATGGTCAGATTGCAGTAGTCTTAATAGACGACCAGGAAGCTACTTTAAAAAGAGTAAGAAAAAAAGGTAACACTATCGCTCTTGAGGCAGCAAATCGAAACTACGGAACTAAAATTTACGCTGCGAATAGAATAAAAATTCAAGGTAAACTTGTTTCTTTATATAGAAACTTTCATTAAAATAGTCTAATTAATATTAATGTCTTTTAATTGTAGGTTTGCGCCCTCTCCTACTGGGCCTCTTCATATTGGCGGCGTTCGAACAGCTTTGTTCAATTGGCTTTTAGCTAAAAAAAATAAGGGTAAATATTTTCTAAGGATAGAGGACACTGATAAAGAAAGATCTAAAGAAGAATTCAAAAAACAAATTATTACATCTTTAGCTTGGCTTGGTATTGAGCATGATGGAGATGAGTACATTCAATCTAAAAATATATCTAAACACGTCTCAGTTGCAGAGGAATTGTTAAAAAAAGGTTTTGCCTACAAATGTTATTGTTCTGAGGAAGAAATTAATGAACAAAAAGAAAAATGTAAAAAGCAAGGAATACCATATGTTTATAATAGAAAATGGAGAGATGCCAAAGATTTAAAAATTCCAGAAGGAGTAAAACCAGTATTAAGATTTAAAAGTAAAATATCAGGGAATACGATTATAAAAGATTTAGTTCAAGGGGATAGAAACATTTCAAATTCTACTATTGAGGATTTTGTAATTTTAAGAAAAGATAATACTCCAACATATCAGCTATCGGCTACGGTTGATGATCATGAAATGAAAATAACTCATGTAATTAGAGGAGATGACCATATGATCAATTCTTTTAAACAGAGACAAATTTACGAAGCCATGGGTTGGGAGGTTCCAAACTTTGCACATATTCCTTTAATTCATAGTGAACAAGGAAAAAAATTATCAAAAAGGGATAATGCTTCCACTCTTGAGGATTATATTAAAATAGGAGTTATTTCAGATGCTTTAAGGAATTATTTATTAAGATTGGGATGGTCCTACAAAGATAAAGAAATTTTTACTAAGCAAGAAAGCATTGATTTATTTGATTTAAGTGGTGTTGGTAAATCCCCTTCAAAATTAGATATGAATAGAATTTATTCAATTAATGAAACTTACATAAAAACAATAGATGAAAAAGAACTTTTTAATTTCTTCAAAGAATACGTTTCGAAATACAAAAAGCCTATAGATCAGGCAAAAGAAAATATTCTTTTAAAATCAATGGGTTTCATAAAGAATAAAGCAAAAACTCTAGAGGATATTTGGAATAACGCTCAATATATAATTAATGATAAAATTGAGATTGGCGCAGATGATAAAAAATTGATTGATGAATTATCTAAGAAAGTAATTAGTGATTTTGCCTCTGAATATAAAAAACTTTCTTCATTATCTAGAGAAACATTAGAACCCATAATTAAATCTCTAATTGATAAACACAAGACCAACTTTAAAGGTGTAGGACAACCGTTAAGAATAGCCTTAGTAGGCTCAAGATTTGGACCAGGTCTATATGATGTTATTTTATCTTTAGATAAATCAGAAGTAATTAAAAGACTTAACCAAATTTAGATGAAAAACGCTATATCTTTCAGAACAAGAAAAACATCAATTTACGATAGAAAATCAAACACTGCTTTTAAAATAAGTAGGTCAAAATTTTTCAATTTTCTTAGTTGCAAAAGATGCTTTTATTTAGATCGAGTAAAAGGGTTAAAAGAACCTTCAATGCCTGGTTGGGCTTTAAACGTCGCTGTAGATGAGCTTTTAAAAAAGGAGTTCGATCTTTATAGAAAAGAACAAAAACCTCATCCAATTATGGTTAAGCATAATTTAAATTTTGTACCTTACCAGCATAAAGATCTAGATACCTGGAGAAATTCTTTAAAAGGTGGAATTTCATATTTAGATAAAAAAACTAATCTTATAATTCACGGAGGTATTGATGATCTCTGGTTTGATTTAAATGAAAAAAAAATAGTTGTAGTGGATTATAAAGCTCAATCATCAACTTATCCCGTAACAGTTTCATCCTATCTCGATGCTGAATGGCATCTTAGCTATAAATTACAAATGGATATTTATGTTCATATTTTAAGAAAAATGAATTTTGATGTATCTGACCAAACTTTTTTTTATGTTTGTAATGGAGAAAAAACAAATGATAAATTTGATAACAAAATAGACTTTAAAACTACGCTTATACCCTATCGTGTAAATACATCATGGATTGAAGAGAAATTAATTGAAATGAAAGATGTTTTAAATCTTGATGAAGCACCTAATATTGAAAAAACTTGTGAGAAGTGTGCTTACTTAGAAGGAGGAAAAAAATTTTAATTTCATAGTATCCTATGTTTTATTAATTGAGTAACTTCTCTTTAGCTTTCTTAAATTCTTCTTTAGTAATTGCACCCGCATCAAGAAGTTCTTTTAAATCTTTAATTTGTTCAGTTAAACTTGACGATGATACTTTCTTTTTTTTATTTGAAACACCATCATTACTTTTAAACGATACATTTCTAATATAATCACTTGCATTTAATGATAATTTACTAGAACTTTTTATTTTATGTGTTGTGTTAAATGCATCAACAAAACCTGCGCTTATATTTATAAACTTCTTTAAAAATTGTTCATGTTTTGGATAATCCATTACTCTTTGTTTGTGGAACTCATTAGTAGGCCATTCTAAATTTTTTGGTTTTGGAACTCCATCTAATTCGGGATTATTAAAATATCTTGCACCCCATAATTTTGATCCTTTTGCATATTGATATTCACTATAAACAAATATATCTGGTGTCTTTATATTATTTGCAATTTCATATTCTCTAACTTTTACGTAGAAACCTTTGTTAGCTGTAATGTCAGATCTTGTATGATTAACCATCCAGCAAGCATATTTCTTATTTGATATGTGTTTTTTGTAAAAATAAACATTTGTTCTGTCACAAAATTTAGGTGGATTCCACCATTCCCATTGGGTATTACCAGTCGCAGTAAAATGAATAGCCCATCTAGTATATCCACTCTTACCATCAATCTGATAAAGCATTATATGATGAAAATCTTTTACTTTTAAATTAATTGCAACAAAAAATTCACCAGGGGGTAATTTGAAAGAATCTTTCTTGCTAAAAATAACTTCGCCCTGAACTATATCTCCTACTTCATATTTCCATTTTGCATTAGCTTTTGAAATAATAAGCAAAGAAATGAATATTAAGATTATATATTTTTTCACTTAGTAAATAATTTATCTGTTATTATTATCATCATTATTGTTAGATGTTTGGTCTGTATTTTCTGATTGAGGTTCTTCTTGAGTAGTTTCTGTTGGTGTTTCCTCTTGAACTGGCTGTTCAGGTTCTGGCTGCGGTTCAGGTGTTGGTTCTTGTGATTGAGCTCTTGCAATATCTGCTGCACTTTGTGGAGATGGCTCTCTTCTCATAAAGAAATATATTCCAGCAGCAATTACTGCAATAGCACCTAGAATGTACAACATGATATTTACAATACTTAATCCTTCTTTTTCTTCTTCAATTGGTATTTCTTCTGTAACTGGTTTCACTTCCTCTTCTTCAGGTTTAGCATCTTGTTCTTGATTGGCTTCTGCGTTAACTTGTTCTTTTGGCTCTTCAGTTTGAGGAGCTGGTTCTGGTTCTGGTTCTTTAGCTGGTTCTGGTTCTGGTTCTGGTTCTGGCTCAGGTTCCTTTTTAGGCTCGGGAGCAGGCGTTGAAACTTCAGTTTTAGGTGCTTGAGCTACATCTTCTTTATCTTTTGGTTGAGGATTTATAACTCCTGTGATCACAAGAATTATACCAGCAGCTATAACTATAATCGGATCCATGAGTCGGATTCTAAACTTTTGGATTATTAAATCACCTTTATATGTGAACGATTTGGGTGCTGTGTGAATAAAAAAATACGAAAATATTGAGATTTTAATGATAAAATTTACTCAAAATTTGATAATATAAAAAAATGAATTCAATTTTTCTATTTTTTTTGACGGCATATATTATTTATTATCTTTTTAGACCTGTAACAAAAAAAGAAATAGAGAAATTTGAAAATCCTGATAACTGGTCAAATATGGGTCTTTAATCCTTTAAGGTGCTCGATTATACTTTCAGATAAAGCTTGTAAATCATAACCGCCTTCCAGAAAAGAAATTACTCTTCCTTTTGAATGAATATTAGCAATTTCAATAATTTTTTTGGTAATCGTAAAAAAATCACTAGATTCTAAGTTTATATTTGCTAGAGGGTCTTTTTTGTGGGCATCAAAACCAGCAGAAATTAAAATAACCTCTGGCTTAAATTTTTCTACAGGAGTTAAAACTTTTTTTTCGAAAGTATCGATAAATTCTTTACTTTTAATACCAGCTTTTAAAGTAGCGTTATAAATATTACCTACACCTGTTTCATTTTCAGATCCAGTTCCAGGAAATAATGGAAATTCATGGGAAGATCCATAAGCAACAGACTTGTCTTTATAAAATATTTCTTGGGTTCCGTTACCATGGTGAACATCAAAATCAATAATAGCTACTTTTCCTATATCATATTTTTTTTGCAAATATCTTGCCGCAACTGCTGCATTATTTATAAAACAAAAGCCATTAGCTCGAACTGTTTCTGCATGATGTCCTGGGGGTCTAACCGCACAAAAAACTCGCTCATTATTCTTGATTAAATCATCACACGCTGCAACACCTGAACCACAAGATCTTAAAATTGCATTCTCACTATCAGGACATAACATTGTATCTGCATATGGTTCTTTCTCAATACCGATAATTCCTTCTTTTGGAATATTAACAAATATCTGATCAATATGTTTCTTCGGATGCACTAAGGAAACTATTTCTAAATCTACCTTTGGAGCCTCTTTAAACTCTACTTTTAAATCGGATGATTTGATAGATTTTAAAATACTATCTAATCTCTCTTTTCTCTCTGGATGACCTTGTCCATTAAATTTTAGTAAACAATCTGGATGACTGTAGACAATCATCTTAAATTTTTGATTTTTCCACCATCTATTGAAAGGTTTTTAAAATTTGAATTTTTATCTTTAATTATTTTATAAACTAATTTTGCAACTTCTTCAGGTTTTGTAGGTCTTTTAATTTTTTCAGCTTTGCACCTTTGTTTTAAGATTTGTTTAAGACTTCTTTTAAATATTTTTGCGTCAGTTTTTAATAGTTTTTCTAGTCTGTTAGTTAATGTCATACCCGGATGAACTATCGATACAGACACTTTATCAATTTTACCTTGCATAGCTAAAGCTTTTGAAAAATTATTTATCGCTGAATTAACAGCACCACCTATCATAAATGTATTTGAAGGATTTCTAGCGGCTCCTCCTCCAATATTAATAA
>CACCBT010000004.1 GCA_902544345.1 uncultured Pelagibacteraceae bacterium
AAAATCATTGTAGCAACCAGTAGAATATATTCTTGAAAAGCAAAACCAATAAAAAAGAAACCAATTGATTTAAATAGATGTTGTGAAGTCATGAACGCTCCATGAATTGTCACATGCTTTGTAGGATTAAAACCCATATTTCTTATCAGAGTTGAAACTATTGGTCCTGATGCGCCAAACAACATCGACATAATTGTAGTAGCGATACCCCCAACTAAAATATATTTTTTTCCTAGTGGCGGGAAAGTACCGAATAAAGAATATAATATAAATAAACCTACCCCAACTTGTCCTACTCCAGGAGATAGATAATCAACTATATTTGCCCCAAAAAGAGAACCCACTATTGTTCCAATAACGAAAGGCAAAATAATGTTTTTATCTAAATCTTTAACTGAAACGAAAATTCTTCCAAAATTAGACCCAAGCTGTATTATCCCGTGCACCGGTATTAAAGCTGTTGTCGGTAAAATAAATGATAATCCCACAAGCATTAACATTCCTCCACCAAGACTAAGCGCGGTTGATATAAAACATGTTAAAAAATTGAAAAAAATTAAAAATATTGCACTATTAGTTGAAATCGTTTGAGGTAATAAAATAGAATAATCCATTCTATTAAGTTAAAATTTTTGAAAAGTTTGGTTTAGTAAAAATATTTTTAATAAAATCTTTAATATTATTTTTTTCGGTTTCATTAATTTTAGAGTAATTGAGATTTGCATTAAATTTTTTATCAATATCATTTTCCGTCAAGGGTTGTTTTCTACCTCCTCTAAAACAAGGTTGATGTTCGGTGAATTCTCCCTCTTCGGAAATACAAGTCAATGTGCCGGTATAATTTTTAGGGTACTCATCATTTGGGTCAATTTCATATTCAACTTTATTAGCTAATTCTAAAATTTCTTTATCATTTATACTTTTCTCATCAAATTCTTTTAATCCTGCATCTTTTCTTAAAAAGCCTACTGCAACACAATACGGAACTGAAAATTTTGCAGAGTACGGTGTGGAAGGTTTCTTTTTTTCTTTAGAAGGCTCCCATAACCGATGTACTGTACCCTCTCCAACTTTTGCCTTTATAGATTTAATCTTTTTAAAGTCTTTTATTTTGTCTCCTAATTTAATCGCACAATCTACAAATGGCTGAGCCATAGTTCCGCAAGCAAATGGTTTAAAAGCCAAATTTTCTATTTCCCACCTTGAACCTAAAGAATCGGTTAATTTAGAATAATCTCTTTTTACCTCTTTAATTGCAAAAGCACTAAAGAAACCGTGATCACCCTCGAAGACTGTCCTAGGTCCATAAAAATCTGTTTGAGCTATTAAAACAGAATTTATCCCTGAGTTGGCAGACCATCCAGGATGAATTCTTTTAGTCCAAGAACCTTCTGCAAGATATTCGATAATGCCTGAAGTAAAACTACCAGCTATTCCTAATGAAGATACCATCTGTTTTTCTGATAGATTTAAGACAGATGAAAGTCCAGCTGCTACGCCAAAGGTACCGCAAACGGCAGTAGGATGAAAACCTTGTTTGTGCATAGCAGTTGGCGCTACTAAGGCTAATCTACACATTAACTCTGTACCAACAGCTAAACTTTTTAAAATCTGATCACCATTTAAATTAAATCTTTGCGCTGCAGCTAGTATAGCTGGAATCATACAAGCTCCAACATGCATAGGATTTCCCTCAAATGTATCGTCAAAGTCTTCACCATGTGCTGCGGTGCCCGCAATTATAGCAGAGGAGGAAATATCAAAGTCACTCCCATGTCCTAATGAAATAAATTTTCCTGATCCTTTATAAGCTTTAACAAGACTTTGAACATAATTTTCATTTCTTGCAGAAAGTATAATTCCACAAATATCTTTAATTAGATAACTTAAAGTCTTCTTTGACTTATCAGAAATATCTTTAGTTGATAAATTTTTTGCCCATTTAGAAAAATCTTCTGAAATTGTCATGGAGTATAACTACCACCATTCACATGAAGAGTCTGTCCATTTATATAATCAGCTTCTTTCTTGCAAAGATTGGCTATAACCTCCGCAACTTCGTCTGGATTTCCAAATCTTTTTTGTACCAAACTAGGTGTTTGAGGGTGGCGCAACCAGTGACCACTTAGCTTAGTTTCTTTGCTATCAAAATCTTCAATAAATCCAGGAACAACGCAATTACAAGTTACACCTTTCTCTATAAATTCCATACTAATAGCTTTTGTTAAACCAACTAAAGCTGCTTTTGAAGTTACAACGTGAGCTCTTTCTTTTGCCCCTATATGTGCTGATAAACCACCAATATTAATTACCCGTCCCCATTTTTGTTTTACCATATAATTAATTAGAGCTTGAGCGCATAAAAATGAAGCATCGACATTCACAGTCATAACTTTTTTCCAATCTTTATAATCTATCTTTTCGAAATGCTCATGGATTCTCAATCCGGCATTATTTACAAGAACAGATGGTGTTCCTAGTTTTAAAGCTGCATCTTTAATGATGTTGATTGTTTCTAAATTTGCTAAGTCCCCTATAACATAGTTTGATTTAATTTTAAATTTTTCAAGTAATTTTATTGTATCTTTAGCTTCCTCGATACTTTTGCCACCAGTATGAATTAGTATATTGAAACCTTGCTCAGCTAATTTTATCGCTGTTGATCTTCCAATTTTCTTTGCTGCGCCAGTGAGAACTGCAACTTTGTTTTTATTGAAATCCCTACTCAACTTTTTTTGCAGCTAATTTTTTGCGGATTGTACCCCAGAAAGGTGTTGTAAGACTGATGCAAGTAAGAATTATGAAGAAGATAAATACTCCACTTTCAAAGAAATTGAAAAAATTACTCTCATAAATCACCATTGATTGAGTGAATGTTTCCTCTACCATTTTTCCTAATATCAGTCCCATTACGAATGGAGCTGGAGAAAATCCGTTTCTCAATGCAAAATATCCAATGATACCTGAGATTAGCATTACCCAAACATCAAAAATTGCTGAACTGTAAGCATATGATCCGATTAAAGAGAAAATAAATACTGATGGCCATAAAAATCTTTTTGGAATAAACGTTACATATGAAAAGAACTTGGCTCCCACTAAACCAATTCCTAAAAAGGCAAAGTTAGCAAATAACATTGCGCCAAATATTGCATAAACTAAGTGTGGAGTTTCTGAAATCAGATAAGGTCCAGGTCTAAAACCGTGCATTACTAATGCAGCCAAAATTAATGCTGTTGTTCCACTACCAGGTATTCCTAAAGCAAGAGTTGGAACCATCGCTCCACCAGCTGCAGCATTATTGGCAGCTTCTGGCCCAGCGATACCTTCGGCACATCCCGTACCAAATTTTTCTGGAGTTTTAGAAAACCTTTTCGCTTCATTGTAACCCATCATTGCAGCTACAGTCGCTCCTTCAGCAGGTAAAATACCTATGAATGTCCCTAATCCAGATGATCTTAAAATTGTACCTTTTAGTTCTTTAAGTTCTGCCATTGTTGGAAGTTTTAAAGCTTTCGCTGACATTCTTTCTACTGCTGCATTTAATGTTTTTGATTGGTTGAGTAGTTCCGACATTGCAAAAAGTCCAATTAGAACTGGGACAAACTTAATTCCCTCTGTTAATTCAGGAACACCAAATTCATATCTTTCTACACCAGTTGCTAAGTGTACGCCTATTGTTGATACTAAAACTCCCATAGCTCCAGCTATTAAATTTCTTATAGATGATTTTCCACTCATTGCGGCTAACATAGATAAAGCGAATAATGTTAGTCCAAAATATTCAACTGGTCCAAACTTAAGAGCAATCTCTGCAAGTAGTGGTGTAGCAAACAAAAATATTATAATTGCAAAAATTCCACCTAACACACTACAGATCGCCGCTAAACCAAGAGCTCTTCCTGGTTCACCATTTTTTGCCATCATATATCCATCCAAAGCAGTAGCTACCGCTGGTGGTGCTCCTGGTGCATTAATTAATATTGCCGTGATGGAGCCACCAAAAGTTCCTGCACAATATAGAGCAGCCATCATTGATATTGACGCAACCGGATCTAGACTAATTGTAAATGGCATTAGTAAAGCTATAGCCATTGGCGAACTCAGTCCTGGTAAAGCACCAACAAGCACTCCAATCAAAACCCCACCAAAAATTAAGGCTAAGTTTTGCACCTCCATTAATAATTGGAAACCTCTTAATACATCTTCCATAATACTATTTAAATGCCTCCAAAATACCCGGGTTAAAATATAAACCTAAGAGTTTATTAAATAATAAGTAAACAAATCCTGGGAATAAGATTGAATAAATAATTACTGCAATATAATTCCTTTCACCCCACAGTAGCGGTAGTGCCAAGCAAGTAATAACCATTGTTACTACAGCTCCTAAAAATTCAGCAAAAGATACTATTGTTAATAATAGTAAAATCGTTAACCAAGTAATTTTTAAAGTTTTATCGTCCCGATCTTTGTCAATCTTTGCTACTTTTTCAGGAGTTAATTTGAATTCGAAAGGTATAATCGCAACCAACAAAAACATTATTGTAATCAACATTTTTGGAAATACATCAGCGTTAAGTGTATCTCCTAATATTGCTGGTGCTTCAGGAAACTTACTAGCCTCATAATACATAAAGGCTCCAAAAGCGACTAAAATTATCGCGAGTACTAAATCTCTTTTATGAACAAATCCCGCGCCCAAAGTTCTGGGCGCGAAATCATGTATTTTTTTTTGGTCAGACATTAACTAATTAGTTAAACCTAAACCTTTAAGAGCTTCTGCAGCTTTTTTGTAATTTTCTTTAAGTTGCTTATCCCAAACCTCTGTACCAGCTGGGCTAGTTTTAGGGTCTAGAGATGCACCTTTAAGATAATTTCCAAAAGTTTCATGTTGCATAGCTTTAACCATTCCTTTTGAAAGCGCATCAATTCTATCTTGAGGCGTTCCTTTAAGTACAGCGTAACCTCTTGTAGTTACAACTTTTACTTCATGACCCATTGAGTATGAAGTTGGTACTTTTGGATAGTCAGCCATTTTTTTGTCATGTAACAATAAAATTGCTTTAATTTTTTTATCTTCGATTAAAGCTGCTGCTTCAGAAGGGTTAAGTAAAGAAGCCTCTACTTTACCAGAAGCTAATGCTTGTAAGCTTTGAGCTCCTGATCCAAATGATACCGCTTTGAAAGGTACATCTGCAGTTTTAGAATAGTTATACATTCCAATGTGCTCTGTTCCTCCGATAGATGCGATAGCAGTTACAATAGGTTTCTTTTTTGATCTTTTGATAAACTTTTTAATTGTGCTTAACTCTTTATTTTTAGCGTTAACAACAATAAAAGTTGGTTCTTCCATAGCTCTAGCAACTCCAACAAGATCATCGATCTTCATGTCAGATTTTCCTCTAGCCATAGTATACAAGTGAGACTCAGTTAGAGCCATTATTGTACAACCATCTTTTGGTCTAGTTAAAGTGTAGTTTTGAGCTTTAGCACCTGATCCACCTCTTTTACCTACAATTTGCATATCAGCTTTTAGAGTTCTTCTTGATCTAATAGACATCATTCTTGCAGTCGTATCAGTTCCACCTCCATAAGAAGCGTGAATTACTACTTGTATTGGATCACACGCTTTTGTAGCGAACGTTTCCGCTTTAGCAGACGTTGTTGCAATTGCAGCAAAAGTTAGGGCAGATAAGAATGTAGATAAAGCAAAAAACTTTTTCATTAATCTTATCATATATTCTCCCATTTTGTTTGTTAGTTGTTATATATAATTGACAAAAGTTAACACGATATTAGACTTAAGTTCAATATGTAAAATGTCATTTCATATTATGAAATCATACACAATTAAACTTCAAAAACCTGGAACAAAATTAGAAAAAAAAAATCAACTAGCATGGCTTATTGCAAATATGGCTGCAGAAAATTGGAGTTTAACTAAAGAAATTTCAGATATGGTTGGCAATAGAATTATAGATAACGCAGGGGTTGCAATCGCTGCTTTGAATAATAAAGCAGTCAAAATTGCTAGAGCTCAAGCAATGAAGTTTGAAAATAATTCTGGATCGACTCTTTTTGGTTTAGATCAAAATAAAAAATATGATTGTCAGTGGGCTGCATGGGCTAATGCTGTTGCTGTAAGAGAATTAGATTTTCATGATAATATAATGGCTAAAGAAACATGTCATCCCGGAGATTGTATACCCACAATACTAGCCGTGGCTCAGCAAAAAAATTGTAATGGGGAAGAATTAGTAAAAGCTATTGCTACTAGTTATGAGACACAATTAAGGTTATCGTTATCTATCGCTCTTAATCCTAACCGAATAGATCACGTTGGTCATCTAGGTCCAGCTATTACAAGTGGGCTAGGTAAACTATTAAAACTTGATACTGAAACAATTTACCAAGCAATACAGTGGAGTGCCCATACCTCAGTTTTTACAAGACAAGGTAGAAAAGGTAAGTTGTCAAGTTGGAAAGCATATGCTCCTGGATTAGTAGGAAAAAATTCAATTGATGCAATAGATAGAGCGATCAGAGGAGATACTTCTCCAAGTCCTGTTTGGGAAGGTGATTATGGAATTGTTCAAATTTTATTAAAAAAAATTAGTGAAGAGATTAAAATTCAACTTCCTGAGTCCAATGAACCGAGAGAAGGAATATTAAATACGTTTACAAAAGAACATTCAGCTGGATATCACGGAAACTCGTTAATTGATTTAGCGTTTAA
This sequence comes from uncultured Pelagibacteraceae bacterium, assembly GCA_902544345.1. Taxonomy (GTDB): domain Bacteria; phylum Pseudomonadota; class Alphaproteobacteria; order Pelagibacterales; family Pelagibacteraceae; genus Pelagilacustribacter. The sequence goes on from CACCBT010000004.1 coordinate 6,740, forward strand.
TATGAGAAAAAAGATTAAAGACACTAAGGAAATTAAAAAAATAAATATATTTACGAAAGAGTACACTCACATAGTTATGGGAAGTGGAAGTAATGACAAAGAAAAATATAGTCCTGAGGCCTCTAGAGAAACACTCGATCACTCTGCCATGTATATATTTGCAGTAGCGCTTGAAGACGGTGAATGGCACCACGAAAAAAGTTACACAGAAAATAGAAAAAGAAGAAAAGAAACTATTGATTTATGGAATAAAATTGAAACGTTTGAAAGTGATGAATGGAATAAGAAATATTATGATGTGAGTGATCCTTTGCAGAAAGCTCAGGGGGCAAAAGTTGAAATTATATTAAATAATAATGATAAAATTACTGACCAATTAGATTATGCAAATGCACATCCTAAGGGAAAAACACCTTTCGTTAGAGAAAACTATATTAATAAGATGAAAAAATTGTTTAAAAATATAGTCGAAGAAAAAGAAGAGGAAAGATTTTTAAATTTGATTGATAATTTAAGCAAATTAAACCAAGATGAAGTAAAAAGGCTTAATGTGAATTGTAAAGAGGGTTTTTTGAATTTAGATAATAATAAAATTAAAGGAATTTATTAATGGACGTACAACAAGAATTAACTAAATATATTTCTAAAGCTTTAAGTAATGATTTGCCTAAAAAAACAGAGTTTAAAACTCGGTTTCATCTATTAGATACATTAGTATCTATACTTACTGGTAGACTTCTGCCGCCTGGAAAAAAAGCTTTTCAATTCTCAAAAGCACAAGGTGGTGTAAAAGAATCCACTTTACTTGGAAGCGATGTAAAAGTTTCAGCAATAAATGCTGGTTTCTCTAATGGAATGGCTGCGCATGCAAATGAGACTGATGACTCAACAACAGAAGGTAGGTTTCACCCAGGTTGTGCTATCGTCCCTGCTACCTTAGCAGTAGCTGAAAGAGAGAAATTAGGTAGTGAAGAAATTATTAAAGCAATCGCTTTAGGTTATGACATAGGTGTAAGAATCACTACAAGCTTAGGATATAAAACTCCTAAGACTTCTATTTTTGCTACTCATAGTATCGGGCCAATATTTGGTTGTGCTGCCTCAGCCGGTGCTTTACTTAAACTGACTCACGAACAATGTAATTATCTTTTATCATACACGGTTCAACAAACTTCAGGTTTAGCATGTTGGAATAGAGATCCAGATCATATTGAGAAAGCATTCGTATTTTCAGGTATGACAACTAGAAATGCAATTTATTCTGCTCTCCTAGCTAAAGAAAATTTTACATCAGTAACAGACCCACTATTAGGTGTAAGAGGATTTCATGAGGGATTTGCCCATAATCCTAATCCTAAGCTGATCATTGAAAAACTTGGAGAGAATTTTAAAATTGATACTGCTTCTCTCAAAAAATGGTCTGTAGGATCCCCAATCCAATCAATGATGGATGCTATAGAATATTTATTAAAAAATAATAAATTTGATCATAAAGATATAACTGAATTAGTTGTGGATATACCTTCAGATAGGTATCACATTGTAAATGACCGAGAAATTTTATCAATAAGTGCTCAGCATTTAATAGCTGTACATTTAATAAAAAAGAAAATGGGTTATGTAGAGGCTCATGATGAAAGATTATTTAATGATCCTGAAGTTGTGAATTTAAGGAAAAAGATTAAAGCAGTTTCTAGCGATGAATTAGCAATTGCAAGGCCTGAAAGGCAATCAAAAATTAGAATAAAATTTAGTAATAATAAGGAATTATTTTACCACGCCAAGTCAGTTAGGGGTACTCCAGATAACCCAATGGATGAAAAGGATATTGTGGCTAAATCAAAACGACTATTGGAAGTATTTAAAACAAGTCAAACTGATGATTTAATTGATCTAATTCTCCATAAAAATTTCAAAGTAGATGAATTAATAAAACTCTGTAATTTGAACTTAAAAGAGTAAATGGATTCAAATTTTGATATAGCCGCTCTTTTTGCAAGTCTTGGTTTTTTAGAACTTTCAATATTAATCTTAACTGCTTTTTTTGCTTCCGTTGTGTCCGGTATCTCTGGCTATGGAGGAGGTATGACTTTAGGTTTGTTAGTTTCTCCTTTTATACCTATAAAACTTCTAGTACCACTAATGTCTGTTTTTGTTTTATTTTCAAACTTATCAAGAATGTATTATTACAGAAAAAATATTTTTTGGAAAAAAGGTTTTTACTTTGCAATCATATCAACCCCTTTTTTAATAGCAGGAACAAATTTCTACGCTGCGGTATCGGAAAAAACATTATATTTTTGTTTGGGTTTCGGTTTAGCATTTATTGTTATTTTAAGAAGAGTATTTAAAAAAATAAATTTAAATATTGGATGGTTTGGTTTAGGAATGATGGCAGTTTTTTATGGTACAATCAGTGGAGTAATTTTAGGTCCAGGATCAGTTTTATTAACTGCACTTGCTGCCAATGGTTTGGTCGGAGGGCAAATTATCGGTACCGACTCCTTTGTAACGCTAATCAATTGCACGATAAGACTTATATCATTTTGGAATTTAGGTTTATTAAATTTAGATGCTTTATATGTTGGATCTTTAATTGGTTTAGTTTCTATTTTTGGATCTTTTACAGCAAAAAAAATAGCAGATAAACTTGGAGTTAAAATGCATACAATCATTATTGAAGTTTGTGTAGTGCTTGGGGGCGCTGTAATGATCTATAGGGCTTTTACCTTCTAGTAAAAAAACCTGTTTTAAACAGATCGTTTTTTGACATTATTCAAAGGATATTTAAATTCTTCTTATGATAAATTTTTTAGATTTTTTTGGACGAATTTTTATTTCAGCTTTGTTTTTAATCTCAGCTTACAATAAAATATTAAATATTGATGGATCGATATCATGGATGGAAGGTTATGGTGTTCCAGGTTTTTTACTTTATCCCACAATAATTTTAGAAATCATTTTACCAGTATTTGTTATTATTGGATATAACGCAAGAATATCTGCGGGCTTACTTTCAATTTTTTGTATCGTAACGGCATTTTTGTTTCATTTTGATTTTTCAGATCAAGGACAAACAATTTCTTTTTTAAAAAATATTGGCTTAGCAGGCGGCTTCTTATTTATTGTCGTTAATGGAACCAAAGAATGGTCGGTTGATCAAAAGAAAAAATATGTGAGATTATAAAAAAAACCCACACTTAAATTTATAAGTGTGGGTTTAAATTTTTTAAAATTATTTATTTAAAATCCAAAAGATACTCTTAACTGCAAAGCGTCAGCATCTGCTGATACACTGTTAGTGTTTCCACCTGTTGCAGATATATCTATATCTTCAAAATCTGAATAAGCTAATTCAATTTTTGTATTTCCGTTTCTTTTTCCAAGACCCAATTGGTAACCAGTAATATCCTCATTACCGTAGCTTGAATTTGGAAGCGTTTCAGAAGTTGTGACTGTTGCCATATGATAACCTAATAATGCATACCAACCGTTAGAACCCATTGGCATATTTGTATATAGTGTCATTAGATCCTCAATATCGGCACTAGCTGTTCTAGTACCATCATCGTTTTCCGCAGCGTCATCGCCATCGGTATCAGTTCTAGAACCACTACCGATTTCAATATCAACTGGAATGTATGATAAACCTATCGTGAAACCATTGTCGCCAACGATTTCCGCAAATAAATCAGCACCATAAAACAATTCATCAAAAGATTTTGATCTATTAGATGTATCTGCAGCAGTACCTTCTGTCTCAGTACCATCTGCATTTAATTGACCGGCCATAAATCCAACGCCAAATTGGAAACCTTCGGCTTGTGCGAAAGAAGTCCAAAATAGAAGAATTGAACCAGCTATTGAACTAATTATTTTTCTCATTTTAAAACCTATATTAATATTAATAATTATATTTTATTAAACGTTTTAGAATTGGTCGTCAAATTCAATTTATTCTTGTATTGTCGAATTAGTTAGCAATTATGCTATTTTTTGTGTTGCAATTAAACCACATACGCTACTTTTTAACAAAAAAACTCCTATAAATTTGCCATCCTACTATGATTATTATGGTCAACATTATTATAATTGTTAAGGGCCTATCCCATAAAAATGTCCATGATCCGTCACTAATTAATAGAGATCTTCTTAAATTTTCTTCCATCAAGCCTCCAAGAACAAATGCTAGAATAAGAGGCGGCATTGGAAAATCGTATAAACGAAGGACAGTTGCTACAACTGCAATTCCAATCATCATATAAATATCAAAATTATTAAAAGACATTAAATATACTCCAGTCAGTGAAAAGAATAAAATTAAAGGGATTAAAAAAGTTCTTGGTGTTGCTAAAACTCTTGCAATATACGGTATTAAAGGAAGGTTTAGTATTAGAAGTACAACCATTCCTATGTACATAGACATAATTACAGACCAGAAAATCTCTGGATTTGTTTGATATAATCTTGGGCCTGGTTGAATACCAAAGCCTAACAAGGCTCCCAGCATAACAGCAGTAGTTCCGCTTCCAGGTATTCCTAATGTAAGTAGAGGAACAAATGAACCAGAGCATGCTGCGTTGTTAGCAGTTTCTGGAGCAGCTATACCATTTACACTTCCTTTACCAAATTTTTGTTTTTCCTCATCATTGACAAAATTTCTTTCCATGCCATAAGCTAAGAAAGATGCAATCGTTGCACCTGCACCTGGCAAAACTCCAACTATAAATCCTAAAACGGATGATCTTGGAATTGTAGTGACCATTTTTTTTGTTTCAGTTTTATCTAGTTTAATAGAACCCAATTGTGAAAGAGAAATTTGTTTTGCAGCTTTAGTTGGATCTTTAGCTTTAAAAATTAATGTCAGTGCTTCAGTCATAGCAAAAGTAGCCATAACAACCAAAACGAAACTGATTCCATCTGATAAGTTCATGTTATTAAAGGTAAATCTTGGAATATCTGAAAGAGTATCTTGACCAACACTAGCTAACATTAATCCAAGAACTACCATCATCATAGCTTTTAAAAAATTACCTTTTGATGAAAATGCTGCTACCGCAGTTAAACCAAGAATCATTAACCCAAAATAATCTGGAGATCTAAAAGATAAACTTATTAAAGATAAGCTTGGTGCTGCAATAAGTAAAAAAATTGCAGAAATAGTTCCCCCTGCAAATGAGCTATAAGCAGCTATCGCTAAAGCTTTACCAGCTTTACCCTGTTGTGCCATTGGATAACCATCAAAAGAAGTTGCTACAGTTCCTGGAACACCAGGTGCATTAATTAAAATTGAAGAAGTTGATCCACCAAAGACTGCACCATAATAAACTCCTGCCATTAAGATTAATCCTGTTGATGGATCGAAACCATAAGTTATTGGTATCATTAATGCTATGGCTGTCATAGGTCCTAACCCTGGAAGCATTCCAATAATTGTTCCGGCAAAACAACCAATCATCACCATTATTAAATTTTTAAATGATAAAGCAGTTTGTAATCCTATTAGTATTCCTTCAATCATCCCATTATTCCTAAGTATTTTAAGAAAGGATCGCGTAAGTAAATATTAAGTAATCCGTGAAGAAGGAACATAAATATTGCTACAAATGGAAAAGATAGAGTAAATATCCAAATCCATTTTCGTTCACCTAAAATTATGTAAGATGCAACTAAAAAAATTGAAGTTGAAAGAAAATATCCAACTCTTAAAATTGTTAGACCATATAAAATCATTAAAACAACTAGTCCAATGGTTTTCTTATAATCTAAAACTTTTAAATCTACGTTAGTAGGGTTTGTTTCTGGTAAGATAATATAAAGCGCAGAAAAAACTAATCCGGAAAAACCTAAATAAATTGGAAATGTCTTTGCATTAAATGGAGCATTTTCATCAAAAGCAAAGACCTGTATCTGATAAGCTGTATATAAATAAAAACCTGAAAAGATAAAGAAGAGCAGTGAAATCAATTTTGATGGACTAATTTTCACTGCTCTTACTTCAAGTTAATTAACTAGATAACACCTAGTTTTTTCATTAACTTTGTCATCTCTTTTGTTTGACCATCTAAGAAACTGTCAAACTTACGTCCTGGGTTATAAATATTTACCCAAGCATTTCTTTTTCTTACTGCTTCCCATTCAGGAGTTTTTTGAACATCACCTAACATTTTCTCGATCTTCTTAACATCTGAACTTGGCATACTCTTAGGAGCAAAGAAACCTCTCCAGTTAACAAACTGAACATCGTATCCTTGTTCTTTCAAAGTTGGGACTTCTGGAGCATCACCTACTCTTTTAGGAGCTGTGATACCAATAATTCTTACTTGGTCTCTAGCACCCATTACTTCGCCCAAACCAGTTGAAAGAATTTGAGTTTCTCCTGATAAAAGTCCAGCTAAAGCTTTACCACCAGCATCGTAAGGTACGTAAACTACATCGTTAGGATTTGCACCGGCTTCTTGAAATGCAAGTGCACCAATTAAATGGTCCATGCTTCCTCTTACAGAACCGCCGGCCATTTTTACTGACTTAGGATTTTTTTTGTAAGCATCCACTACATCTTTAAAGTTCTTGTATGGTGAATTTTTAGCAACTGCTATTGCACCGTAGTCACCGATTACACCAGCGATTGGCTTAACGTCTTTGTAAGATAATACGCCAGATCCTTTAACATACCCTTTGTGTCTAGTGATTGATCTTAACACTAAAGGTGTTGATTGAACTAATACAGTTCCCTCAGGCTTCGAATTGATTATGTAAGATAGAGCCTTTCCTCCACCACCACCTGACATATTTTCAAATGAAGCGCTTTTTAGAAAACCAGCTTTAGTTAAAGCTTCGCCAGTTCCTCTAGCAGTTCCATCCCAACCACCGCCAGCACCACCACCGATAATGAAATGTAATTTATCAATTGCAAAGCTGGTTGATGAGATTGAAGTTAAAAGAACAGTTGCGAAAACTAAGCTAATTAATTTTTTCAAATTATTAAACATATTATTTCCCTCTGTTAATTAATTATTATTGAGATATTAAAATAAAAATATTATTGAGAGTCAACAGAGTTTTAATGCAAGATGATTGATATTAATGGAAAAAAGTTCCTCTAATTCTAAGTAATTCCCTAGATAACCCAGAATGCTCTTTAAAAGCTTTTCTTCCATGAAGCCAAAAATAATTATTTGAAAAAATTGTAGATCCTACGGGTAAAGGGAAACTTATTTTATTTTTACTTTGCTCTAATGCATCAGATAGTTTTTGTAAAAATAAACCTTGTTTCATATTTTTTGGTTCGGGAAATTGATCAATGTAGGAAATTATTGGTTTACCATTTTTATCTTTTGAAAAAACTGGATGCTCAACTTTATAATCGACATTTTTACTTTTTGGTGATCCCCAAACGAAATCTTCTTGACCTACAGGATCACTGCTAAGATCCTCCAAATGCTCCCAGTCATCTAAATGTAAAATTACACTTTCTCCCCCACTAACATTTTGTTCTTCCATTTTTGTCATTATTAACCAATCAGTTTTCTCTTTTACGTACGTTCCATCAGTATGAAGATCTAAATTTGTATAGGCTTTTCTAAGATAAGAGTCGCTACTATCTTGGTGTTTGACATGAAACCTGGCATAATATTTACCAGTCATGGAATCAAAATTAGGATTACCAACTAAATAAGCAAGACCTGTCGAAAGCTTTACCAGAAAATCTTTATCAAATTTTTTATTATTAATATCGGGTTCTACGATCGCTGTGCCTGTGCTGCGATCATTAAGAATTTCACTTAAAGTTTTACTTAATTTATTTTGAAATACTTCATCTAAGCTTTTCGCTAAACTAAATCTAGAAAATGGTTTGTATTCTAAAGACAATATTGAATGTTTTTTAAAAGGAAAAATCAATCTATCTAAGTCACTTTCATTTAACTTAATTACTCGAACTCTCTTAGAGTTGTTATGATCTGTAATTGAAAAACTCATTTACTCAATATTACCCATGATCCACAAAACAATAAAAATTGCTAATATTGGTTCCATTATTAATTTTACCACAAATTAGATGTTAGTCAAAAAACTTAGCAAAAATGCCGAAGCAATTGTAGGAATTACTAAATTTTTTTTTGATAATATAAATATTGAAATGCAGGTAAAGAATACTATTAGTCTCATTATTAATTCAGAGTCCGCTAAAACTCCGGCAGGAAAAATAATCATTCTTCCCAGCAAAGCCGCCAAAGTTGAGTAAGCAACACAATTAAACCATTTAAATATTTTTGATTTTACGCTCACTTTTTCAGATGTTAAAGCTCCCATAAATCTTGAAATGTATGTTGCAATTGAGGTTGCTATAATAGCTAAAATGATAATTTGACTACTAACCATTTTTTTCTCCAAGTAGAAAAGCTACTGATCCAGCAATCAATCCAGCAAATAATAATGACCACTCAGAGGAAAATATATAAATTACTGGGCCTAATATTGTTCCTAGAATAACCGAGATAGATACAGCTAGGTTATTCATAGCACCAATCATCATACAAAAAAAATAAATTGGATTTACGATAGCTAAGCCGATCAACATTTCTTTATTTAATAAATCAGCTGCTAAATATCCAATAACTGTCATAAGAATTGCGGTAAGCCAAGTGCCGGTACCTATGCCCATCCAAAAATCTATTCGATATTTTGCATTTACCTTTTTATAAGATTCTTTAGCGATTAACCAAGAAGAAACTGCAAGGAAGTGACAGGATAAATAATACTTCCACTTTGGTTGCGATTTGTGTTCAAGTAAAGGAAACAAAGAAACTGTCATTGGATAAAGTCTAAAATTTACTAGCCAAACTGCTAAAAAAATATTTATTACAGATGCGCCTAATAATAATGACTCTGCCATCACTAATTGACCGGGTAGTGCGTAAGTAAATAAACTTGAGGCAGCACTTTGTTGAATGTTAAAGCCTGCATCTTTAAATAAAGCTCCTAGAGCAACAAAGCAAGCGGCTAAGGGCAAAGCTGGACTTCTAGCACCTTTTAAAGATTTTAATCCTGTAAAGAAAACTTGTGAGTTAATCATCCACCAAGGAATAATCTTCCTACATCTGGATTTTTTAAAAGATCATCCCCTTTTCCTGCAATTGCAGTTTGCCCTGATACTAAAACATAACCTATATCTGAAAACTCTAAACCTTTTTTAGCATTCTGTTCTACAAGTATTATTGTTTTCTTCTCTGCTTTTTGAAGATCTTCTAAAATTTCAAAAACCATATTTATATATTTTGGTTCCAAACCAATTGATGGTTCATCTACTAATAAAACTGATGGTTTCATAACTAACGCTCTTGAAATTTCTAATAATCTTCTCTCACCACCTGATAAAACTTTTGCAGGTTGATTTCTTCTATTTCTTAATCTCTCATATTTTTGAAAAATTCTCTCAGCTTCTTCATAAGCCTCGTCTTGTTTATCTTTAATGTATCCACCCATTAAAAGATTTTCCTCAACTGTCATATCAGGAAATACTGAGTTATCTTGTAAGATATAAGCTATGCCCACTTTACTAAGCTTCTGTGCAGGAGTTAATGTCGTAATCTCATTTCCTTCTAATTCAATTTTCCCATCAAAAATATTTGTAAATCCATATATGGAGTGAAGTATTGTAGATTTTCCTGCTCCGTTAGGACCTATTAAACATAAAGATTGAGCCTTACTGACTGTTAAATCAAAATTATGAAGAATCTCCATTTTTCCATAGCCAGCATTTAAACCTCTTATGGTTAAATGAACATCGTTAGGAGACAATTTATTCAAATCTTCTAAACCAGGCGCTTTACCTAAAACATCGTATTGATTTGCCATTATTGCGCCCCTAAATAAGCATCAACAACTCGCTTATCATTTTTAATTTGATCTGGTGAACCTTCCGCTAGCATTTTACCGTGCGCTAAACAGAAAATTTTTTGTGCTAAACTCATAATTACTTTCATATTGTGCTCTATGACTAATAAAGTAATTCCATAATCTTTATTTATTTTAATTAATCTATCTATAATTCCATTAATTAAAGTTGGATTAATTCCAGCTGTGGGCTCGTCTAATAAAAGCATTTTAGGCTCATTCATTAAAGCCATTGCTAATTCAAGTAATTTCTGTTGTCCAAATGATAAATCCCCTGCTCTCAAATTTCTTTTTTGATAAAGACCAACAAAGTTTAAAATATTTTCTGCTTTCTCAGTTAGTTCAACAGGTACTTTTGCGAAAATAAATCCTGAATCACTAGCTTTGTGACTTATTAGCATATTCTCTACACAATTAAGTTTTGAATAAATTCTTGTTTGTTGAAAGGTTCTTAACAAACCGAGTTTAGCGACTGCCGGCACAGGCATTTCGGAAACTTCTGTATTATCAAAAACAATTGATCCTTTATCAATCGGATGAGTTCCTACAATAGAGTTAAATAAAGTAGTTTTACCTGAACCATTAGGTCCTATTAAACCAACAATAGATCCCTGTTCTACTGAAACAGAAATATCTACGTTAGCTTGAACACCGCCAAAAGATTTACTAACATTTTTAACTTGTAAAATACTCATTTTAATTCTACCTGTGCTTTACGATCTTTTTCATCTATGACTTCACCAAATCTTTCAGGGTATTTTTCTCGCAACCAACCCATTAATCCCTCTGGAAAATAAACTACGATTACAACAATTAAAACTCCTAGTGCAACATACTGCCAGCCTAAAATTAATGTCCAAAGACCTTCTTTAAAGAAATGAAATAAAGTTGCTCCAATTACTGGGCCCCACAAAGTTCCTTTACCGCCAAGAATTGCCATAAGAACCATAAATACTCCCATCTCTCTTCCGTCAAATGCAACGTCAGTAGAGTCTATATATCCAATTAGTCCACCCATAATTCCACCAGCAAGACCGCAGAAGAATGCTGAACACATCCAACCTACAATTTTATATTTCATAGTTTGAATACCCATTGCCTCTGCTTTATCTTCATTATCTCTTATTGCATTTAAAATTAATCTAAATCTAGAACCATAAATATATTTAACAAAAACAAATGTACCGACTAATAATGCAAAACTTAAAAAGTAGAAAAACTTTCCTCTAGCTTCAGTATCAACTATTTCTGCAGGAAAAGGTGGTGTAGTAAATCCTTGACCAGCTCCAATGATTTCTATTCCTCCAGCAATTTCACCTGCAGCGATACCTAAACCTAAAGTACAAATCGCAAAGTAATGTCCTCTCAAACCTAAAATAGCATAACCTATGGCTCCTGCGATAATGGCAGGAATAATTGCTGAAACTAATAATCCGACACCTATTCCTTGAAAATATTGTGCTGTAGTATGAACAAAAGTTTTTTCACCGCCGCTTTCTGTCCATTCTGCTAATGGGAAAAACATTCCCACTTGAACTGAAGCGGTTAAATACATCCCGAGACCATAAAAAAGAATATTTCCAAAAGTATTGTAACCCATTTCTCCACCTTGTAAATTCCAAGTCATTGCCAGAACAATCAAGACACAAAGATATGTAAGTTGAACTTTAAAAGCAGAGAATAAAAAAGGTGCAGCTAAACCTAAAATAATTAGGCCAGAATATAATATTAAATCTTTTTGTTTCATCATAATAAATTTTCCTTAAAGAAATTTATAAATTGAGGCATATAAGTATTCGCGTTATCTCCGCCTATAGTTACTCCTTTAGAAATGCATTTTTCTTTTTTCATAACTTTAAAACCAGTTTTCCAAGCTTTTCTGGGATTTTTTTGTGCAGCTTCATAAAATTCCTCCACTGATGCATATTTTTTATGTTTATTTACCATCCACTCAACCCATATAGGATTTGTAAATCGACCTTCATTATCAACAAAAAAATCTGGACAATCATGAAGTGTCATCGCCATTTTCTCTCTCCATGGTTTTTTACCTGCGTGCCATACATGGTACCAACCTTCTTTAATATCAACTTTTACTTTTCCTGGAGGAGCTTTAATTCTTTCGGCATGTTCTTTACAAAACTTAGCTAAAGTATAATCGTCTGCGCCGCCGTGCACTACAAGCATTGTGGTATTAGAAGTTAATTCTGGCTCTGCAAAAAAGCCAGCCATCCTACATTCTGCTGCTTCAGGTAAAATCGCATCAAAACCTTTTGTGCCACCAAGAAACTTCGATGTAAGTTTAACATCCGATAAAAAAAATGAATTAGTTCCACCTCTCGAGTGGCCAGTAGTTCCAAATTTCCCATTAGATCTAGGATGAGATTGTAAAACTTTTAGAGCCATAAGTGCATCAATAGCTCCATTAATTAAAGGAACTTTAGACTGGTCTCGCCATGTAGACCTGGCACCTCTTGCACAAAAATTATCAATGTACATAACACCAATGCCCTCTTTCAGAAGATTGTGTGCAGCATGATACACGAAGTCATCCCAAACGTAATCTCCTGGTCCTCCGCTACTATGCGTGTAAATTACTATAGGAACTTTACCTGTTCCCTCTGGCAATCGAAGATATCCTGTAATTTCAACAGGGTTATTTAAATGACCATCTATTAAGACTGTTCTCTGATCAAATCCAGTATAGGAACTAAATTTGATTATTTCACCCCCATCATAACCCTTTAATTTGGAAATACCTTTAAGCATCGATAATTTTTTTCTGCAATTGTCTTTGGAATTAAAATTTGGTGGTTCATGAGCTAGTAAGCTAGTCGAGAATAAAATTGCAAATAAGATAAGAAAACTTTTCTTCATTTTAAATATTCCCTTTTTTTTGATAGTTTAAACCTTCTGTAAACTAATATTAAAACGAGCAGCATAAATACTGCACCAATTCTAAATTCTGTTCCTAAAATGTAATCTGCAAACTCTTCAAATAGTCCTAATCCCATTCCTGAAACTGCTACAGCTGGTAAATTACCAAGACCTGCAACAATAACTATCATGAAAGATCTTACTGTATATGGAAGTCCTACATAAGGGTGAAGTGTTAGAGTTATTGAAATTAAAGCTCCTGCGATTCCACATAGAGCAGCATTAATTCCAAAAGTCGCGGCATAAACTTTCTCAGTATCTACACCTAAAATTTTTGCAGCTCTAGCATTTTGTGCTGTAGCTCTTATAGCTCTTCCAAGTTTAGATTTCCTCATATAAATAACTAGAGCTATTGCATATAAAACACTAATAAAAGCTGAGAATATTTTTGAATTTGGTAGCGTTACTGAATTATCAAATAACATTGTTGTTCCGTATTCAGATTGTGCAACAACAACGTCAGCGCCAAAAATAAAATTCATTAGTTGTTGGAATACGATAGCAATACCAAAAGTTGCTAATATTGAAATAAATAAATCTCGGTCTACAACTTTATTAATTACAAGTTTATAAAGTCCCCATCCCACAAAAAACATTATAATCGGAGAAATAATAACTCCCCAAGCAGGATGAATTCCCCAAAGATAAATAGTGTACGCAATATAACCTCCAAGAATTACTAAGTCGCCTTGCGCAATATTAATTATATTCATCACTCCCCACTGGAGAGCCATTCCGTATGCGATCAATGCAAATAATATACCTAAAAGAATTCCATCCAGTGAAGCCTGGACCATTAACATTGGAGCTTTAAAAATAAGAAAGTCCATAAAATTTTAAAACTTATAAAAGAAAAGCCCCTAGAAAACTAGGGGCTTTTCAAATTATTCAGAAGTTATTAGCTTCTTTCAGACCATTTCGGGATTGGATGATAGAACTTATCTGAAGCCCATTTTGTAGGAGCTACTACTCTATTCTCACAATCATCGCCTTTACATCTTACTTGGAACAAGATCATTGGCTTAGCAACGTTTTGGCCACCAGGTCCAAATTTAATGTTTCCATAGAAAGTTTGCATTTCTGTATCAACTAGCGCATCTCTTACTGCATCTCTATCAAAAGAATTTGCTCTTTCGAACGCATCTTTAAATACTAACAATGCTGCAGAAGACTCTGCTGATTGATATGGCGGGTCATATCCAAATTCTTTTTGGAAGTCTTTAGCATATTTCTTACCAGAGCCAAAGAATTTATCTTTATAAGATAAATTTTTGTGCCACTGAGAAGCACACAATGCAAATTCTGATTTCTTTCCGTGTTGTTTAGAAAGTTTAGCAGCATCACAGTGTGTCATCGCTAACATTGGAACATCAACTTTCATTTCAGAAATTTGTCTGATTGCAGTTAACGCACCTTTTGTGTGACCTGATACAACAAGCACATCTGGCTTAACAGCTTTTACTTTAGCCAATGTAGCTGCCATATCATTAAGTTCTTTTGGTAGTTTGTCATCGATGATGATCTCAGATCCAGTTCTTTTTGCTGCATCTAAAATACCAAGTCTCACATCTTGTGAGAATGCATCTTGTTCAAATGCTTGAGCAATTTTTACTCCTTTACCACCGTTTTTTTCTACCGCTAAATCGATAGCTACTTCAAGGTATTGGTTAGCTGGTGATAACACCGCGAACAAATATTTGTAACCTTTAGTAAATAAAGATCTAGATGCACCATTCGCTTCAACCATAGGAATTTTATATTTCTCGGTTACTGGTGCAATGGCTTTCGTTAAACCTGAACTGTATGGCCCAAGCATGTAATGAACGCCATCCTGTTTAATTAGTCTTTCAGCTAACTGAGCGGCTCTTTTTGGGTTTGACTCATCATCATAGTAAATGATCTCAAACTTATATTTCTTACCTTGTACTTCTACTCCACCCATTTTGTTAATTCTCTCAACGGCCATGTTGTAACCATTTTGAGTATGAACTCCATTCGAAGAGTATTTACCTGTAAGAGATATTGCAGAACCTAACACAATGTATTCGCCTTCTACTTTTGCAAAAGAAGAAGTGAAAGAAACAAGTGCTAAAGTTATCGCTGAAATAAATGTAACAAATAGTTTTGCTATTTTATTCATTATTTCCCTTCTTGTTATTAATTAATTAATTAAAAATTAAATAATTAAAACAAGAAATAAACTTTTTGACAACAGTTAGTATTGATTAAAAATTCTGTGTCGCAGCAATGTAAACTGCTAAAATTAGAAGAACACACGCAGAAATTGTATTTAATAGCTTAGGTTTACTTCTTAGCCATAGTGAAATTTTCTCAGCTGCTAATCCATAAATCATTAACGTTAAAAAATCTAAAACAACATAGGTAATTAATAAGATTAAAAACTGTGAAAGAATATTTGAACTGAAATTGATAAAACTTGGAAAAATAGTTCCAAAGAATAAAATCGCTTTTGGACTTAAACCTGCAACTAATAATCCATCTTTATAAAAAGAAAATTGTGATTTTAAATTTTGATCTTTAAAATTAAAACTTTTTATTTTCGAAGTAAAAGTGTCATAAGCTAAATATACAATATAAAATATCCCTGCCCATTTTAAATAATAAAGGACTTGAGGATTATCGCTTAAAAAAGAACCAATTAAGAAAACTACTAAAATAGCTTGGATAGTATTTGCAGATATATCTCCCAAGGCAGTCCAAACAGATCTATTTAATCCATAATTCAATGTGTGTGAAACTATAACAACCCTTGGCGGACCTGGAGAAATAAATAAAAATAAAATGATTTGTAAAAATATTATATAGTCTGTTGGAAACATTTGATTAGTCACTATATATAAATTTATGAAGAAAAAAAGTTTTATCCCTCAAACAAGAGTTAAAAACCCCGAGCCTAAAGAAAAGGATGATAATTGGATTATTTGGGCTGCTTGGGCTGATAGGATTACTTTTGAAGAGATTAAAGAAAAAACTGGAAAGAATGAATCTCAAGTTATTAAGATAATGAGAAAAAATTTAAAACCAAGTTCTTTTAAGCTTTGGAGAAAAAGGGTACATAATACTAGCATCAAGCATAGAAAAAAGTTTCAGTTAGACAGAAAAAAACTTAGAGAAAAAATTAAATTAACTGATATATATTAATTATGAAAAAAGTCACAATGTATACTGGCAATCCTTGCTCATTTTGTGCAGCAGCTAAAGCGTTATTAAAAACAAAAAATGTTGAGATAGAGGAAATAGATATTTGGGCAGATCCAGCTAATGCAAAAGAAATGTTACAAAGAACCAATGGCGTAAGAACTATTCCTCAAATTTTTATTGAGAATCATTACATTGGTGGTAATGATAAACTTCAGGAAGCGAACAGAAACGGTGAATTAGATAAAATTTTAAAAGGAGAATGAGAAGAAATTTTTTAAAATATTTAAGTTTAACAATTTTTTCATCTTTTATTCTTCCATTAAACTCGCTATTTGCAAATACAAAGAAAATTATCAATAAAAATCTTACAAAAAAACAAAAAGAAATAATGTTTAACGAGGGCACTGAAAGACCCTTTTCAAGTGATTTACTAAGAGAAAGTAGAAAGGGTTTTTATCATTGCGCTAATTGTGGAAATAAACTTTTTGCCTCTACTAGTAAATTCGACAGTGGTACTGGTTGGCCATCGTTCTCAGAGGCATTACCTGGAGCATTTAAAACTAAGATAGATTATAAATTTGGAATGAAAAGAACAGAATATCATTGTGCTAAATGCGGTGCACATCATGGTCATGTCTTCAATGATGGCCCTGGTAAAAGTGGTAAAAGATTTTGTAATAATGGTCTTTGTTTGATTTTCAAGCCTGATTAAAATTATTTGATATCTTGGATGAAAGGCATCGCATCCCCTGCTCCAAGTTTAGTAGTAGAAATTCCAGCAACTTTATTTGCTAATTCTAAACACTCTTTAATCGGTTTTTCTTTGGATAAACCAAAAGCTAAACCCCCATTAAAAGCATCTCCTGCACCAGTAGTATCAATTGCTTTTACTGAACTAGCTTTTAAATAAATTTCTTCTTTTCCATTGGAATAAAATAAACCTTTTTCTCCTAGAGTAATTATTACTTTTTTTATTCCTAAATTTATTAGTTTATCTGCTGCTTGCTTTGCCTCATGACCGTTAGTAATCTTTATGCCCGTATAAAATTCAGCCTCAGTTTCATTAGGTGTAAAAAAATCGATATTATTATAAAACTCCTTTGAAATTTCAGATGCTGGTGCAGGATTTAGAATAGTAATACACCCATTTTCTTTTGCAATTTTTAAACAATGTAAAGTAACATCTTTTGGAACTTCTAGTTGAGTCAAGAAAATTTTAGAACTTTTTATTAAGTTAATTTGTTTTTCAATCTCACTTATCTTTAAAGAACTTGGGGCACCTACAATTACATTAATTGCATTTTTACCGGTATTTTGATCAACTAAAATACCAGCAACACCAGTTTGTTGATCGCTATCTTGTATTAAATTTTCTGTAGAAATTTTATTTTTTTTAAGAGTTTTTAAAGCCAATTCTCCGTAAGCATCTTTTCCAATTTTACTTATAAAATTTGTGTTTCCTCCAAGTCTTGCAATCGCTATGGCTTGATTGCAGCCTTTTCCTCCTGGGCCTACATTATATTTTTTGCCTAAAATAGTTTCGCCAATTGATGGAATTTTAGGTCCAGAAAAACTTATGTCAGCAACAAAAATTCCAAGGACTGTTATTTCGCTCATTAACCAACTTTAGCGAGAATTGGGAAGGTCGTCAAAATATAATAACTTATTACTTGAATATAATTTGTAGTAATCAAGATGCCAGTAATGAATAGAATGGCTCCGCCAGATTTTGTAATAATTCCATAATATTTTCCAAAACCTTTTTTAGAATTTAAAAATCTACTCATATAATATCCTGATAGTATAAATGGGATAGCTAATCCTAAAGAGTAAAATGATAGCAATAAAATTCCTTTACTAATCGTCGCCTCGGTCGCAGATAAAGCAATTATAGATCCTAAAACCGGGCCAATGCAAGGTGTCCAACCAAATGCAAAAGCCGCGCCAACTATAAAAGGAAATGCGTAATTATCTTTATAGTTTGAATTAGTTTGAATTCTTTTTTCAGTATTTAAAAAAGAAAAATTCAAAAATCCTAACATTTGTAATGAAAAAATAATAATTATTAATCCTGCGACTATTCTTAATTCATTCGAGAAAAAAAGAAGTACATTTCCTATTGCAGAGGCGGCCGCTCCAAGTGTTATAAAAACAAATGAGAAACCTAATGAAAAAAGAATAGTTTTAGTCAGAACTATTGATTTGTTTTTATCTATTTCTCCTAAATCTTTTCCAGTAATATAAGAAATATAACCAGGGATAATTGGAAGTACACAAGGTGTAAGAAAACTTATAAATCCAGCCCCAAAAGCTAAAGCAAGTTTGATGATCATATAAACTTTATATTTGCCTTTGAACTTTACCGCAATTACAATATTGGCTCATGATAATTAAATATGTAGGTTTTTTATTCACTCTTTTATGGTCTTATACTTTCATAAAATCCCAAAGTATTTTTAAAAAAGGATCAGGTATTTTGATTACATTATTTGTAACAAATATTTCCTGGTTTACGTTTATAGCCGCTTGCTTTTATGGGCTTAAAAATTTTAGTTTTTACCATGCAATCCTTGGAATAGCTCTTAGTATTGTTTTAGTCCACTTGGCTTTTGCTCGATTAACTTTATTTATCAATAATAAATTTCAGGACAAAAACACCCTTTTAAAAATTAAAACATTTATTGAGTATTTAATTTTAATAAGTGTCGGATATTTTATATTTTTTTAAAAAGTATCGATTGAAGATAAAACTTTAAAATTCTTATCAGTAATAACTAATTCACCAGATCTTGTTGTTTCTCCGGTTATAGCCAAGATAATCACATAGTGTGTAACTAAAACTAAATTTCCTCCTTTGCCGCTCCAGCTTTTTATATAATTTTTTAAGTCTTTAATCTGTTGTTTTTCATTTTGGTCATAAGGTTGAGTATAAGTGGAGTTTAATGCGGAAAATTCTTTGAAATTTCCAAAAGCATATTTTGCAGTATCTTTACATCTACACCACTGACTTGATAAAACTTGATCTATCTTAATTTTTTTTTCTTTGAACAATTTACCAATTTTTTTTGATTGATTTATACCGAATTCGTCTAAATTTCTCTGAGTTTTACAATCTTCAATTTTAAATCCCTCTGGGTCACCCCCTCCAGGTGCTTTAGCATGTCTTATCAAAATGATTTTATCTCCATCCTGAGCAGGTTTCCAATTTTGTTCAGTAGAGTGAGAGTAAAAAGAAATTAAAGAGAATATTATTATTTGTAGGGAAATAATTTGCTTCTTCATGGTGGATGAAATGATAATCTAACAAATTTGTGTTGCCTTGGTCTACTGGACATGGCGCCTAAATTATAAATTTTTGAAAGGTTGTATTAAAACACTTAATTGGTTTGTTTATAACTACTCGCTTTTTGGTTTAAAAACTAAACAGACACCATTATTACAATATCGTTTACCTGTTGGTTTTGGACCATCATCAAAAACATGACCGTGATGACCACCACATTTTTTACAGTGATATTCGGTCCTTGGATAACCTATGTGCATATCTTTTTTTTCTTCAAATACACCAGGAATAGACTCAAAAAAAGAAGGCCAACCAGAACCGCTTTCGTATTTAGTAGAAGACTCAAATAATTTTGTTCCACATCCAACGCAATGATAAGAACCCTCTCTTTTTTCCTGGTTCAATGGACTGCTGCCAGGAGACTCGGTGCCCTCTTGTTTCAAAACATAATTTTGTTCTGGAGTTAAATTTGGATCCCAATCCTTATTCATCTTTAACTTTATCATCGACACCGTAAGGTCTAAAGTTACCTTTATTGTCTAGCTTGACTGCTTTAGCAGGGATTCCAACCATTGTAGCATTTTCTGGAACATCTTTCACAACAACCGCGTTAGCTGCTATTCTAGAATTATTTCCAACTTTTACTGGACCAATAATTTGAGCGCCAGAACCAATTACAACATCGTGACCAATAGTAGGATGTCTTTTCTCGTGACGTTGTTTTTCACTATCTATACTTGGAGAACTTCCACCAAGAGTAACTGCGTGATAAATAGTAACATTATTTCCTACCTCGGAAGTTTCACCAATTACTACACCCATTCCATGATCAATAAATAAATTTTTTCCTAGCTTTGCACCCGGATGAATTTCTATGCCAGTAAAAAATCTTACTGTTTGTGAAATTATCCTAGCAATAAGATCAAAGCCAGCCTTGTAAAAGAAATTAGAAATTTGGTGAAAGAAAACTGCCTTAACCCCAGGATAAGTAAGAATTATACTAAGTATTGATTTTGCCGCAGGATCTCTTTTTTTTATAGATTCTAAGTACTCGATCATAATATGTATATAATGACTACTTGAAAAATTTAAAGAAGAATATATACAATTTCGCATGAGCAATTCATTTCATCTAGCCATACCTGCAGGGGACTTAAAGAAAGCAGAGGCTTTTTACACTGATATCTTAGGCTGCAAAACTGGTAATCGTGAAGACGGTAAATGGGTTGATATAGATTTTTGGGGTAATGAACTTACTTTACACCAAACATCTATGAAACTGCCTAGAGAGAGACATGATGTAGATATGGGCCAAGTTCCAGTCCCGCACTTTGGCGTACATTTAAAAAAAGAAGTTTTTAATAAAATTAAATCTAACATTGAAGCCAATAAAATAAATTATATTGATAAGCCCTACACAAGGTTTGAGGGAACTGAGTTTGAACAGAATACATTTTTTATTGAAGATCCAAATGGAAATGTATTAGAGTTAAAGACGTTTGACTAATAATTCACCTACACTCATAGAAAATAAAAGCCAATTAATTAAATATTTCACCGACGGAATTAAAGAGAATAATCAACTTAGAATTGGTGTTGAGCATGAAAAATTTCTTTTTAATAAAAAAGATCTTAAAAGAATTGATTATGAAAAGATAAATAAAGTATTTGAACTTCTTAAAAATAATGGTTGGGAGCTACAATATGAGAAAGATAAGATAATTGGTTTAAAAAGGGAAAATCAAAAGATTACCACTGAACCAGGGTTTCAGTATGAATTATCAGGTGCACCTTTTAAAAACATACATTTAGTTTGTTCAGAAAATAGTTCTCATTTCAATGAACTGAAAGAAGTTTTTAGCTCTGCCTCTATAACAACTTCATCTATTGCATACGATCCTTTTAATAAATTAATTGAAATCCCTAAAAGCCCTAAAGAGCGTTACAAAATTATGACATCAGAAATGCCAAAAGGCGGGAAATTAAGTTTAGATATGATGTACAAAACTGCAGGTATTCAGATTAATTATGATTACACTTCTGAAGAAGATTTTGAAAAAAAATTTAAAATTGGAAACTATTTAGCTCCCTTAACTATTGCTCTTTTTGCAAACTCTCCTTTTAATGAAAACAAACTTTCAGGTTTTTTATCTTATAGAGGAAAAGTTTGGCAAGAAACTAATAGAGGCGGAATAATGCCTATAACTTTTGAAAAACTTAATTTTGAAAAATATATTGATTATGCAATTAATTACCCAATTTTATTTCTTAAAAAAAAAGGAAAATACTTCTCGCCTAATGGTCAAACTTTTAAAGACCTTTTAGATGGTAGTTTAAATTTTCTTAAAGGAGAAAAGCCCTCTTTAGAAGATTTTGAAAATCACCTAGGCACTATTTTTACTGAGATAAGATTAAAGCAAGTTATAGAATTTAGATCTTTAGATACATGTAATTTTGGCTGTATTTGTAACGGCCCCTCATTTTTTACTGGATTAATTTATGGATCTTTAAATGAGACTTATGAAATAATTAAAAACTGGAAAAAAGAGGAAGTAATGGATGCATATTTAAACGCGCCCAAACAAGGATTAAACACTTTGCTAAAAAATAAAAAATTAATTGATTGGGCAAAAATATTTTTAGATATTTCTAAAAAAGGCTTAGATAAAAGAAATGAACTTAATAAAAGTGGAAAAAATGAGACAATCTACTTAAAACATTTAGAGGAGATTATTAAGAATAAAAAAACTAGAGCAGAAATGTTAATTGAACAATTTAATAAAACAAAAAACTTAAACTTTTTAGTAAATCATGACGAAAATTTTAGCTATTCAGGGTTCTGATCTTAAAAGAGTAAATCTTAAAACAGATACGACCATACTCCTAGCTAGAGAAGCACAAAAAAGAGGATATAAAATATATTATTTTGAACCAGAAAATTTAAGTTTTTTAAATGGAAAAGTTCTAGCTTTATGTAAGCATATTAAGATTCTTAATAGCAAAAAGAAATTTTACTCGTTATTAAAAACAATCAATTTTAACCTTGAAAAATCAAAGGTAATTCTAATTAGAAATGATCCTCCTTTCGATAATCGTTATTTATATACAACGTTTTTACTTAACCATATTTCCAAAAAAGTAAAGATAATCAATAATCCATCAGCAGTAAGAAATGTTTCTGAAAAGCTTTTTTCTATTAATTTTATGAGGTATATGCCTCCTACTCTAATCAGCGAGAATCTGAATGATATAAGAAATTTTTTTAAAAGATATAAAGTTGTTGTAGCTAAACCTATTAATGGTTTTAGTGGAAATAACGTTAAATTATTTAAATCTTTTGATGTTATTAAAATAAAAAAATTAATAAAAACTCATAATCATTTATTTTTTCAAAAGTTTTTACCTGGAGTTTCTAAAGGAGATAAAAGAGTATTCATAATTAAAGGAAAGATTGTAGGTGCTATTTCTAGAGTGCCAAAAAAAGGAAGTATTTTATCTAATATGAGTAAAGGAGCTAAAGCAAAATTAACAAAGCTCACAAGTGAAGAAGTTAAAACAAGCAAAGTAATTGGAAAATTGTTATTGAAAAATAATATATATTTTGCAGGGATAGATTTCGTACAAGAGAAATTAATTGGTGACATTAATGTTACTAGCCCTACTGGGCTGGCTGCATACAAAGATTTATCTGGAATAAACCTTGCAAAATTGTTCTGGAATAATATTTAATTGATAGTTGACAAAATTATGAATTTCTTGCTATAAATTCATTAGCGCTGAGTTAAAGCAACTTGCGGGCGCTTTATAAATCCTGCTAAAGCGCATAAGTCATTTAGACCACCGCTTTAGCCGGTGGTTTTTTTTTGGAAAAATCTAAAATTTAACCGGGTATTTGAACCATATTGTACACCTGGCATATGCCGAAGTACTAAAAAGGAGAAGATGAACAAAATTAAACTTCGTTCATTCTTCTCCAAAAAGATGGAGAAAAAATGAACGAAACGATAAGAAAAACAGTAAGGGGGAAAATCAATGGCTGATTTTAAACATCCGGAAACTATTGGCTTACATGGTAGTGATTATAGAGCTGATCCTACTACAACAGCTGTAGCAGTTCCAATTTATCAAACAACTTCTTACCAATTTAAAAATGCAGAACATGCTGCAAATTTATTTGGTTTAAAAGAGTTTGGTAACATTTACACACGTATAATGAACCCAACTGTAGATGTGCTAGAAAAAAGAGTTGCAGCGCTTGAAGGCGGTGTGGCGGCATGTGCAGTAGGATCAGGTCAAGCTGCTTCAGCAATGTGTATACAAAATTTAGCACAAGCTGGAGATAACATTGTTGCTTCGACTGACTTATATGGAGGTACAGTTAACTTATTTAAAAATACCTTAAGACAACAAGGTATTGAAGTTAGATTTGCAGATCCTGCAGATCCTAAAAACTTTGAAAAAGTGACTGATGATAAAACAAGAGCTTATTACGGTGAGACTCTTCCAAATCCATATCTTCGTGTTTTTCCGATTAAAGAAGTTTCTGATATCGGTAGAAAAAAAGGTATACCTTTGATTATCGATAACACTGCTTCGCCAGTAATATGCAAACCTTTAGCTCATGGAGCTGCAATCGTAATGCACTCTTTGACAAAATATATTGGTGGTCATGGTACTTCAATTGGAGGAATAATAGTAGATGGTGGAAACTTTGATTGGATTAAAGATAGAAAAAGACAACCTCTATTAAATGAGCCAGATCAAAGTTATCACGGTGCAGTTTGGGCAGATGCAGTACCACAATTAACTGGTGCTAATATCCCATTTGTCATAAGAGCAAGAGTGGTTTTATTGAGAGACTTGGGTGCTCCATTAAGTCCATTCAATGCTTTTCAAATCATTCAAGGTTTGGAAACTGTAGCTTTAAGAATGAAGCAGCATTGTAGCAATGCAGAGAAAGTTGTGAATTTCTTAGACGGGCACGAAAAAGTTAAAAAAGTAATCTATCCAACTAATTATCAAGGTGAAATTAGAGATAGAGCAAAAAAATATATGCAAGGTGGTTATGGATCTTTGATAGGTATGGATCTAGGTACAAAAGAAGCAGGAGCTAAGTTTATTAATAACTTAAAAATGCTTTACCACGTAGCAAATATTGGTGATGCTAGAAGTTTAGCAATTCACCCAGCAACAACAACTCATAGCCAGCTTACAGAAAAAGAAATGTTAGCTGCCGGTGTTACACCAGGTTATGTTCGATTATCAATCGGTATAGAGCATCCAGATGATATTGTTGCAGATATTAAACAAGCTTTAGCTGCTTAAATATTAATTAGGTGGTCCCAATTTTTTGGGGCCATCATTTAAAAAAGAATTGGAATTACCTTCTATTATAAATAATTGATTTCCTTGCTATCTTTTCAATCTTAGATATTTCTTTAATTTTATTTTTTGGAAATTCTTTCACAATTTCTTTGGTCTTTTTTATCATAGCAATGCTTTTAGACTTAATTTGTTTTTTAGCAATTGTGCAAAATTCAGATCTTGTTATTTCAAATGACGAAATGCAGGTTTCTTTTTTTTTCTTAGGATTTTTTTCTTCTGCGTAAGCAATAACGTGTTCCAATGGAGTTTTTCCTGTTTGTTTCTTAACACCATAACTTATAGCTGAATTTAAACTGGATTGAACCAATCTTCCGTTCGAGGCACCTGTGCCGAACAATGCTAAAGACTCAGCGCAACCGTTTAAAAAGAAAATAATTGATAATAAAAGCAATATTTTTTTCATTATTAAATTTTGTTTTATTTGGTCTCATATATCTGCTTCATCTTTAAATAAAAGTTTATTGTCGGTGTATTAATTTTTATTAACACAACCCAAGGTGGTTAAAATCTTAAATTTGAATTGCTGATTTTTTTTAAAATTAATTAATCTAAATACTTGATTTTAGATATTTTATTTATGTTAAGCTGAATTGATGAAGTAAGGTCTTTTAAAGACGTTTTTTTTGATTTTTCTAATATCTTCGATTTAGTTATTTTTAATCGCTTTTTCACAATTGCACAAATTTCTGAATTAGTTTTTTCGGCAAATGATAAGCAGGCATCTTTCTTTTTCTTAGGTTTCATTTGCTCTGCATATGTCATCATATGTTCCATCGTGCTTTTTCCAGTTTGTTTTTTTACTCCATAATTTACTGCTGTAGAGATAGCTGATTGTGAAATGTTACCACCGGATACTGCGGTAGAGGTAGGTCCTAATAGAGCTAAAGACTCAGCGCAACCAGTTAATAAAATGAGTCCAAGCAATAAACCTAAAATTTTTTTCATACTCCATTTTTTTTATATTTGTCCTATTTTAAGCAAAGATTTGATCGTTATAAAACAAACGAATTATTCAAAATGAGTTTATATTATACAACCTGTAATGGACGTGCTTTTCTATGTGATTATGCGAATAGGCTTATTTTCTAAACAACTTTCTAAATTTTCAATCATTTGCGAATAAAATTTTGAATAATTTTCTGCAGTCACATAACCGATATGGGGTAATAATAAAGCATTTGGAAAAAATCGAAGTTTGTGGTCTTGTGGAAGAGGTTCTTTATCATAAACGTCCAAACCTACACCAGCTATTTTTTCATCTTTTAAGGCTTCAACTAAATCGTTTTCATTAATAATTGGGCCTCTCGAAGTATTGATTAGAAAACTAGTTTTTTTCATCATTTCGATTTCTTTTTTTGTAATTAAGTTTTTATATCTTTCACCTAAAACTAAATGAATAGAAATTACATCTGAATTTGTAAGTAAATCTTCTTTACTCATAGGTAATACACCTAGTTCTCTTGCGTGAGACAAGTTTAGATTTTCACTCCAAGCGCAAACTTCCATTCCAAATGCTTTACCTACCTTTGCAACTTGTGTTCCAATTTTTCCTAAGCCTATTAATCCCAACATTTTACCTTTTAATTCTGAGCCAATGGTAGTCTGCCAATATCCTTGAAACATATTATCAATTTCTTGCTTAATGTTTCTTAAAAGACCTAATATTAAAGTCCAAGTGATCTCGGCTGCAGGGTTTGGATTTATTTCAGTTCCACACACCAAAACACCTTTTTTTTTCGTTACTTCTAAATTAATTGAATTATTGCGCATACCTGAGGTCATTATGTATTTAAGATTTGGTAAATTTTCTAATAAACTTTTTGTGATTGGTGTTCTTTCTCGCATAATAAATAATGCTTCATATTCTTCCAAGGCTTCAATAGCTTCATTTTCATCATTGAAGGCTTCATTAAAAATTTTAAAGTCAAATTTATTCTTAAATTTTTCTATATCAACGATCTCTTCAAAGGCACTTTGATAATCGTCCAGAACTGCAACTTTAATCATTGAGTTTTCCTATTTGATAAATAAATACCAGATATAATAAAAGATGCTCCAATAAAATGGAATAATTGAAATTTTTCTTTGAAAATTATAATTGCCATTAATGCACTGAAAAGTGGCATTAACTGAATAAACATCGATGATCTGTTGGGCCCTATTAATTCTATAGCTTTTTGCCAACAATAGTAAGCTGCGATCGCAGGAAAGATAACTACATAAATTAAAATTAATATAAAAGCTTTATTAATTTTTACATCTAGTCCGATTGATTGTTCGTATAAAAATTGTGGAACTAAAAATAATAATCCCACAGTTACCATAATTTGGATTAAAGAAAATTGAGATAATTGAAATTTATTTTTTTTGAGTAAAGTTGAATATAACGACCAGCTCAAAACACAAACTAGCATCCATATATCTCCTTTATTAAAACTTAAAGAAATTATTTTTTGAATATCTGCGTTCGAAATAATTGTTGCAACTCCAAATATTGACAATAACAATCCAGATAATTGAAATATATTTGTTTTTTCAATTTTCATAAGTGACGAAAAAATTATTATCATAGGTGGAATAGCAGCCAACATTAAAACTGCATTTATAACTTGAGTAAAATTTAAAGCAAAATATACTACAGAATTAAAAGTACTGATTGATAATATTCCCATGATACCAATGACAAAAAATTTTTCTTTAATATAGTTTTTTTTTGCTGAAATTTCTTTTATTGTGAAAGGAATTAAAATGAACCATACCATGACCCATCTTAGAAAATTTAAAGTAAGAGGTGGTACTTCAAATAAAGTAGCAAATTTTCCAATAATAAAATTACCTGACCAGAATAAAGCCGCTAATGTAAGAAAAGTATAAGCTAAATAATTTTTTGACAAGAATTTTCTAATTAAATCTTTTTGAACTGTATGGAGATAAATCTAAATTTGTTTTTTCTCCAGAAACAATTCCTGATACAATTTTGCCCGTAATAGCTCCTAAAGTCCAGCCTAAATGTTGATGCCCAAAAGCATAAATGATGTTTTTATTTTTTAAGGATGGTCCAAGTATTGGTAAAAAATCTGGGAGTGTAGGCCTAAATCCTAGCCACTCGTCATCGTGAGCTCCCAGTTGTGGCAAAAGTTCTTTCGCACATCTAATTACATAATCAATTCTTTTTTTTGATAAAGGATTTTCAGTTCCGCCGAGTTCTACTGTGCCTACTGCTCTAAGTCCTTGATTCATTGGTGTCATTCCAAAACCTCTGTCTAAGAAGATTACTGGTCTTGATATCAATTTATCTTTTCCTTTAAAATGCACGTGATAACCTCTTTCGGTATCCAATGGAATTTTTTCTCCTAATTGATCTGTAAATTGTTTAGAGAAAGCTCCTGAGGCTACCACTGATTTTTCAAATTTATATTCTTCATTCTCTGATCTTATTATAGTTTCATCATTTTTGGACTGTTCAATACTTTTAATATTTGTCTGAATAAATTTTCCACCTCGATTTAAAAATAATTTAAAAATTTTTTTTAGTATTCCATGTGGATCTCTAGCGTGCATAGCGGACTCATATATAATACCAGCATCAAAAACTGGGTTTAAATTAGGCTCTAATTTTAAAACTTCTTTTTGTGATAATAGTTTTTGTTTAATTCCAAATTCGTCGCGAACTTTTATTTCTAAATTTCTACTTTTGAGATTTTTATTTGTCCAAACATAAATAATGCCTTTTTTTTCAACTAATCCTTTCGTATCAATTTCTTGGAAAATTTCCTCATAGGCATCATTTGATAGACTTAGAATTTGATGCATATTTTTAGCAGTATGCATCATAGATTTTTTATTGCAGTTTTTTAAATAATAAAAAAACCAATTTAACATTTTAGGGACGTAATTCCATTTTAAAGCTAAAGGTCCATAAGAACTGAAGAGCATCTTTGGAACATCAAATAAAATATCAGGGCGATTGAGTTGTAAAATAGCATAAGGTGAAAAATGTCCAGCGTTTCCGTATGAAGCTGGTTTAAAATCTTGAGACAAAGGATCTTGACGATCAAAAATTGTGACTGGGATTCCTTTTTTTATAAGTTGTAAACCTGTACAAACGCCTTGAATTCCAGAACCTATTATTCCAACTGATTTACATTTATAATTTTCCATTAGGAAATTATATTTCAATGTTGAAAAAAATAGTAGTGCGGTAGATTAGGCTAATGCCTCTTTATTAACAACTTCTGGTCTTTCATCTGAATTTTCTGAAGGGTCTTTTTTGTCTTTCTTCTTAAATAAGAAGTCACCTGTCAGTGTAGATTTAGATTTATTTGTTTTTTTAATGTAGCCGTCTATGTCTGCACCATTCTCTGTTTTTAAATTGTTTCCAAATTCAATATCACCTTTTACTGTTCCCGTTGAACCAATAACAACATCCTGGCCTGATACTTTTCCGTCAAGATGTCCGTGAATTTCAACATGATCACCTTCTATTGTGCCTGTGATAGACCCAGTTTCTCTTATTATAATTTCTTTAGAATACACCGGTCCTTTAACTAATCCAGCAACATCTATAGCACCTGAGCTATTAATAGTACCCTCAATGCTTACTGTTTCACTAATTAAAGATCTTTCTGAATCTGTAAGTTTTTTTTTCTTATCGCCAAACATGATATTTTTCATAAATTAACCACCAAATTAGATATTATACAAGATGATAATAAAATTAAATTTGACCAAAATAGGTTTAATTAACTGGGGTGTCTTTATAGATTTTACAGGACATTGCTATTCCTAAACCTAACATTATTGCCATCATCGAGGATCCTCCGTAAGACATAATAGGTAATGGAGATCCAACTATTGGAAGTAAACCTAATACCATCATCATATTAACGACAACATAAATGAAAAATGCCGTTGCAAAGCTATAACAATATAATTTACCAAAGTTGCTTCGTGTCACGTTTCCAATTTTTACTATTCTCCAAACTATCAAAGCATACAGCAATAAAATGAAAAGTGATCCAAAAAATCCAAATTCTTCAGAAAATAAGGTAAATATGAAATCGGTATGTTTTTCTGGCAAATAATCTAAATAACTTTGTGAACCTTGTAAAAAACCTTTTCCAAATAAGCCGCCTGAACCAATAGCAATTTTAGATTGGATGATTTGGTATCCAGTACCGAGTGGATCTCTTTCAGGATTTAAGAAAGTTAATATTCTTGACTTTTGGTAAGGTTTTAAAAAAGAAATAGCGATTGGTAGTAGGGCAAGAAAAACAAAACCAGAAATCGCAAAAAATTTAACTCTGACTCCAGCTAGCCAGGCTACTGTTATTCCACCAGCAGCAATTAATATAGATGTTCCTAGATCAGGTTGTGTTGCAACCAAAATTATTGGTGAAATAAGTGTTACAATTGGTAAAAATAGGTATCTAATCTGGTTTATATTTTCAATTGAAATTCTGTGATAATATTTAGCTAAAAATAAAATCAATCCAATTTTCATTAATTCAGAAGGTTGAAGATTCATAAAGTACAAATCAAGCCATCGTTTTGAACCTGACGAAGTCAAACCAAAATATTTTACTCCAAGTAATAAAATAAAAAATAAAATATAAATTAGATAGCTTTGGCTATGCCAAAATCTAATTTGTATAAATGAAACAACAAAAAACATTGCAAAAAAAACAAAGAATCTAAGAATATGGCTATTGGTATGATATTTAAATTCTCCTCCGTCAGTAGAATACATAGCTAAAATACTCACAATACCGAGTATAAAAATAGAGAAAACTAAAATATAGTCTATAGAAAAAATTTTATCTTTTAAACTAAGAGAGGATTGAATTGATCTCGCTCTAAACATTAGACAGACTCTCCAATTAGACTATTAATTTTTTTTCTTAATTCATGTCTTTCTAAAACTTTTTTAATAACTTTTTTTGCTATTGGTGCTGCAGCTTTCCCTCCTGATCCTCCATGTTCAACTAAAACACTTATAGCGTATTGAGGGTTGTTGTAAGGAGCAAAAGCCACAAACAAAGCATGGTCTCTATCTTTATAAGGAAGACTTTCTTGTTTAACCTCCGCCTCTCTCTGTGCGTCTGTAAATCTTTTTATTTGTGATGATCCTGTCTTGCCTGCAAATGTAAATTTTTTGTTTTCCCACCGATGTCTATAGGAAGTTCCTCCAGGTTCATT
>CACCBT010000005.1 GCA_902544345.1 uncultured Pelagibacteraceae bacterium
TTTTTATTCCAATCGACACTATGGAACTCTGGCATTATTTTATTATCTTCTGTAGAAGTAAATTTAGTGTAAATACTCTCCTCATTATATAAATCTTCTTGTGACTTTGTTTGCTCTTTTTCATCAATTTCGGATCGTTTTACCGAGACAACCTTTTCTGCAAAAGATTCGTTATATTTTATCATTTTAGCTCTTTCCTCTAATTTTTGTGTACCAATAAGTTTGTACTCATCAAATTGATTTCCATAAGATGGATTCATTATAACCGGATGCTTATTATGTCTAACAGTTCTTATGAATTTTGGTTGTTTTTTCATAGCTGCAGTTAATTCTTTAATTGGCATATCCAAATATGGAGAGGGATCATGTCTCAAATCAAAACATAATGGCCATTGATATTGAGGATGCTGACAAATAAAAGTTTGAACATATGGTCTGCTTCTTCCATAAAAATATTCATTCGTGCAAAAAAGTAATTCTTTTTTTATTAACTCTAAAGACTGATTTTTATCCATAGTTAACATGCTTGCTTTCCAAACATTTGGAGCTTTTTTTGAAATTAATTTTGCTATTCCAATAGTTGCTATCACATCGCCAATTGCACTATGTGCATCTCCATGTTCAATTCCATTTAAAGGTGCCATTTGATCTAATTTGTAAACATCATTTCCTTTTTCGTTTACAGAATTTTTAAGCGTATTTGGATAATACAAGTTAGCGGCTCTTGCTAAACTTAAGATATCTCCTCTAGTGTTTCCGTTTGTGCTAGTAATGTAAGGATATTCTAATGTTTGAAACAAAGTACATCTTAAAAATTCCTCATCAAACTCAATACTATTGAACCCAATATAATTAGCCTTACCCCATCTTTTAAGTGTTTCAACAAACTGCCTAATCATTTCATAATGTGAGAGGTTGGACTTTTTTAGCATTGAGGGTGAGGTCTTGTTGACGATCAGCGCCATGGCTTCCGGAATTATTCCAGGACTTAATCTACACCTAGCATCAAAACGATCTAGTTCATCTAAATTGTCATTAGTTAATACAGCACCAATTTGAATTATTTGGCCCCAATATTTATTAGATGAACTGGTCTCAAAATCGTAAAAGACAAAGTTAGACATAATATATGTTTACTTTAGAACTTTTATCTTTTCTGGATTTTCTTTCAAGGAATCTGTTACTTGCTCTGGATCTTTTATATTCCCTAACGTATTCATTATAGATCTTGCATCTCTGCCAAAACCATCGGTTGCAGCCATGGCTTGCTCTAATTTCTTTCTTAGGTCTTTAATTCCGTCAAAATGTTTTTCAAACCTAGAGCTTATGTTCCTTAAGTCACTATAGATTTGAGTTGCATGTTGTTGAACTTTTAGTGTTTGAAATCCTAAATGATAAGATTGCAACAAAGCAGATAAAGTATTAGGACCAGATACTGTTACTTTGTATTTTGTTCTAAGCTCCTGTAATAATAGCTCTTTTGTTTTTGGATCTCTATAGCTTGAAAGTTCTGAGAATAATCCTTCAGTAGGAACATAAACGATCGCAAAATCTGTACTTTTAGGAGGCGCTATGTATTTAGAATTTACCGTTTTAGCTTTCAATCTAAAAGCAGCAGCCAAATCTTTTCTCGCCTCTGCTTGAGCCTCTTTATTATTAGCATTATACGCATCATCAATTGCTTTATATTTTTCTACTGGCCAATGACTGTCTATCGGTAATAAAACATCTTGAAGCTTAATGGCAAATTCAACTGTTTCTGAGGTATCATCTTTCATTTTTGCATTGGCAATAAATTGAGATGCTGGTAATAAATCTTTAAGAAGCGCACCTAATCCAAATTCTGCGAGTGTTCCATATGTTTTAACACCACTTAAAATTCTACTAAAATTATCTTGGCTTTTGTTGAGCTCACTTACTTGCTGGTTAAAAACCGAAACTTTTTCATCAACTTTAGTTAGAGCTCCTGTCATATCTTTTGCGATCTCCTTACTCATGGAGCCAAAGGATTGACCAAAGGTTTCTTTAAATGAATTAAATTCATCTTTAAATGTCTGCTCTGGATTTAATTGTTTTTCAGGCTTATTTCTTATCAAAAAGAAAATAACACCAAGATTAATTATAACTAATAATACTACTAAAATTATGATTAACGAATCCATAAATTAATATACCATATTAGGAATTAATATATTTCAAAATATTTTTTGCTGGCAAAGTTCTTTTAACCCAATGGCTTGGAATACTTTCTGGTTTTAATGCTGCAAAATACGCCCCAACAAAATTAGCTCTTGAACAGTTGCAGCCACCAGCTTTTATTGTTTTTATGATTGCAGATTTGAAGTTATTGGATGTTACAATCGCGTGAATTGATCCCATAAATGTACCAGGATAACTACAAGCTTTTCCAAATTTTCTGACAGTCATTATATGATTTTGGTTTTTAAGTCTTAAAACTTTTTTAATATTGTTAATTACATCCTTAAAATATTTATCCTTTTTGTACTTTTTAACGAAGGATTGAACAGGATTACTATCTCCTTTATTAGCTAGTTCTATTATCTTAAATTTAGAAATCGCGTATGTTACATTAATTTTTGAATTTGCCACAGATTTTATAACTTTTCTAAGCTCTTTTTCTTTATCATCATAAAGAAAATATGGGAGAGCAGCACAATAACCATCGGACTCGTTTACTTTCATGCCACCAGTAATATTTTTTTTAGATTTGATATTTTGAATAGTCTCTAAGATATTCTGATGAATCCATGGACCATTAATGGGTTTTTTCCATTTCACTTTTTTATATTTTTTTCTCAGTTTTAAATTTTTCCAATAATTTGAGCCTGGACCAAAGTTTTTAATTATATTTTTTTTGAAATTTTCGAGAACGTCTGATTTTTTCTTTGAAGAAATTAAAGTCTTAAACATCACCTGTCCAACTTCATTATATCCCGAGACATTTCCAGTTTTAATATTGTAAAAGGGACTTCTGTTTTTTTTCAAAAAAACTATTTCTTTTTTTCCCTTAATATATTTCTTCATTTTTTTTGGATCATAAACCCAATGCAAAGGTCTTGTTGCTGCATCAGCAACTGTTGCGCCTAAAAAAATATGTAAATTATCCATTGAGTATAGCTTTACTATTCGCAAGCGATCCACAAGATGCCTTTATGTCTCTACCCCTACTTCTTCTAAATAAAGAAAGAAAACCTGCGTCTTGAATTTTTTTAGAAAACTTATCTATACTTTCTTGAGCTGCTGGTTTGAAATCTTTATTTGATAAAGGATTAAACTCAATTAAATTTAATTTTGAAGGAACTTTTTTCATAATTTTTATTAATTCTCTAGCGTGATCATCTGTTAGATTTTCATCTAAACATATCCACTCAATAAAAATAGGTAATTTTGTTTTTTCATAATATTTTTTTAGTTGTGGTAATAATGAGTCAATTGGATATTTATCATTTATTGCCATTAATTTGGACCTATGCTTTGGTATTGAGCTATGTAAGCTCCATGCTAGATAAACATCTAATTCATTTGCAGCCCACTCTATAGCATCTATATTGTCTTTCTTAAGACCTACTCCCACTGTGCTGACTGTGATTCTGGTTCTTCCGTATTCTAAGCCATCTTTATTTTTTGAGTTCTCAATTGCTACTTTAACATTATCTAAATTTAAAAATGGAGAACCTTCACCCATTAATACTTGATTAGTAATTTTTTTCTGTGTCGACCAGTCGTTTATATAATCTTTGCTCAATATTATTTGTGAAATTATTTCTCCCGGTGATAAATTCCTTACTAATTTTTTTGAAATTTGAGCGGTTGCGCAAAATTCACAAGAGAGATAACAGCCAACAGATACAGATAAACAAATAGTATATCTGCTTTGTGATTTGTCAGGAATCAGAACTGTTTCAACATTTCGTTTGTCTTTAAGTTCTAAAAGAAATTTTATTGTCCCGTCTTTAGATTTTTGAACATCTATAATTTTTGGTTTTTCTAAACTAATCAAATCCTTGATTTTGTTTCTAAGTTCAACTCCAAATGTTGTAAGCTCGTCAAAACTTTTAATATTTTTTTTATAAACTGCATTAAAGAGTTGTTGAGATCTCATCTTAGCTTTTTTAGGCTCCACTTCTCCTTTTTCAATTAAAAAAGATTTGAGTTGATCAAAGTTAAGATCATAAAAATTTTGTTTTTCCATTGGAGCTATATTAAAGACTTGAGTGGGGATTTTAAAGTCCCCACCCTATAAAGTTTTAAAGCTGACTTTTATCGGTTTTTAAATGCTTCAAAATTTTTCCGGAATTTTTTCCGTTTTTTACTAAATAACCAGCCGTTCCATTGGCATTAGCCTCAGGGGCTTTTTGGTTTTTAATTAACTGCATTGAGAGTTTCTGCTCAGCTTTTTTAACGGCAGAATTTCCATACAGTTTGCTAAATCTATCCATAGCAACTCCTTTCATTTCTACCGACTTTGCAACCCTTTATAGGTCCGGCATGTCGAATGCCGAGTCTTTTTTCCCATGACATATGGGTAAGTAAACTTTAATATAAGGTTTATATTTGTCAATGGATAATAAACTTTTAGGAGTAATCATTATAGGTTTTGGTCTATTAGTTCTTTTCAGTGAACAAGAATATTCGTGGGTTATTTCGGCAATTGCAGTGGGGATAGGTTCGGGATTTCTGATACGTAAAAATGAAAAAAATGATATAGACAATTAAAGATGTCTAAAAAAATTTTTATCGTTTATGGTCATCACGATATAAAAAAATCATTTAATGCTGCTATAAGAGATGCTTTTATAGAAGAAGCAAAAAAATTAGGTCATCAAATTGATTTAATAAATTTACATGAGGAAAAACCGATACCTTTCTTTGACGGTTCTGGGCCTAATGATCAAATTTTAGATTATAGAAAAAGATTAGAAGCAAGCGATGTATTGTTTATGATATCGCCTTGCTACAATCTTAGAGCCACTGCAATTTTAGAAAATTGGATTGACTTAACTTTAGCTCCTAAATGGTTTTTCTCATTTAAAAGACTTGTTGGTAATTGGGGTTATCCTGTTGCAGGCGCGATGAAAGGTAGAAAAGCTATAATGTCGATGTCTTACGGTGGAAATTGGTTTTCAATTCAAACTTGGTTTCAAAATATTCCATTTAGAAGAATTAAAGCAGGAGTTTTAAAGCTTGGTGGAATGGAAACAACTTACATAAGATTTTATGAGGTTTTGCCAGGTATGACACAAGAAAAATTTAATTCACATATGCAAAAAGTAAGAAAACTAGTGAGAAATTTATAATAATTTAAATTTTAATTTAAAAAGTATATAAGAAATAATGGAAAGTTTTAAAAATTGGATGACTGAAGCTGCTAACATCATGTTTGATGATAGCAAAAACGACTTAAGAAGCTTACCAAAGTCTGTAAGGCTTCAAATATTAATTGTTTTGTCGTTTGTTTGGTCTACTGTGTTCAGTCTCTATGTATTTAGCGTAACCTCTTTTATTTTTGGTTGGGCTGGAGTAGTTATGGCACATATTGGATTAATAATAGCAGTTTACTTAACATTTAAATTTTTTCATAAAAAACAAGAGCAACCAGTCAGTGTTTTTCAATCAGGAAATTATAACCCTGCAAAAATATTTGCAGTCTTCTTTATTGTTTTTTTTATCTTTATTTTTACTAAGGGGATTGATGTTCTAACAAGGACTAATAGTTACGAAACCCCATACTCTGGTCCTGAAACAACTACTGAGGAAAGAATCAAAAGATTTGTAAAATAGCGATTCCAAGACTAAAATTAATTAATGAAATTATTAAGAGTTGGTAAGTTGGGAAGTGAAATTGTTGCTGCCTTAGACGGTAATAATGTCATTAGGGATATATCAGATCACATTAAAGATTTAAATCCTAAGACAATTAATGAAGAAACATTAAATAAATTAAGAAAATTAAAATTATCTGAGCTTAAAGAAATCAACTCTAATATTAGAATTGGAGCTTGCATCTCAAATCCCGTAGATTTTTTAGCAATAGGTTTAAATTATAAAGCACATGCGGAAGGCACCAAATCAAAATTACCGACTGAACCAATTGTTTTCAATAAAAGCTCTGGATGTATTCAGGGTCCTAACGATCAAATAATTAAACCTAAGTCTGCAAGCAAAATGGATTACGAGGTTGAAGTTGGAATGATTATTGGTCGAGAGGGCAAATATATTAAAGAAGAAAATGCTCAAGATTATGTATTTGGCTATTGTATCGTTAATGACATATCTGAAAGGTCTTGGCAAAAAGAAAGGGGAGGTCAATGGATTAAAGGTAAATCTATAGCAGGACCAACTGGGCCTTATCTTGTAACTAAAGATGAAATAAAAAACTTAAATGATATTAATTTAGCGTTAGATGTTAATGGCAACAGAAGACAAACTGGAAATACAGAAAGAATGATTTTCAATTTCAATTTTTTAATTTCTCATTTAAGTCAATTTATGACTTTGTATCCTGGGACAATTATCACTACCGGAACACCAGCTGGTACAGCAATGGAAATGGAAAAACCTGAATTTCTAAAGACAGGTGACAAACTTCACTTAAAAGTAGATGGACTAGGTGAGCAATTTCATGAAATAATAGATGAAGAATTATGTCAAAAAGATATTCGGGTAAAAGCCAAAAAGATAGAAGCTTTATGAAAAAAGCCAAATTATCTTTTAAAGAAAAAAGAAAGCTTAAAAGAGAGAGAAAAAATAAATAATGTGTGGAAGATATAGTATTCGAAAACCGGTTACTAAAACTGCTGATTTGGTAAAAACAAATATAAAGGTTGAAGATTCAGATAATTATAATGCGCACCCAACTCAAAAGTTACCCATAATAAAATCTTATTCAAATGGTAAGGCTCTTGAGCTTTATGAGTGGGGATTGGTTCCGAGTTGGTCTAAAAAATTGGATAAGTTTTCTCCCCTTATTAATGCAAGGAGAGAAACTCTTATGGAAAAAATTACTTTTAAGAATCTTATCCAGACATCAAGATGTATTATTCCAGCTGATGGGTATTATGAATGGAAAAGGGAAGATAAAACAAAAACTCCCTATTATTTTTCAAAAGAGGATGATGAATTGATGTATTTTGCAGGGATATATCAGAATGATCAGTTCTGTATAATTACTAGAGAAGCTACTGAAAAAATTAGTACCATCCATCACAGAGAACCAATGATTATTAATCAAAGCCAGATTAATAATTATTTGAACATTAAAAAAGATGCTATGGAAATATTGAACTCCGTAAAACCACCTAATTTAAAGTTTCATGAAATTTCAAAAGATGTTAATAATCCAGTTAATAACGATCCATCAATAATTAATTCAGTAAACTAAATGAAATCTGTTTCTATAACTCCAGGTAAAAACAACGTTGGTGCCTACATCAACGATGTAAATTTAAATAAGTTAAATAACGACTTAACGGGTCAAATTAAAGATATACTTAATAAATACGGAGTAATTTTCATAAAAAAACAAAATTTGGACCCAAGTGCATACCAAAATTTTGCTAAATCTATTGGGCAATTAGTAGAGTATCCAAGATTAAAAGGATTAGAAAATTTTCCTTACATAAATGTTTTAGAGAGAAAACCTAGTGACAAAAGTTTGGCTTTCGGAGGATCTTGGCTACATCAGGACACTTCATATTTGGAAAAAGATAGACCGAGATATACTATGCTTATGGGTATAGAAATTCCTGTAGGGCAAGGAAATACTATTTTTTCCTCTGGTTTTAATGCGTATAAAAATCTTCCAGATGAAATTAAGCAAAAAATTAAAAATGCTAAAGGTGTTTTTTCATCTGCCGGACCGATTAGTAAAACTAGACTTGAATTGGAAAAAAGAGCTGGAATTAATTCTTCAAAAGTTTTGGAAGCTGAACATCCAATTGTCCAAGAGGTTAATGGACAAAAATCTTTATATGTTTCTCCGGGTCATCTAATAAAAATTAAAAATATTGATGAAAGTGAAAAAATTAAAAATTTTCTTATTGATCATGTAAATAAAGAAGAATTCATATTTTCTTATGAGTGGTCAAAGGGGGATTTAGTTTTATGGGATAATCTCAGTGTGATGCATAAAGCAAGCGAAATAAAAAATTGTAGCCGTATAATGCATCGAATTACAATAAAATAATTTTACTTTTTTAAAACCGTCAAGTGGCCCATTTTTCTTTTTTCTTTAATTGTTTTTTTTCCATAATCAAAGAAGTATTCTTCTGTTTCAAAAGATCGCTTTCTGTAGTCCTGTATTTCGCTGCCTAATATATTCTTCATCTCAGCATTTGCTATTTTCTTAACATCTTCTTTCTTCAATCCACAAACAGCTCTGATGTGATTTTCAAATTGACTAATATTAAATGCATTTATAGTTAAATGACCAGAGTTATGAACTCGGGGTGCGATTTCATTAACCAACAAGCTATCCTCTTGATCTATAAAATATTCTACACACATTGTTCCAATGTAATCTAATGCATTTGCAATTAACTCAGCACTATCTTGAGCTTTTTTGAAAATACTGGGTTTTATATCAGCTGGAATTTTAGAGTATTTCAAAATTTGGTCTTTGTGAGTATTTTCTATTGGTTCATAAATATAAATTTCTTTGTTTTTAAATCTTGTAACAATTACAGAAATTTCTTTTTTTAAATTTACTCTTTTTTCTAATATGTAATCTGCTGTGAAACACCAATCTTTTTTTACATCATCTAGGGTATTTAAAACATACTGGCCATGGCCGTCATAACCTAACGTGTTTGTCTTTAAAATCCCTGGTAATAAATTTTTGTTTTGTTGAATATCTTTGGCAGTCTTTATAAATGTCCACTTTGTAGTTTTAATACCAAGATTATTTACAAACGTTTTTTCTAATTGTCTGTTTTGAATAATCTTATTAATTTCAGGTTTGGGTAAAACTTTTTTTTCTTTATTTATCTCTGTTAAAATACTTATTGGAATATTTTCAAATTCATAAGTTATGATATCTACTCCATTTATGAATTCTCTAATCTTATTTTTGTCATCATATTTTGAATAAATAAATTTATCTGAATAGTTTTGCGCTGGACCAGTTTCATCATCTGATATTACTATAGTCTTTATATTAAGTTTTTTTGCAGCCTGACAAAGTAAAGAACCAAGTTGACCTGAACCAATGACTCCTAGGACGCTTATTGACATTTTATTTAGGCTTTTTTTTAATAGATTTAGTTTGTAAACGTTTCCATTTTTCTAAATTTGATTTGATTTTTTCATCAAAATTTCCAATGATTGAAGCTGCAAGTAAACCAGCATTCATTGATCCGTTTATAGCCATTGTAGCTACGGGGCAACCTCGTGGCATTTGCACTATTGATAATAAGCTATCTAAACCCTTTAGTTTTTTTGACTCAATTGGAACTCCTATAACTGGTAAGGTAGATAAAGATGCCACCATGCCAGGCAAATGAGCTGAGCCTCCTGCTCCAGCAATAATTACACCAAAACCATTTTTTGAAGCTGACTCAGCAAATTCAAACATTCTTTTAGGTGTTCTGTGCGCACTAACAATTGATAATTGAAATTTAATCTTAAGAATCTTTAAAATTTTCTCACATTCTTTCATTATGGAATAATCGGATTTGGACCCCATAATGATTGCTACTTTGTTATTCAGTTTATTACGCTTCACAGATTAATTTAACAATTATTAATATAAAAACAATGGCCTAATTGAATTAGGCCACTGGTTTATTTAGGAGGAAAGATTATGCTCGAACTCTAAAATTGAGAAATTTTGGACTATTTTGAAGTTCGAATAGAGAGATTTTTTTGAATTTCTTATTAATGTTAGTTTTTAATTTGTTTTTTTTTATTGATTTAATTTTCATAGTTCCTTTTAATTTATCCTTAACACTACGAGTATTGCTGATTTTGCAAACTTGAGTTGAATTTAATTTATAGGGAAAATTTAGGCATATATTAGGCGTTTCTTGGCCAAATTTAAATTTTTTTAAAAAAATCTTTAGCAAGTTTTTTTATCGACCCACTTCGATCTACAACTGCTAGTTCCACTTCTGCACTAACAAGAGTTTCTGCATCTCTTTTCACCTCTTGGAGCAAGTTTAGTCTTACGTTAGTTTTTTTTAAAATGGTTGTTTCAACGCTTAAATTATCCTCAAAAAAAGCAGATTTTAGATATTTTATGTTGCATGTCCTAACGACAAACATAATATCATACTCGTTCATAAGTTGAGTTAAAGTTAGGCCGAATTTTTCGTAGATAAGCTCCGTTCTTGCTCTCTCGATATACTGAAGATATCTAGAATAAAATACCCGACCAAAGTCAACGTCCTCAACAAAAACTTTTAATTTATAAATGTGGCTTTTGGACATAATTTCAATCATAAGGCTAAAGTTTATCTTATTCAATAAAGTTTCAATTTCTTTTTTTGGTCCAAATTATGCCAAGCAAAGCACAGACTCTAAGCGTAAATTTTAATTATGAAAATATTATCTACTTTAATTTTGTTGTTAATGTTAACTAATTGTGCTGGAGGTAACATAGCCAAAGTAAAATTTGGTAAAAGATGTACTGCGGCTGACGAGAATGGTTTAAAAGAAAGCTCGTATGTTTGGGTTATCTCAGAAGAAGCGATTAAATCATTTGATAAAAGAATAAATAAATCTAACTGTTCAGATATTTAATTTCCTTTTAAATTTAATTGTCTGTGCTAATAAGGGGTATGCGAATACCCCTTATTCTGTGTACATTATTTTCATTAAGTATTAATTTAAATGCTATGGAAAAACCTTATCATCATATTTATAAAGACGGAAAATTATATGCTTTTAGAAACCTTGAAGGGGGTCCAAAAAGAGACCCTAATTTTAAATGGGATTGGAAAGTTTTTAGGGAGGAAAAAAAGAAACTTAAGATTGATTATCCACCTGAACATGTAATAGATAAACAGTTAGTTTTAAAAAATCTTGAAAAGTATAAATCTGACTCGTATGTAATGTGGCTCGATCACGCGAGCTTTATAATTAAACTCGGGGATACTACAATTATTACTGATCCAGTTTTCGAAAAAAATTATGGACCTATGATATTTGGTCCAAAGAAATACATAGAGTCCCCTTTAACTCTAAAAGAACTTCCTAAGATAGATTTATTTTTGTTGACACACAATCATTATGATCACATGAGTATTCGCACTATAAAAAACTTTCCTTATAAGAATACTAAAGTTCTTGTACCTCTTAAACTTGGGAAATATTTCACGAAAA
The DNA here is from genome assembly GCA_902544345.1 of uncultured Pelagibacteraceae bacterium. Lineage (GTDB taxonomy): Bacteria > Pseudomonadota > Alphaproteobacteria > Pelagibacterales > Pelagibacteraceae > Pelagilacustribacter. Next base: position 11,341 of record CACCBT010000005.1, read on the forward strand.
ATGGATATAAAAAAAGTACTGTCAAAGAAATGGATTGGTTTGATAAAATTAAAATTAATGATGAAATCACAGTTACAATGCTTCCAAGTCAACATTGGTCCAAACGGTGGATCTGGGGAGATGGAAATACGAATAGATCACTTTGGGGGAGTTTTTTAATTGAATACAAAGGTAAAAAAATCTTTTTTGCTTGTGATACTGGACCAGCCCCATTTTACAAGGAATTAGGAAAAAAATTTGGCCCTATTGATTTGGGTTTTGGAAATTTGGGTGCTTACAATTTCTATCCAATTATTCCGGTCAAAGATAAATCTACAGCTCACGCAAATCCTGAAGAGCTTTTATCTTTAATGAAAGACTTAAAAGTAAAAAGGGTTATAGGAATGCATTGGGGAACAGCAATATTAAGTTTGGAACCGATCTGGGAACCTCCTGTAAGGTTTAAAGAAAATGCTGAAAAGTTTGGCTACAAAAAAGAGGAGGCAATTATATTTAAAATTGGTGAGATTAAAAAGTTAAATGATCTTATCAACTAGCTTTTCTTTTATTTCTTTCTCTGTCTAGTAAAGCCGTCAGAGAGTCCACCATAAAATCTGAAGCATCAAAGATCTGATCTCTCTTAAATTCTTTAGATATATTTTTTTCTGGGTCAGTTTTATCCTCAATAACTATCCCTTGAGTAGGAGAATCGTCTTTCAAATAAATACAAATGAGCCATTCATTTTCAGGTGTGTCATCCCATTTAATATATATTGAACTCTCTTCTATTCTTTTATCAATACACCTCATAATTGGAAGATGTTTACTCAAATACCTTTTTGAGATCATGAAACAAAGTGAATGGGAGGCTCTATAGAAAGATTCAAGTGCATACTCTACCTTCTCTCTCTCTTCGTTATAAACTCTCTCTTTCTCTAATAATATTTCTTTAGTATCACTGTCTTTTACTTCAACACCAAATTGAGTTAGTCGTTCTCTGATTGCTTCTTCAACTTTTTGTTGTCTTAAAGCTTTGTATTTCTCTTTAATTTTATCTATACGCAGTTTGACTTCTTCGTAAGACTCCCTTTGTTGGCTTAGAACATATTTTGAAAGAGCTTGAACTTCTTTTTCTTCTCTACGTACAAAACTCTCAATTTTCTTTTCAAGTTTAATTTGTTCTAAAAATTTTCTTTGCTTTTCAGCTCGCTCTCTTCTGAGTTCAGCTTGATCCTCTCTTAAAAATCTTTTTAGATCAATTGATAATTGACGGCTTAATTCTTTTTCTTCTTTAAGCTCTAATGCTTTAACTTTAAGTGCTATTTCCTCTTGTTGCATAAACCGTTTTCTTGCCTCTATTTTTTCTCTTTCCATTTCTTTTATTTTATTCTCTTTTTGTTTTGCCCTTTCTTCTTGAATAACTTTTTTAATATTTGAAACTCGATTAGAAATACCTTGAAAAAAATTCTGCAAAGATTGATCAAGGTTTAAATTGAATCTAAGCATTGATTTTACTTTGTCACTTAAACTTAAAAGGCTTGATATAACTGCTCTTGTTTTTTGTTTCTTTTCTCTTTTCGATCTATTGAATTTAGTTTTATTTTTTTTAAATTTTGTTTTTCTTCTTTTGCTTTTGATTGATTTTTTTGTTTTTGATTTTCTTTTTGTAATTTTTTTGGGTCTTTTATTGCTTTTTTTAGGTTTTGTTCTCTTTGATTTTATCGAGTAAATTTTCTTAAGTTTCTTTTTTTTTCTTTTCATACTGTTACTTATTTAATAACAGTTTTCAGGAATAAAGGTAGTTTCTTGTTCTTTTGGCGTTATTAAAGTTTTTCACAATTTGTAATTGAAAAACAACTAGGTCCCTATATTTGAAAGCCGCTTCACAAGATGCCATATAGTATTCATAGCATTTTACAAATTTTTCATCGAATAGATCTTTTACTTTATTTTTATTAGCCAAGAAACGTTTTAACCAACTTTCGAGGGTTTTATCGTAGTGCCTTATTAAAGTCTCTATATCGTTCACAATTAATCCGGTTTTTTCTATTGGATTGATAATTTGACTCAATGAAGGACAAACACCTCCTGGAAAAATATATTTTTGAATGAAAAGATTAGCCGGTGAGGGTTTGTCTACTACGCCAATCGTATGAAGTAAGAATATTCCATCATCTTTCAACACTTCATTCATTTTTTTAAAAAAAATATTATAGAATTTACGTCCAAAATGTTCAAAAGCTCCAACTGAAACGCACCTGTCAAATGAACCTGTAACATTTCTATAATCCATAATCTCAAACTTAACTTGATTATCTAAATTTAGTTCTTTTGCTTTTTTTTTGCAATAATCTAATTGATTATCACTTAAAGTAATTCCTAGTACTTCACATCCCTTTTGTTTAGCCATTTCAAAAGCGAGACCGCCCCAACCACATCCAACATCTAAAACTCTCATGCCAGGTTTAATATCTAATTTTTTAATTATATGATCTACCTTATTTTGTTGAGCCTCTTCTAATGTTTTAGTATCATCAAACCACATAGCCATAGAATATTGACGTAAATTTTTATCTAAAAATAAATTGTAGAGCTTTTCTCCTTTATAGCCACCTACATCGTAGTGATGCTCAACATTTTTTTTTGATTTTCCTTGAAGATTAAAATTTGTTAAAGTTCTCCAGATACCATATATTTTTTTTGAAATTAAGCTTGGTATAGTAACTTCAGTTCTTCCAAGATTTTTTACAAAGCCTAAAATAAATTCCCGTAAAGAGCCATTCTCGATTATAAGTTCTTCGTTCATGTAAGCTTCCGGAAAGGCAATCTCAGGAAATAATATTAATTTAATCCCAAGACTCTCTTTTAAAATTTTTAAGGTAATTGGCTTTTCTGATCTTGGGTTGCCACAGATATATTTTTGGCCCTGTGGATCAACCAGTATTATTCCATCTTCTTTATATATTTTAGATAAGACTCTAGCTAATATCATGATTAAGCCGCTAAGTTTTTTTCACTAGTAAATTTAAGTTTATTTAATTTTTCAATAAGTTCTTTGCGTTTTTCCTCACTTAATAAAGTTAGTGGAGGCAACATATTCTTAAAATTCGTATCTTTTATCGAATGAAAACTATGCAAAGCTGATATCAAATTATATTGATCGAAAGTCTCTCTTACAGCAATTAGTTGATCATTTTTAGTCTGTAGATTTTTATTTTCAAAATCATCAAACACTTTTCTAGCTATTGAGTGGGTTACATTTGTTACTGCAGAAATGCATCCAGAACATCCAAGTTTTAATCCCTTAAGCAACTTTGCTTCTGATCCTGGAAACATCAAAAAGTTTGAAATTTTTAAAGATTCAAACAAGTTATAACTAGAGTCTTTGCAACCAATTATGTTTTCTGGAAATTCTTTAACAAGCTTTTTTACTGCTCCAGCTGAAAACTTATAGCCACTTAATTTTTCAAAATTATATAAAATTATTTTTACTTTAGGTGTTGCAATTATTATTTTCTTGTAAAATTCAAAAACTCCCTCATCGGTATTTCCTTTATAATAAGCAGGAGGCATAATTAAAAAATCTCTAAATTCATACTCCATTGCATATTTTATTAAATCAATATTGTCATTTAGAGAATTACATCCAGTTCCTAAAAAGAATTGTTTTCTCAATTTATGGCTAGCAATTTTTGAAATAAATTCTTTTTTTTCTTGCAAAGTAAGCAACTGACTTGCCCCAGTTGACCCAAAGAAAAAAACACCCGTACAACCTTTTTTGATTAATTGTTCACCATGAAGGATGGTGGCCTCAACGTTTAACGTTAAGTCTTTACTTAAAACACTTAAACTAGCAGCGTATACACCTCGTTTTATCATCTTATTGACCCAATTTATTGCAATAAAATATAATATAAGCTTCAAAAATGAAAGTTTTGATTCTCATAAATAAAGTAGGCCTAGGAGACTGTATAATTCACATAAATTATATCCATGAAATTTCAAAAAAATATGGAAAACCCGTTTCAATACTAGCTAAAGAAAATACAAGAGCAAAAGATCTTTTTCTGGATGACCCTCATATTAGTGAAGTGATAACATTAGATCGTTTAAATGATAATACTGGTTGCCATGATGGTATAAATGGTTTTTTTAAATTAGTAAAAGATATAAAAGAAAAAAAATTTGATAAAGTATTCATCTTTAATAGTTCAATAAGATATTTTTTGGTTTGTAAAACTGCGGGTATTAAAAAAATAGCTCAATATCCTTTATTTAAAAAAAAAGGACAACATGTAGTTAATACTGCAAAAATTTTTACTGAAAATGAACTTAATAAAGTTATATCAACCCAACCAAAGCTTTTAATTAGTGAAGAAAAAATTCTAAAAGCGAAAAAAAATATATCGCAAAATCATAAAAATATTGTATTAGGAGTAAGCGCTTCTGGGCTAACAAAGCGATGGGGAATTAAAAACTTTATTGAATTAATCGAAAAAATAAATCAAAAATATCCCTCGAAATTTTATTTAGCTGCTGGAAAAAATGATCAACCATTGGTAGATGTAATATTGAACTCAAATATTGGATCGAATTGTATTTCTTTAAATAATTTAAAGATAAATGAGATGTTGCCTATTATAGCTAATTGTAATTTGTATTGCGGAAATGATACTGGGTTTATGCACATTAGCGCAGCTTTAAATTTAAAGACTGTAGCTTTGTTCATGGATAGCCCGGTTCTTGCTTACGGAAAATACTCAGAAAATATTAATATAATAATTCCAGAAGGCGAGACCGAGGAAACAACAACTCACGATACTTTAGGTGCAAATAAGATTTCTTTTGATAAAGTTTATAATAAATGTGTTGAACTTTTATCTAACTAAAATCAGTTTTAATTATTTTTTCTTTAGCTTCATTTACTAACTGACTCAATCTGGAACTATCCACATTACGGTTCATGTCTGGATGAATTTTTTTTTGTAATTGATTAGCAGCTTTTAACACTTCTTCCTTACTTGCTCCTCTTTTAAGACCTAATAATTTATAAGCCTCTTCTGAAGTAAGATTTGACGAACCTTGAGTTTGACCAAACTGTCCTTGAGAAAACCTTCCAGAATTGTTTTTCATAAACTGAATTAATCTATACAATTGATAAAATTGCAGTGCCGTAAATCCTTTTATTTTTAGCCCAGAAAGCAAGATCAGCCACATAGGAAGACTAAAGATGAATTTGCCACCGATTGTAAATAGAACAGCTAGAATTAATGATATATAAACTGCGATTTTTTTTATATTAGTGGCTATCTTTTTTGAGCTAGCTCTAGCGAACCAATTTAGAAAAAGGTAGATTACGACGAAAATGATAATTCCCAGCAAAAACAAATTCATATAATTTCTAATTATGAATATACCAAAACTTAAGAAAATAAAGACTACGAAAAATTATCACGGGATTCCACTAGAAGATGACTATTCATGGGTTGATCAGCCAAATATCCTTGAAGTTTTGAAGGATCCAAAAAAGTTGAATTCTGAGGTCAAAGATTACATAGAAGCTAACAACAAAATAACTGAACACTACTTTGCAGATGTTAAGAATTTACAGAAAAATTTATTTAACGAAATTAAAGGAAAAATTAAATTAGATGATACTGGATTAAAATATAAAGATAAAAAATATTATTATTGGTCTAAAACAGAAGCGAGTAGTAATTACGGTAAGAGAATGAGGCAACTCATTGATGGTTCTAAACCTGAAGAAGTATTTTTTGATGGTGATTTGGAGAAGAAGAAATCTGGTTCTGAATATTTTGGGGTTGGAACTGTAAGTGCTTCTTATTGTGATAATTTTATTGCTTATTCTCTAGATTTAAAAGGATCAGAATATTACACAATTCATTTGAGAGATCTTAGAACAGGAAAAAATGAAAAAGATATAATTGAAAATACAAGTGGAAGCGTCACCTGGGCATTGGATAATAAAAGTTTTTTTTATTCAAAATTGGATAAATATCATAGACCAAGACAAATATTCAAACATGTAATCGGAACTTCATCCGATCAAGATCAGATTATTTTTGAGGAGAAAGATGAAACTTTTACTTGTGGCATAGGTATCACCTCCGATGAAAAATATTTTATAATTGGTACTTCTGATCACATCACAACTGAGGAATATTTTTTTCCTACTGATACTAAAGAAATTAATCCTACCCTTTTTAAAAAAAGAAAAAATGATGTTCGTTATTCTATAGACTCTTGGCGAGGTTATTTTTATGTTCATACCAATGAGGGAGCTAGAGATTATAAGGTACTCAGATGTAAGACTAATCAGATAGATAAATTAGAGGTTTTTATCCCCGCTAAAAAAGAAACTGTTATCGGTGGGTTTGAATTTTTAGATGATTATATTCTTAGATCAGAGAAGTCTGATGCTATACCAAAACTTTTTGTAAGAAATATTAACACTAACAAAGAAGAAGAAATAAAAATTTCAGATGAGCCAATAGGTGTTCCTGGTATTTCTTTAATGCAAAGAGATACAAAAACTACAATGATAAGAGTTGGTTGGGAGAGTATGGCAACTCCAGGAAGAGTTTATGAGTATGATATCGTCACTAAAGAAAAAAAATTGGTTAAAGAAACAGAAATTCCATCTGGCCACGATCCTAGTAAATATGTGGTGGAAAGAATTAAAGCTCGATCACATGATGGTCGTATGATTCCAATTAGTTTAGTAAGATTGAAAGACTCAAAACAAGATGGAAAATCAAAAGTATTACTCTACAGCTACGGAGCTTATAAACATTCGGTTAATTGTTCATTTAGTGCCTCAAGATTTTGTCTTGTAGATAGAGGAATTACTTTTGCGATAGCTCATATTAGAGGTGGAGGTGACCTTGGCGATAGTTGGCACACGGAAGGTAAAAAAAAATTAAAGAAAAATACTTTTCTAGATTATGTAGCATGTGCAAATCATTTAATAGAGCAAAGATATACTTATAAAGGTGGACTTTGTTTTTACGGTGGATCAGCTGGAGGTCTTACAGGTGGAGCAGTAGCTAACTTGTCTCCAGATTTATTTTTTGGAATGCTTTTGTTAGTACCTTTCGTAGATACTATGACTACTATGTTAAATGACAAATTGCCTTTAACTCCAGGTGAATGGGAGATGTGGGGAAATCCAATAAAAAGTAAAGAGTATTTTGAATATATTCTATCTTACTCACCGTATAATAATATTAAGAAAAAAGATTACCCGCCGATGCTTATAACTACATCTTTGTTTGACAATCGAGTTCTTTACTCCGAACCAGTTAAATATATTGCAAAGTTGAGAGATTTAAAAACTGATAATAATAATCAATTATTAAAATGTAAAATGGAAGCAGCAGGTCATGGAGGAATGTCTGGCCGTGACAATGCGATCACAGAGTTAGCTGAAGAATATTCATTTATTTTAAAATCTGCAAAAATTTTAAAATAAAAATCTTGAAAAAATAAATATAATTCCCACATACATTATGTCGGTTGCCAAACGGGACTGACGTAAAACCTTGCTAACAAAGGAGGATATATGACAAGTAAGGATCTATCGATCTTTAATTCACTTAGACCTTTTAGCGTAGGCTTCGATGATATGTTCGATCAGTTTGAGTCTATGTTAGGGAATGGTAGAGTAGTTCAAAATAATTACCCGCCATACAACATCCGAAAAGCAGGCAAAGATAAGTATGCTATTGAAGTAGCAGTTGCTGGCTTTAATAAAAATGATGTTGAAGTTGAATATGAAGATAATCTTTTAACTGTGAAGACAAAAGACGTTAAAAGAACTGAAGAAAAAGATGGCGATGAAGTTATTCATCGAGGAATATCGCAAAGATCTTTTGCTAGATCGTTCACAATTGCAGATGATGTAAAAGTGAATGGTGCTGAGCTAAAAGATGGTTTGCTAACTATTTCTTGTGAAAAAATCATCCCCGAAATAAAGAAAAAAAGACTTATTGATATAAAATAAGTTTACCTTACTTGCGGAGTTTTACTCCGCAGGTAATTAAAAGCAGTTTTTACTACTAAAACCAACTACAATATTCCTTGGATTTACCTCAAACTTACGCTCACACTTAATCTTGTATTTTTCAGTTATATAAACGTAGTTCCTATTTCTAGTTTTTAAAAACTCAACTTTATCTGGCTGACCATAAAAACTTTTGAGATCTTCCTCAGGTTTATTCAACCATTTACTTAATTTTTGTTTTTCTTTTTCTGTTGTATCCTCAATTTTTTTTGAAACTGTTTTACAACCGCCTAAAGAAATTATTAATAATGTGTATAAAATTGCAAAAAATAATTTTTTCATCCTAAGCCTTATTTTATAACGAAAAGTTATAAACAGATATATTTACTATTGGTTGAATCTTAGCAGCTATGCCTGATTTATTTAAGATTTTGGTAAATATATAGAGTAATAAACTTTGAACGGAGGTTTAATTTTATGATGGATAAATATTTTGAATATAGAAAACATAAGACAAATTTTAAAACAGAGGTAATCGCCGGAGTAACGACTTTTCTTACAATGGCTTACATAATGTTTTTAAATCCTTTTATCTTATCTGGTGAATTTGCTGGAACAGAAAAAGGTTTTTTTGATTTTGGTGCAGTTTTCACTGCAACAATTTTAGCAACAGCAGTTGCTTGTTTTATAATGGCGTTCCATGGACGTACGTGGCCAATAGGTCTGGCGCCTGGAATGGGTATTAACGCTTTTGTTGCTTATGGAGTAGTAGCAGGAATGGGTTATACACCTCAAGCAGCATTAGGTGCAGTTTTAGTTGCTGGAGTAATCTTCTTAGCAATTTCATTAACTCCTTTAAGAGCTTGGTTAATCAACTCGATACCCAAAAGTTTAAAACTTGGAATAGGAGCAGGAATAGGATTGTTTTTAGCAATTATTGGTCTTGAGATTATGGGAGTAGTAGGAGATCATCCTGTTACACTTGTAACTCTCGGTGATATTAAAAATCCTCTAGTCCTTCTAGGATGTTTGGCTTTTGTTTTTATGATTGTGTTAGAAAAAATGAAAATAAGAGGAAATATTATAATAGGAATTCTGCTATTTAGTATTATTGCTTGGGCTACAGGTCTGGCAAAGTTTAACGGAGTAGTTGGATCTATTCCTCCAATGACCTACCTGTTTGAGTTTGATCTCAAAGCTGCCCTCACAGCGGGTATGGCTTCAATAGTCTTTACTTTATTGTTTATCGACTTTTTTGATACAGCAGGTACGTTAACATCTGTTGCTAACGTAGCAGGCAAAGTAGATAAAAAAGGCAAAGTGCAAGATATAAACAAAGCTATGCTATCTGATAGTGTTGGAACAGTTGCAGGTGCCGTGATGGGTACAACAACAGTTACAAGTTATGTTGAGTCAGGTGCTGGTGTGAAAGCAGGTGGAAGAACAGGAATGACTTCGTTGGTTATTGGAGTTCTGTTTTTAGCTTGTTTGTTTTTTTCACCTTTAGCTACAAGTCTTCCGAAAGAAATAGATGGAGCAGCATTATTATACGTAGCGATTTTGTTTGTTAGAAACATTACAGATATTGAGTGGAATGATATAGCTGAGTCTGGACCAGCAGTTGTGGCTATGATAACTATGCCTTTAACATACAGTATTAGTAATGGAATCGCTCTTGCATTCATCTCTTATGCATTAATTCAAATCTTTACTGGTAAATTTGGAAAAACTTCGCCGGCTATTTGGGTAATCGCAGTATTCAGCGTAGTAAGTTTTTACGTAGCTTAAAAGTTTAGGGCCGGATAACTCTGGCCCTTAATTCTTCTGATGTTTCTCTATTAAGTCCTCAACCTTAATCTCTTCATAATGCTCAAACGGTTGGACAATCCAGGGATTGCTGTCTAATCTTTGTGCGCAAAAATCAGGTTCAAAAGTAGAGTCTTTTTTCTTCCATAAGACAGCTGTTTTAATTTCTTTTATTTTCCCTTTCAAAGGTGGATATTTTTTTAACCAATCGATACTTTTGTTTAAAGTAATTCCAGTATCAGATAAATCATCACATAATAGAATATTTCCACTCATTTCTTGAACAGTTGAACTCATTTCTCTTGAAAAAACTAAATCTCCTTGTTGATCTTCCACGCCCTCACCAGAATAGGACTCTACTGCTAAATAAGCACATTTTAGTTTAAACACACGACTTAATACATCAATGATCGGAGCGCCGCCCCTCATAATTCCGATGAGTAAATTTGGCTTGAAGCCACTTTTATGAATTTGTATGGCTAGTTTCTCTACGATTTGATTGTACTCTTTCCAATCAATGATAAGTTTATCTGCCATGAAGAAAGCTAATTTATTTTAAAGGAGTTGTAAATGAAAGGATATGTTGTGTGTGTTTATAAAAATATAAATAACGAAGAAAAGTTGAGGGAATATGCAGTCAAAGCTAGAGCAGCAGTTGAAAAATATAAAGGTAAATTTTTAATAAGGGGTGGTAGATCCACATCTAATGAAGGGGATAAATCTCCAAGAACAGTTATAATTGAGTTCCCGTCCTATGATGAGGCGAATAACTTTTATAACTCAAAAGAATATCAAGCTGCGCATTCGATTCTTAAGGGTTTTGCAGACCGACAACACCAAACAGTTGAAGGAACTTAATACTGAATTGGTTCATCATCAATACTACGCCAAAGGTACCATGTGGCAACTGAACAATAGGGAGTAAATTTTTTATAAAGTTTATTCAAAAAACTTTTAGGAGGATAATATTTCTTTTTATAATTATTGGAAATTGCTCTTAAAAGACCGATATCCTGCAACGGCCATATATTTGATCGATTATATGTGAATAATAATATCATTTCAGCACTCCACCTTCCGATCTGTCTGAGATTTGACAAATAAATTATAGCATCTTCATCACTCATTTTATTAATCAATTTTGGATCAAATTCTTTTTTAACAAATTTAATTGACAGTTCTTTTATACCCAAAGCTTTTTGTCTACTTAAACCACATGATTTCAGTTGAGATAAAGACAACTTAGATACATTAATAGGATTAATTTTTTTGGATTTCATCTGAAACTTTTTGAATACTGAATTTGCTGCCGAAACACTTATTTGTTGACCAACTATACTTTTGCAAAGAGAATAAAAGATATCTTTTCTAGTTGTTAAGAACTTATCATCATATTTTAGTATGAGATTTCTTAAAACCTTATCTTTTCTTGATAAAATCTTAATAGCTTTTAACCAATAACTTGGATAATTTCTCACGGTCTAGAACTTACTACCTTCTTTTTAAGTTCAGACTCTCTCATAAAAATAATCACAGAACTTATAATTATTAATCCAGCACCAACTAGTGTTAAAAGTTTTGGTATTTCACTCCATATAAAATAACCTAATAAAATCGCGAAAACTAAATTTAAATATTTAGTTGGAGTTACTAGTGAAGCTTCGGCATACCTTAATGAAACAGTTAAAAGTATATTAGCCACTGAGCCAACAAGTCCTGTAAAAATTAAAAGAAATAATTCAAATTTATTCGGCATTACCCATCCAAATGGTAAAGTTAATAATCCCACGATCATACTTAAAAGTGAGAAATACAGTGCTATTCTATAATTTGGCTCTGTTGAAGAAAGACTTCTTATGCTTAAAGCAACACAAGCAAAAAAAATACAAAAAATTATTGGAAAAATATAATATATATTTAATTCTTCATAAGCAGGTTTTACAATAAGCAGCATTCCAAAAAACCCAATTAAAACTGCAAGCCATCTTCTAATTCCAACTTTTTCTGATAAAAAAAATATTGATCCTAACGTAACGAAAATAGGGCCGCCAAAAGTTAAGCTTACAACATCAGCTAAAGGTATTTCTCTAAGTGCTATAAATAAAGCAATTATTGCTAACGTACCTGTAATTGCTCTAAAGGCATGTAACTTGGGTCTACTTGTTTTATAAAAAGTTTTAAATTCACCTCGAGGAACAAGCATCAAAATTGGTATCAAGCCAAAAAAGAACCTTGAAAACAAAACTTGACCTACAGGAAACATATCTAACCATTTTACACTTGCATCCATCATCGCAAAACATGCGACTGATGCAATACCGTACAATACGCCTAATTGATTTCGTGTAAACAATTTAATATCCTCATTATCTGTATAATTAACTTATGAAGAAATGTACACTCGGACTAGGGTGCTTCTGGGGCCCTGAGGAAAACTTTAAAAACAAACCAGGTATTATTGATACTGAGGTAGGCTATGCTGGTGGGCACAATCCTATCGTATCCTATGAAGAAGTTTGCAAGGGAAGTACTGGTCATGCTGAGGTTGTAAGATTAACTTTTGACGAGAAAATAATTTCCTTCAAAAAAATTTTGGATTTGTTTTTCAAGATGCACGATCCTACTCAAAAAGATATGCAATTTCCTGATATTGGAACACAGTATCGAAGTGAAATTTTTTATGAAGATGAAGATCAAAAAAAAGAAGCTAAAGAAGTTCTAGAAATTTTAAATAAAGAGCTTAATGGAAAAATTCAAACAAATATTTCTCAACTTAAAAATTATTGTAAAGCAGAAGAATATCATCAAAGATACTTTGAAAAGAATAGATAATGAAACAACTTGTTACTACGGAATGGTTGGAAAAAAATATTGATCAAGTAAAAGTACTAGATGCTACCTGGTGTTTGCCTAATTCAAATAGAAATGCTGAAGAAGAATTTAATTTGCATCATATAAAAAATTCAATTTTTTTTGATATTGACAAAAATTCAGATCAAAATACTTCTTTACCACATATGCTGCCATCAATACAAAAATGGGAAGAAATTGTTTCCAATCTAGGTTTGAAAAACTCTGACCATATAATTATTTATGACAATTCTAATGTCTACAGCTCATGTAGAGTTTGGTACTCTTTTATTTACTTTGGTCATGATACCAATCTTGTTTCAGTATTAGATGGAGACTTTAAAAAGTGGTTAAAAGAAAAAAGGCCAACTTCAAAAGAGGTAGCAAAAATTTCTAGGACAAACTATATAGCTAAAGAGGATAAATCTATTGTTATAAATAAAAAACAAGTCGAAGATAATATAATAAGAAAAAAATTTCAGCTAATAGACGCTAGAAGTAAACAAAGATTTTTAGGTCTGCAGCCAGAACCAAGACAAGGGCTGAGAAGTGGTCATGTTCAGGGTTCTAAGAATTTGCCTTTCCAATTGCTATTAAACGACGATCGTACTTTTAAAAAAAGAAATGAATTGATCAATATTTTTAACAAAAATGAAATAGACAATGATAAAGATATAGCTTTTACATGTGGTTCTGGTGTTACTGCATGTATTTTAGGACTAGCTAATTCTATCATAAGTGGTAAAAAACCAACTATCTATGACGGCTCATGGTCAGAGTACGGACTAGAGAAAAAATGAAAACATTTTCAAAATTAAAAATTTTTTTAGTCATCTTTTTTATAGTTATTTTCACAATTATAGCTGCAAGACATTTTATAGGTTTGCACTTTAAGAAAAAATTTAGCGTGAGACCTGCCCCAGGAGTAATTGTTGAACAAGTTGAAAAATCTTTATTTTATAAAAGTATTGAAACATTTGGAACTGCCATTGCTCAAAATTCAAAGACCTATAGAATTAAAACAAGTGAGGCATCTGGAAAATTAAATATTGAAAATAGATTTGTAAAAAAAGGTGAAGTAATTTTGAGACTTAAAAGTGGTGAAGAAATAATTGCTGACTTTGAAGGAAAATTAGGTAAACGAGAAATTGCTCAAGGTGTTTTAGGCTCGGAAAGTTTATTAGTGACTTTGGATGATTTAAAAAAGATAGTAATAGATATTAAAGTTCCAGAAAATTATGTAAGTATACTTAAAAAAGGACTTAGGGCAGATATTACAAGTTCGGCATTTAAAAAAGTTTTTCAAGGAAAAATTGAGACAGTCAGCTCAAGAATAGATCCTTCCACAAGATCAATTTTATCTAGAGTTTTAGTAGATAATTCTAGTTTCGAGATCATCCCAGGGCAATTAATGACTGTAAAAGTCATATATGACGAAATAAATCAAATCGGTGTTCCTGAAAGTGCTGTAACGATTCAGGGAAGCACAGCTTTTGTTTATACAGTAAAAGATGAAACTGCTGAAAAAAAAGATATAAAAATAGGTAAAAGAAATTTCGGTAAGGTTTCTGTTATCTCTGGAATAAATGAAGGCGACTTTGTTATTACAGAGGGTGTCTCAAAAGTAAGAAATAATGCCAAAATAAAAATTATTAATCCTAAAAATTAAATGTTTTTAACAGACTTATCTATAAAAAGACCTGTAGTAGCATCAGTAATGAGCTTAGTACTGGTGATATTTGGTCTTGTTACTTTTCAAGAAATTCCCACTGACGAGCTTCCAGATGTCCAGCCTCCTGTAGTAACTATTCAAACTGATTATAGGGGTGCCTCAGCAGAGATAGTTGACACTCAAATAACTCAAAAAATTGAAGATTTTGTTGGAGGGACACCAGGTTTAGAAACTATTGACTCTTTTAGTGAGGATGAAAGCTCAAGAATTACACTCACTTTTGAAACTAGTCTAGATTTAGATGATGTTGCTAACGATGTTAGAAGTTCAGTATCAAGAGTATTAGATAATTTACCGGAGGGAGCAGAACAGCCTGAAATTTTCAAACAAAGCGCGGGGATGAGGACTACTATGTGGTTATCTTTTAATTCTGAAACAATGACTGATTTAGAGTTGACTGATTATGCTGATAGATATTTAACTGACACTTTTTCAACTGTTGATGGCGTGGGAAGAGTTCGTCTTGGTGGTCAAAGAGAACTTTCACTAAGAGTTTGGTTAGATCCAATCGCTTTAGCTGCGAGAGATCTTACCACTCAAGAAGTAGAAGCGATCCTAAGAAGTGAAAATACAGAATTCCCAGCTGGGCGAATTGAGTCAAGAGATATCGATCTAACTATAAAACTTGATAAAGCTTACAAAGAAGTTGAGAATTATAAAAATCTACCACTAAAAAGAGCTAAGGACGGTTCAATCATAACCTTGTCAGATGTTTCAAGAATTGAATTAGGAGCTGAGTCAACAAGAACTCTTTTTAAAGGTAACGGAAAGCAGGTTGTTGGGATAGGGATATATCAACAATCTGACGCTAACACCATCGCTGTAGCTAATGGGATTAAAAATAAGATAAAAGAACTAAAACCAAGTTTACCACCAGGCACTACTTTAGAAGTTTCATTTGATAGAAGTAATTATATTAAATCTGCTATAAAAGAAGTTTATAAAACACTGATCATTGCATTAATATTGGTGACGATTATTATTTATTTATTTTTAGGCAACCTTAGAGCTTTGGTCGTCCCTTTAATAGCTTTGCCTGTTTCATTAATCTCAACTTTTTTATCAATTTATGTTTTTGATTTTTCGATTAACCTTTTTACTTTGATGGCCTTAGTGCTAGCTATCGGTATTGTGGTTGATGATGCTATTGTGATGCTTGAAAATATAGTGAGAAGAATTGAGTTAGGAGATACACCTTTAGTTGCAGCTTACAAAGGTGCTAAGCAGGTATCCTTTGCAATAATAGCCACAACTGTTGTGTTGGTAGCAGTATTTGTGCCTCTAATTTTTATTAAAGGAATTACAGGAGTTCTTTTTACTCAAACAGCAATTACACTTGCATCAGCTGTGATAATTTCTAGCTTTGTTGCGTTGTCATTAAGTCCGATGTTAGCTAGCAAATTTTTGCAAAAAAATATGCAAAAATCAAAAATTGTTTTAAAATTTGAGAAATATTTAAAAGATCTCACTTATCTTTACAAAGTTTCACTATTAAATTGGATTAAGAAAAGAAAAACAATAACTATTTTTTTATTGGGTACTCTTGCATTAACAATATTCTTTTTTAATTTTGCTAAGAAAGAATTAATTGCTCCTGAAGACAGAGGGGCATTTTTTGTTATTGTAAAAGCTCCACAAGGTTCAGGTTTTAATTTTACCAAAGATAGAGCCGAAGAAATAGAGGAATTGTTACTGCCAAGTGTAGGAAAGGGTGAATACAGAAAATTAATAATGCGAGTTCCAGGTTTTGGAAAATCGGCTAAACAAGTTAATAGTGGTTTTATAATTGTTCTTTTAGAGCCTTGGGCTAAACGAGATCGTCATGGTGTTGAGATAATGAGAGAGTCCTTTGGAAAAATTGCTAGAGTGCCGGGTGTTTTGGCTTTTCCAATAATGCCTCAAGGAATAAGGACTGGCGGAATAGAAAGTCCAGTGCAATTTGTTGTTTTAGGTAACACGTATGAACAATTAATTGAGTGGAAAGAAATAATTAAAAAAGAGGCAAGAAAAAATCCTGGTCTTACTTCTATTCAAGATGACTTTGATCTTAACAAACCTCAATTAAATGTAAAGATAGATCAAAAAAAAGCCGCTGATTTAGGAGTTTCAACAGAAGATATTGGAAAAACTATTGAAACAATTTTCGGTTCAAAAAGAGTTACAAACTTTACAAGGGATGGAAAGGAATATTCTATAATTTTGCAAGGTGATATCAAAGATAGACAAGAGCCAGATAGTATAAGTAAAGTTTTTGTAAGATCTAAAAATAATGGAAAGCTTGTATCTGTGTCAAACTTAGTTGCATACGAAGAAGAGGGACAGTCTCCATTCTTAGCAAGATACAATAGACAAAAAGCAGTTACTATCTCGGCAAGACTTGTAGGAGACTATTCGCTTGATGAGGCTCTAAAGTTTTTAGTAGGTGTAGTAGAACAAAATACACCTCAAGCTAAAATTGCTTATAAAGGTGAAAGTGAAGAGTATAAAAAAACTAACACTGAACTTTATGTAATATTTGCCTTAGCATTAATTACTGCGTATCTAGCCATGAGTGCTCAATTTGAAAGTTGGAGGCATCCATTGACAATTATGTTAACTGTACCTATGGCTATCCTTGGAGGATTAATTGGTTTACTTGTAGTTGGGTCTTCACTGAATGTTTATAGTCAAATAGCTTTAATCATTTTGATTGGTCTCTCAGCTAAAAACGGTATCCTAATTGTAGAATTCGCAAACCAGTTAAGGAAGGAAGGAAAAAATTTAGAAGTTGCTGTATTTGAAGCTGCCGCTATTAGGCTAAGACCTATTCTCATGACAAGTATCTCAACAATTATTGGAGTTTTACCACTTATTCTTGGAACTGGGCCTGGTGCTGCAAGTCGATTAACTGTTGGTATAACAATATTTGGTGGAATGTTATTCTCAACATTTTTTACTCTCTACGTAATCCCAACTGTTTACACTATTGTTGGAAAAGGAACGAAGAGGATTGATGCTGTTGAAATTGAGTTACAGAAACAGCTTAAAAAATAATATATTTGTTTTTATCTAGATTTTTTTTACAGAAAGTAAGTTGTTTTCTATATTTTCTTGCCATATCTTTCACAGACTTTGCATATATTATAGCTTTTTTATCTTTTGAATAATTTTTATAATCTCCCCAACCCTTATAATACGCTAAATATTGTCGATAAGGGTCTTTTTTTGAAATTTTTAATATTTTATTTGTTTTATGAATATACCAACCTATAAAATCTACTGAGTCTTTAAACCTTGCTCTTGTAGCTAAAGGGTTGTTTGTTTCTCTTTTATATTGTTCCCAAGTTCCCTTCACAGCCTGAGAATATCCAAATGAAGATGAAGGTCTTTTAAATGGTATTACTTTAAATAATTTAGTTCTTGGGGGTTTTGCAAGCCAATTAAAGTCGCTTTCTTTTTTTACAAAAGCTAATTGTAAATGAATTGGTGCTCCCCATTTTTCATAGGAAGCCTTAGAATGTTTGTACCACAAATATCTTTCCTCAAAGATAGCGCAACTATTTTGAGTATTTTTAGGAATTGACGAACAGGCAACTAAAATAAAAGATATTAATATTAATATTACTTTTTTAAAATGAATCACTTAGTAATTTATACTAAAAATTAGTTAAGCTTTCTCCATTTTTCTGGATTCATAAATTTTCCCTGCCACAATCCTAATTTTTTTTCTTTAGCAAAATCTTCATCGGACACGTATTTTTTTGAGTACCTTCTATATGCTATTGCGTATCCATTTCTCACCATCCACTGATTTAAGTTTGTTTCTCCTTTAAAACAAGTTGCTATATATCTTTTGTACCTATCTTTTGATGTAAATATACATTTAATTTTTGATCCATTTATTTTAGCTTTTAATTTTGCTTTTGAAACTTGTCCGCAGTTGTAATCTTTGTAAAATGAAAAGCCAATTGTGGATGAGATTTTTAAAGACTCTTTTTTACATTGTTGTTTCATTTCTGGAGCATCTATACCTTCTAATCTAAACTTATAATTATTTATGTGGACTGTATCACCATCTATAATTTTTGGTGTTCCTGATATTTCTTCAGCAGTAACATTAGAAACAAAAATTAAAAATATAATTATAAAACGTATGAACATCTAATTTTTAAATTTTTTTAAAATTTTAAATATGAAATATGCCATCAATACTCCTAAACTATTTGCATATAAGTCGTTTAGTTCAAACGCTCTATTAGGAATAAGATAATGTAATAATTCTAAAATTATTGAAATCAAAAATAAAAAAGAGAAACTGTAAATAAATTTTTTATTATTGTTTCTCAATAAAAATCCTAAAATACTGAGATAAAAAAAGAATATTAAATGATTAATGGATGTTCCTAACGGATTTGAAATAAGATCTGGTTGCCTTCCTAAGTCACCATAAAGAAGAAAACCGATTAGGCTTCCTGGGAATAAATATAAAATTAATAGAATTATAAATGAAAAATAGAACAGATATTTTACATAGAAGAAGATATTATTTTTCATTTAGATTTTAATATAGTACAAAATACATTATTTAATTTATATGAGTAAACTTATTTTAACAAGACACGGTCAAAGCGTCTGGAACGCGGACAATAAGTTTACTGGATGGGTCGATGTTGATCTTTCAGATAAAGGCAGGGAAGAGGCAAAAAAATCAGGTGAATTGTTAAATAAATTAAACATTAAAATTGATATTAGCTATACCTCTTATCTTAAAAGAGCAATTGAAACACTTACTATTATCTTAAAATCAATAGGTTTAACAATGAAGTTTAATACTGCTTGGGAATTAAATGAAAGACATTATGGATCTCTGACAGGCCTAAACAAAGAAGAAACCAAAAAGAAAATTGGTGAAGAACAGTTTAAAAGATACAGGAGATCTTGGGACATAGCACCTCCGCCTATGGCTAAAGATAGTAAATACCTTGAAAATTTTAGTCCTTTAAACGGTGGAATTCCTCAAAATAAAATTCCTTTAACCGAGTCTTTAAAGAATACTTACGACAGAGTGGTCCCTTATTATGATATTGAAATAAATAAGAATTTGAAAAATGGAAAAAATATTTTGGTATCGGCTCATGGAAATTCATTAAGAGCATTGTGTAAATATCTTTTTAAGATTTCAGATACGAAGATTAACGAACTAGAAATTCCAACAGGAAATCCACTAATAATAGAATTTGATAATCAATTAAAAATTCGAAAATATTATTATCTAGATGATACTAGGGCAAAAAATATTATTTTTAATCAATAAGACTTAAAGAAGATATTTTTTCAAACATTTCTATAGTGTTTAAGTGGTAAAATTTTTGATTACTTTCCAATCCACCAAGATTATTTTCATTTATTAATTTTGTCCAAACTTCATTCATAGAAAAAATATTTTTATTAAAAAAGGTTAAATGATCATTTTTCATTATTTGAAGACCAGTAAAAATATATTGGTTCTGACCATCTTTAGAAATTAAATTATTGTTTAAATTAAAGTCACCCTTGAAGGAATTATCAAAAGATAGTTTTTTTTTAACTAGTAGTAAACACGGTCTTTTATTTGTAAAGTACTCTTTTTCTAAAGATTGTACTTCTTCAGAATATTTATTACTCCAAAGCGTATCTGGATTTATTACAAAAAAGGGATTATCCTTAAATTCTTTTGCTCCCTTTTTCACTCCACCACCAGTATCTAATAATAGATTTTTTTCATTTGATATTTTAAATTTAACCTCTGATGAAAAATCTGAGATAAATTTTTCTATTTGATCAGCAAGATGGTGAGTATTAACTGTTATCTCTTCTACACCATGATTGATTAAAAGATTAATTGCTCTTTCAAGAAGAGTACTACCTCCTATTTCTAATAATGGTTTTGGTTTTTTATTAGTAAGAGGTTGCATTCTCTTACCTAAGCCAGCGGCCAATATCATCCCTTGTTTTATTTTCATAACTTATTTATTTTTTTTAGTTTTTTAATTTTTAAATGTTTATTGAATAATAAGTTTAGGTTTTTGAAGACAGGATTTTTGAGACGTCTCTGAATTAAACTCCAAGTGTAAGGTAAATATTTCAAATAATTGGGCTTACCATCTCTTTTACAAAGTCTTACGAATATTCCTAGAATTTTTAAATTTCTTTGAACAGATAATATTTCAAAATCGTTTTTTAAGTTTTTGTATTTCTCTTTTTTAAATTTGGATTTGTTATAATAAAAATTTAATAATTCCTCTTGTAAATTAGAAGGTAATTTTATTCGCACATCATCAATTAATGAAGCTACGTCATATAATGGATTTCCAATTATCGCATCCTGGCTATCTATCAAACCAAGTTTATTTTTATTTATCATTATATTTGATGCGTGAAAATCTCTATGTACAAAAGTATTATTATGAAAATAAAGTTTTTTGTATATTTTTGTTAATTCATTTTTAATAATATCTTTAATTTTTTTTAGTTTCGAACTTTTGAAACAATACTTTAAGTACCAATCAAAAAATAAATCAGACTCTTTATGAAGATTCCTAATTGAATAATTTTGAAAATTAATTTTGAATTTTCCTAAACGATAATTTTGTTGTAACTTTATATTTTGTAGTTTTATAATTATCTTAATTAAATCCTTGTAATATTTAAATTTATCTTTTTTTTTAATAATTAAATTGTAAAATGACTTTTGTCCCAAATCAGTGATTTCAATAATATTATGTTCATAATGATTAGAAATTAACTTAGGTGCATATATTTTGTATTTTGCTAAAATTTTGTTTACAACAATATAAGTAATTAAATTTTTAAATTTTTCTTTATTTGCTTGAACAATAATTGATGTATTCTTACCTTTCTGTAATCTGTAAAATTCTCTAAATGATGCATCTCCTGAAATTTTTTTAAGCTTATAATTCATTTAAAATTTTCCATTTTCCTGAGCCAACAAATTTTACCTCTCTTTCTTTTTCATTTTTAGCATAATCTATGTATATTTCTAACTTATCAGATAATGGAATATTAATGAGTTGAGGCCATTCTATAATCTTAATTGTATCTTGCTTATCTAAAAATATTCCTAAATGCTTCAACTCTTTTTTTTCTTTTATTCTGTAAAGATCATAATGCATAATCTTAATATCCTTAAGATCATACTCGTAGAGTAAGTTAAAAGTGGGGCTAAGTACTTCGGTAATCTTTTCCCCTCTTTTTTCTTGTAAATAGTTTATCAAATATCTTGTAAAAGTAGTTTTTCCTACACCGATTTCACCAATTAAAAAAATACAATCATTTTTAGCTAGCTTGTCCGCAATTTTTCGTGACAAAGAATTTAGATGTTCTAAAGATTTTACAATCATTAGCTACTGTTTTAGTAGCGGTAAGTATCTGGTTTAAATGGGCCTGATGGTTTAACGCTAATATAATCGGCTTGTTCTTTTGACATTTTAGTTAATTTAGCACCTACTTTTTCTAAATGAAGCATTGCAACTTTTTCATCGAGATGTTTTGGAAGCACATAAACTTTCTTCTCGTACTTATCTGAGTTATTCCATAATTCAATTTGAGCAATTACCTGATTTGTAAATGAAGCACTCATAACAAAACTAGGATGCCCTGTAGCACATCCCAAGTTTACCAATCTTCCTTCAGCTAAAAGAATGATTCTTTTTTTACTAGGTAATTCGATTTCATGCACTTGAGGTTTTATTTCGTCCCATTTGTAGTTTTTTAATGCCTCAACTTGAATTTCATTATCAAAGTGACCTATGTTGCAAAGTATTGCTCTATCTTTCATGTCTCTCATATGATCAGCTGTAACTATATCTTTATTTCCTGTTGCAGTTACAACAATATCAGCATCTTTGATGGCTTCGTCCATAACAACGACTTCGTAGCCTTCCATAGCAGCTTGTAATGCGCATATCGGATCTGTCTCGGTTACCATAACTCTAGCGCCTGCTTGACGTAAAGAAGCAGCGCTTCCTTTGCCAACATCTCCAAACCCAGCTACAATAGCTACTTTACCTGACATCATTACATCGGTTGCTCTTTTTATTCCATCAACTAAACTTTCTCTACAACCATAGAGGTTATCAAATTTAGATTTTGTTACGGAGTCATTTACATTTATGGCAGGAATTAGTAACTCTTTATTAGTCTCCATTTTTTTAAGTGCTAAAACACCCGTTGTAGTTTCTTCTGAAACACCCTTAACATCTTTTAATAAATTTTTATATTCTTTATGCATTAAAGATGTAAGGTCACCACCATCATCCAAAATCATATTTGGCTTCCAATCTTTTTTTCCTTCAATAGTTTGCTTAACGCACCACCAATATTCTTTTTCTGTTTCACCTTTCCAAGCAAAGACAGGAATACCCGCTTTGGCTATTGCGGCTGCTGCATGATCTTGAGTTGAAAAAATATTACATGAAGACCACCTAACTTCTGCTCCTAACTCAACTAAAGTCTCAATTAAAACTGCAGTTTGTATTGTCATATGAAGACAGCCTAAGATTTTCGCACCCTTTAGAGGTTTTTTATCTTTGTACTCCTTTCGGAGAGCCATTAGTCCTGGCATTTCTGTTTCCGCTAAAGAAATTTCTTTTCTTCCAAAATCTGCTTGGTTAATATCTTTTACTTTGTAATCCTGAGCCATATTGAGGATGTTATTATCAACATAAAGAAACCTTAGCAAGAAATAATCTTAGGACAATTTAGGGAGTAAAACCTCAACTTGAGCTCCTTTTGTATTTATCCTATTTGAAGCTGCTATTGTTCCTTTATGTAATTGGACAATATTTTTTACAATATTTAAACCTAAGCCGGAGTGTTTTCCAAAACTCGTGGGTCTGTTACTATAAAAACGTTTAAAAATTTTCTGAGGCGAAGTTTCAGCAAAGCCAGGTCCCTCATCTTTAACTGATACTAATAGATTACTAGACGTTTCTTCAAGACCAATCTCAATTTTTTGGTTATCTTTGCTAAACGAGATTGAGTTATCCAATAAATTAGCAACAACTTGCTCTAACCTGTTGCTAATACCGAATATGAAATGACCATTTTTACTTTTTATTTTATTAACAACATTTATCTCAATTTTTTTGTTTTGATTAATAAGATCTTGGTTAAAGTCTTCCACTACACTATTGACAATTTCAACTAAATTAATTTTACTCATTTTTTCTCGAGATAAAGATGCTTCGTCTTTTAACATTTGAGTGTAATCTGTTATTAATCTTTCTATCCTTTCTACATCATGATTTATTATTTTAAGAAGTTTTTCTCCCTCATTTTTTTCGGTAGTTTTGTCTAAAAGTTCTGAAGCACTTTTTAAAGATGCAAGTGGATTTCTTATTTCATGAGCTAAATCGTTTGAAAATGTTTCTGCTCTATTAGTCCGTTGTTGTAATTCTTTAGTCATTTCATCAATTGACTGTGTAAGTTTTCCAATTTCATCATTTCTGATAAAAACTTTATTTATGTCGATTGTTTGGTTAGATTTTTTTTTAACACCGTCACTGAACTTGACCAAAAGTCCAATTGGCTTAAGAATATATTTATTTAAAAATAGAGAAAAAATTAAAATCACAATTGCAACAGCAATCATAGTTCTTATTATAAATGCTTTTCTCTCTTTCACAGCAGTGGTGATGTCATTTGCTTGCTCTGAAACTACAATATAGCCAATATCATTGTTTTGAAACTTGATTTTACTAAGCGTACTTACAAAAAAATTATTTTTTTTGTAGTTTGATACGGTCATTATTTCATCATTATATTTATTTGTAATAATATCTTTAATTTCGTCTATTTCCTCTTCTTCAAGTCTTTCTTCAATATCTGGCTTAATTGTTTCACTGCCTAAGGCTTCCTCAAAAATTATGTCTGATCCTGTAAAAACACTTTGATCCAAATCTAAAATGTTTGTATCGCCAATTAGATTTCCCGATAAATCATAAAATTGGACACGGTCTAGACTTTGAAATAAAAATCTAGTAGAGAGCAAGAAATTTCTAATTCCCTCTTTAGTATATTTTATATTAAGTCTTTCAAGATTATCTTTGGTGTTATTAATTACTATTTTATGATTATCTGATCTTTCTTTTACAAGATTTGGTTGGATTGCTTCAAGATATATAATTGTAAAAAGTCCTAAAACAGAAAAAACTGTGAGGTTAATAATTAAGAACTTCTTTAGAATAGAAGCTGATTTTTTTTGTTTCATTAGCTAACATTCCATCTATATCCACTTCCATATCTGGTTTCAATCGCAGAAAACTTTTCATCTACTTTTTTAAACTTTTTTCTTATTCTTTTTACGTGACTATCAATAGTTCTATCTTCAATTTCTGTATTCTCTTTATATGCTATGTCCATTAAATGGGCTCTTTCTTTAATAACGCCAGGTCTTTTAGCCAATTCTTTAACAATTAAAAATTCTGTGGTAGTAAGCTTATCTGGCAAAGCTTTTCCATTCCACTCACATTCTAGCTGGGCAGGATCCAGTTTCAATTTTCCATGACTAATTATATTTTTTGTATCGTCAACAGTATTAGTTTTTTTTCTTAATTGAACTCTTATTCTCTCAATTAAAACTTTAGTAGAAAAACCTCCAGATTTTTTAACAAAATCATCTGCTCCTAACTTCAAACCAAGTAGTTCGTCAACTTCATCATCTTTTGATGTCAAAAAGATAATTGGAATTGACATTTTTTTTTTGAGTTTTTTTAGCAACTCTTCTCCGTCCATCCTAGGCATTTTGATGTCTAATATTGCTAAATCGGGTGGATTTCTTGTTAATCCTATTAAAGCGGTCTCACCGTCAATATAAGTTTGAACTTTAAATCCCTCTCTCTCTAAAGCCATGCTTATGCTAGTGAGTATGTTTCTATCATCATCTACTAAAGCAATTGTATGTGTCATATTTTTATTCTCTTAATTTTATTGTCAAAATTTAGGCGTTTAATGGGCTTCTCCCCAATTGTTTCCGGAGCTAATACTAACTTCTAATGGTATTGAAAACATATGATGTTCTGAACTTGAAACTGATGTCATCGCATGTTTAACTATTTTTTTCACTTCAGTCTCATCTTTTTTTGAACTCTCAAAAATAAGTTCGTCATGTATTTGTAAAAGCATTTTTGCTTTTTTCTTTTTTTCAAGAATTTTGTCAATTTTTATCATTGCTAACCTGATAATATCAGCAGCTGATCCTTGTATTGGAGCATTAATTGCTGCTCTTTCCTGAAATGCTCGTACACTAAAATTTTTATCATTAATTCCTCTTAAGTGAATTCTTCTACCAAAAATATTTGTGACAAACCCCTGTTTCCTGCAAGTTTTTATTGTCGTATTCATATAATCTTTGATCTCAGGAAATTTTTTAAAGTATGAATTAATAAAGTTCAAAGCTTCTTCGTTTGACACTGA
>CACCBT010000006.1 GCA_902544345.1 uncultured Pelagibacteraceae bacterium
ATTGCTAAACAGAAACCGTGGGAGCCCATAATTGTCTCTGATAATATAACTTGGTCAGAATTTTCAAGATTAAATTTATTTTTACACGAATTGGAGGGAGTTAAGCCAGTTGTGTCAGTTGCTAGAACGTATCCAGATAACTCTTCGGCGCACATCTTAGGTTATGTTTCACAAGTAAGCGCAAAAGACCTTGAAACGAAAAAATACTTAAAAGATTTACATGTGCCCGGTATGAGCATTGGAAAAACTGGACTAGAAAGAAAACTTGATGAAAAGATCATTGGCAAAATAGGATTTCAAAGATATGAAGTAAATGCTTTTGGAAAAAGAGTAAAACAAATTCAAATTAACGAAGGTCAAGCAGGAGAAAGTTACAAAACTACATTAGATTTTGAAGTTCAAAAGTACACAAATGAGCTTTTAAAAGATAAGGCTGCAGCAGTATGTGTTATGGATGTATATAATGGAGATATAGTATCCATGGTATCTTCTCCTAGTTTTGAGCCAAATGAATTTGTTCATGGTTTAGAAAAAAAATACTGGAATAGTCTTATTAAAAATGAATTAAGACCATTAACAAACAAAACTATTTCAGGATTATACCCTCCGGGTTCTACTATCAAAACATTGGTTGCACTGAGTGCTCTAGAAAACGGAGTTATTAAACCTTTAGATACTTTTAAATGTAAAGGTAAAATTGAACTTTATGGAGAAAAATTTCACTGCTGGGAGAAGGATGGTCATGGAATAGTAAATTTGAGGAAGGGAATACAAAGATCATGTGACGTTTATTTTTATGAAGTTGCTAGAAAATTAGGAGTTGATCGTCTATCCGAAACAGCAAAAAAATTTGGATTAGGAAAAAAGGTACTTGATGGCTTCATTGAGGAAAGAGCAGGCGTTGTTCCCAATACAAAATGGAAGAAAAAGTTTATTGGTCAAAATTGGTACCTTGGAGAGACTATTTAAATCATTCAATAAAAGAACTCTTGAAGATAAATAATTTGTTTCAACTATTCTTCCAACTAAGTAGTTATTATGAGTTACCGGCATACCCTTCATTATGCCTCTACTGGTGCCTTTATTAATTATAATTGATTTTAAAAAAGGACTATTTTTATCAACTAAAACTTTGGCCAAGACAACATTACTAAGATTTTTATTAAAATATTCTGTTTCCAAAATTTTTTGTAAATTTTTGTTTTCATCTGACAAAAATTCTACATTAAGTTCAAGTAATTTATATTTTTCTATTTCTAATTTTAATCTTTCATTTTCTGCTTTAATATTTAAATAATTAGAGAGATCTTTGCTTGCTTGAGGAAAAAATCTAGTTGGCGTAGAAGCTAGAAAAGTTATTCTATAAACTACATCATTTAAAAAACCTCTTATAGGTTTAGTAAACTTTGCTCCATAAACATCTAGAAAAAAAATAATTAAAGCTAGAAATATTAATGATAGTACAGAAAATTTTTGTGCTCCACCTCTTTTAAGAAGAGCCGAACGAAAAGCAATACTAAAATCATCTCTACTAACTGACATCTATTCATCTGTAGATAAATTAGTACTCCGATAACATTGTAGAAAACAATTCTTCGTTTTCTAAAGCTCTTCCAGTTCCAATAGCAACGCATGACAAAGGGTCATCAGCTATTGTTACAGGTAAACCAGTATCTTGAGAAATTAATTTATCTATATTTTTCAATAAAGCTCCACCACCTGTAAGCACTAATCCCATATCAATTAAGTCAGCGGATAGTTCAGGCGGAGTATTTTCTAAAGCTTCTTTAATGCCACCTAAAATTTGATTTAAAATTGGCATTAATGCCTCGCAAGCATCTTTCTCTGTAAGTTCAATCTCTTTTGGTGTTCCTGATCTTATATCTCTTCCTTTCATTAAAAAAGTATTATTCGTAGATGGAATGGCTGTACCAATTTCTTTTTTAATCTTTTCAGCTGTAGAGTCCCCTATCATTAAATTCATTTTTTTTCTCATGTAGGCAATTATAGATTGATCCAATGCATCTCCAGCGACTCTTAAAGATTTCGAATAAACTACTCCACCTAAAGACATTACTGCTATCTCGGTTGTACCACCACCAATATCAACAACCATTGAACCAGTGGCCTCTGAAATAGGTAATCCTGCTCCAATCGCTGCTGCTATTGGCTCCTCAATTAATTGAACTTTTCTTGCTCCTGCGGCTAATGCTGAGTCTTGGATAGCTTTTCTTTCCACAGGAGTGGAGCCAGTAGGTACACAAATTAAAATTCTTGGATTTGCAAAAGCATTTTTTTTATGAACTTTTTTAATAAAATGCTTAATCATTTCCTCAGTAACTACAAAATCTGCAATTACTCCATCTTTTAGTGGTCTAATAGCTGAAATGTTTCCTGGTGTTCTCCCTAACATTGTTTTTGCCTCATCTCCAACGGCTAATACAGATTTTTTTCCTGCATCCTCAATAACTGCTACAACTGATGGTTCATTTAGTACCACACCTTGATCTTTGAGGACAACAAGAGTATTTGCTGTGCCTAAGTCTATAGCCATGTCTTGTGACCAAAGTGAAGTTAATCCTGTTAAACCTTTAAACATATTTTCCTTTCTAAATTTGAACGCTTAGATTTTCATCATCTGGCGCTGTTTTTTTTCTTTTTATAATTAATTTGTTTAATGCACTCAAGTAAGCATTGGCTGATGCCACAAGAGTATCAGTATCAGCAGCTTGACCTACAGTAGTTTTGCCTTGCTCTTCAATTCGAACACTGACTGTTGCTTGTGCATCAGTACCTTCAGTTACAGCATGCACATTATATAATAGTAGTTTTACATCATGTGGATAGAGTTTTTTAATACATTTAAAAATCGCATCAACTGGTCCATCACCAGTGTCAATGGCGCTTTTAACTTCACCAAAAACTTCTAATGTCATTTCAGCTTTTTGTGGCTCTCCTGTTCCAGCATATACTTTTAAAGATTTTAATTTAATAACATTGTCATCTGTAACTAAACTATCATCTACAAGAGCAGCAATGTCTTCATCGTAAATATGTTTTTTCTTATCTGCTAAAATTTTAAATTTACCAAAAGCAGTATTTATGATGTCATCAGTAACATCTACATATCCCATATCTGACAATTTATCTCTAAAAGCATGTCTTCCAGAATGTTTTCCCATTACTAATGAGGTTTTTTTAACTCCCACGCTTTCGGGTGTCATTATTTCATATGTGTTTCTATTTTTTAACATTCCATCTTGGTGGATGCCTGACTCATGCGCAAATGCGTTTTTGCCGACAACAGCTTTATTAAATTGAACTGGAAAACCAGTAGCATTTGAAACTACTTTAGAAGCTTTACTCAAGAGTTTAGTGTTTATATTTGTAGTGTATGGCATTAAATCGTGTCTTGTTCTCATAGCCATTACAACTTCCTCTAAAGCTGCGTTACCGGCTCTCTCTCCAATACCGTTTATAGTACACTCAATTTGTCTTGCTCCAGCCATAACTCCTGCTAATGAGTTAGCTACTGCTAAACCTAAATCGTTGTGACAATGAGTTGATAAGATTGCTTTATCAATATTAGGCACTCTGCTTATTAATGTTTCAATAATTTTTTTAAATTCTGAGGGAACTGTGTAACCTACAGTATCGGGTATATTAATAGTTTTGGCTCCACACTTAATTGCAAGTTCTACTGTCTTGCACATATAATCCATATCTGTTCGTGTTCCATCTTCGCATGACCACTCTACATCATCTGTAAATTTTCTGGCATAGGTTACACTTTCTTTAATAGCTCCTAAGACTTCCTCTGGAGATTTATTTAATTTATGCTTCATATGTAGAGGGCTTGTAGAAATGAAAGTATGAATTCTGAAATTTTTCGCATGCTTTAATGAGTCATGACACGCATCAATATCTTTTTTTGTTGCTCTGGCTAATCCGGCAGGTATCGAACGTTTTAAAATTTTACTTATTTCTGTAACAGCTTCAAAATCACCTGGTGATGCGATTGGAAAACCTGCTTCTATCACATCGACGCCGAGCTCATCAAATACTCTCGAAATTTGTAATTTTTCCTCTAAGCTCATAGATGCGCCTGGTGACTGTTCTCCATCACGCATTGTTGTATCAAATATTATTATTCTATTTTTATCAGTCATAACTTTATAAAAATTTAATACCCTATATTACAATCAAAGCTAGAATTTGCAAATAATTATGTAGTTCAATTAGTGTTTTGGACTCAGATTGGGTTAATTTTTATCTTTATCGACTAGTTTATTTTTACCAATCCACGGCATCATAGATCTTAGCTCTTTGCCCACCTTTTCAATTGGATGTTTTGCTAAGTCTTGTCGCATTTTTAAAAAGTTTTTTTGACCTGATTTGTGCTCATCCATCCATTGTTTAGTAAACTTACCTGACTGAATATCTTTAAGAACTTCTTTCATCTTTTCCTTAGTTTTATTATCTACAATTCTTTTACCAGATACATATTCACCATACTCGGCTGTATTTGAAATTGAATAGTTCATATTTGCAATACCGCCTTCGTAGATCAGATCAACGATTAATTTAACTTCATGAAGTGTTTCGAAATATGCCATTTCAGGAGGATATCCTGCTTCGGTTAAAGTCTCGAAACCATTTTTAATTAATTCAACTAACCCTCCACACAATACTGTTTGCTCGCCAAACAAATCTGTTTCACACTCATCTTTAAAAGTTGTTTCTATGATACCAGCCTTACCACCACCTACAGCCGAAGCATATGATAGAGCTAAGTCTTTTGCTTTTCCTGAACTATCTTTGTGAACTGCCATTAAACAAGGAACTCCTCCTCCTTTTTCATATTCACTTCTTACGGTATGTCCGGGACCTTTTGGAGCAACCATAAAAACATCTAAATCTTTTCTTGCATTGATTAGATCAAAATGAATATTTAAACCATGAGCGAAGGCTAAACTAGTCCCCTCTTTCATTCTTTGTTCAATATGATTTTTATATATTTCTGATTGAAGTTCATCAGGAGTTAACATCATCACTACATCTGCCCACGCTGCTGCATCTGATAGAGACATAACTTTTAATCCAGCACTCTCAGCCTTTTTTATACTAGATGAGCCCTCTCTTAAAGCTACAGCTACCTCTTTTACACCGCTATCTTTTAAGTTAAGTGCATGTGCATGACCTTGGCTTCCATAGCCAAAGATAGCAACTTTTTTATTCTTTATTAAATCTTTATTTGTGTCTTTATCGTAATAAGTTTTCATAATTAACTAAATATTTTTGAGCCTTTTGTCATTGCAACTGCGCCTGTCCTAGAGGTGCTTATAAGTCCTAAACTTTTTAAATCAAGTGCTAATTTATCAATCTCTGCTCTCAACGCAGTTACTTGTATTACAACAGATTTCTTAGTTTTATCAAGGATTACAGGATTGAATTTCTTACAAATCTTTTTAACTTTTTCAATTTTTTTAGTATTTCCTAAAATTTTAAACATTGCCAGTTCTCTAAATAGAATATCTTTTTCACCTCGTTTAAAATCAGCTACTTTATGAACAGGGACTAGTTTTTTAAGTTGTAAATTAATTTGCTCGATTACTTGTGGTGTTCCTTCAGTTACTATGGTTATTCTAGAAATATGTTTTTTTTTATCTACTTCTGCTACTGCAAGAGACTCAATGTTATATCCTCTACCAGAAAAAAGTCCTGCAATTCTTGCAAGAACTCCTGCTTCATTATCAACCCAGACAACAATAATATGTCTTTCAATTTTTCCAATTTTACCTGGAACACTATAAGCAGATTTAGACCTGGCCATTAAACTAAAATTTTCCCTTCATCAGAAATTTCTTCTTCTTCTTCAGGTCCTAAAATCATTTGATTATGGGGCTTGCCTGAAGGTATCATTGGAAAACAGTTTTCTGCTTTATCGACTACACAGTCAAATATCACTGGCCTATCAATACTAATCATTTCCTTTATCTTTTCATCTAACTCACCAGGTGTTTTCGCTCTAATACCAACACAACCATAAGATTCTGCAAGTTTAACAAAGTCTGGTAAAGCGGCCGTGTAGCTTTCAGAATAATTCTTTTCATGTAAAAGCTCTTGCCATTGTCTCACCATTCCCATGTACTCATTATTTAAAATAAATATTTTAATAGGTAATCTATATTGCACAGCAGTAGACATTTCTTGCATTGTCATCAAAACAGATGCTTCTCCTGCTATGTCAACGACTAATTTTCCAGGATTTGCAATTTGAACACCGATTGCAGCTGGAAGCCCATAACCCATTGTTCCAAGACCTCCAGATGTCATCCATCTATTAGGCTTATTAAACTTATAATGTTGGGCTGCCCACATTTGATGCTGGCCTACCTCAGTAGTTATAAAGGTATCTTGATTTTTTGTTAATTCATATAATCTTTGTACAGCATGTTGAGGTTTTATAATTTTATTACTATTTATGAAGTTGAGGGATTTTTTTTCTCTCCACTTCCCAATTTGTTCCCACCATTTTGAGGTTTTTTGTTTATTAGAATTCAAAAAGTTTTTATTTTTCTCTTTAAATCTTTTAATTAAAGATTTTAATAGTTCTGTTACATCGCTGATGATTGCAAGATCAACTTTAATATTTTTTCCGATTGAGGATGGATCAATATCTACATGAATTTTTTTTGAACCTGGTGAAAATTCATCAACCTTACCTGTAATTCTATCATCGAACCTCGCTCCAATATTTATCATTAAGTCACAATCATGCATCGCATTATTTGCTTCATAAGTTCCGTGCATACCGAGCATACCTAAAAATTGTGGATCGTCTCCAGGATACGCTCCAAGTCCTTGTAATGTAGAGGTTATAGGGAAACCAGTTAATGAAACTAGTTCTCTTAAATATTTGCTAGCTTCAGGTCCAGAATTTATAACTCCACCACCTGTATAAAAAATAGGCTTGGTAGATTTTTTAATTAGATCTATAAATTTATCTAATTCGGAATTAGATATTTTATGAGTTGATTTTCCATTAAGTTTTTTTTTAAGAGTATTTTTGAAAAATTTATATTTACCTTTTTTAAATTGTATATCTTTTGGAATATCAACTAAGACTGGACCAGGTCTACCAGTAGTAGCGACTTCAAAAGCTAAGTGTAAAGTTTTAGAAAGATCGTTTACATCTTTTACTAACCAATTATGTTTTGTACATGGTCTTGTAATTCCAGTTGTGTCACATTCTTGAAATGCATCAGTGCCAATTAAGTGTGTTGGTACCTGCCCAGAAATACAAACAAGCGGTATTGAGTCCATGTAAGCATCTGTTAAAGCTGTTACTGCATTTGTAGCGCCAGGTCCTGATGTAACCAATAAAACTCCTGGCTTGCCACTTGATCTCGCGTACCCTTCTGCTGAGTGTCCTGCACCTTGCTCGTGCCTTGCTAAAATATGTTTTATTGATTTATGATTTTTTAATTCATCATAAATTGGTAGAACCGCACCGCCGGGATAACCAAAAATATATTCCACTTTTTGATCTTCTAGTGATTTAAATACAATTTCTGCTCCACTCAATAATTTTGGCATATATACAATCTAGCCTAGAAATGAGTTGCGTCAAGTTTTAGCTTACGACTTTTAATGATTTTTTTAAAAGATTTGAGAAATTTTTCGAATATAGCTTATTCCAATTCTTCATATGGCCTCTAGCCCAAGTATTTTGTCTTTTAGCATATTGTCTGGTCTTTATATTAATAAGATCTTTGCACTGCGCTAAAGAGATAGATTTTCTCAAATAATCATTAATTTCCTTCACACCTATAATTTTATTTGCTGATAAAGTTTCATTTATTTTTAATGCATTAAATCTTTTGACTTCATTAATACATTTTTTCTTAAACATTTCTTCTGTTCTAAGTGAGATTTTTTTAAGTAATACCTCTCTAGGCATATCGATAAAAATTTTTTTTATTTCAAAATCTGAAAAATCAGATCTTGTATTTTTAAACCAATCATACAATGATTTTTTTGTCTTAAGCTTTACTTCATACGCCCTTTGTAATCTTTGAGAGTCTGTTCGAAGTATTCTTCCTTTAATTTTTGGATCAAGTTTGAGCAATTGATAATAAAATTTTTTATTACCAAGTTTTTTAAATAAGTTTCTTGCTTTATTTCTTGTTTTGATATCTATGTCAGGTATTTTACTTATGCCCTTTGTAATTATATTAAAGTAAAGCCCTGTCCCTCCAACAATTATTGGCACTTTCTTTTTTTTTTTACAAATATTAATCTTTTTTTTTACTTGTTTGAGCCAATCGCCAGCTGAAAAATGTTTTTTTACAGTAATAATTCCATAAAGATGGTGTTTAATTTTTCTAGTTTGAGCTAAAGTTGGTCTTGAAGATAAAACAGAAAATTCTTTAAAAATTTGCATACTATCTGCATTAATAATCTCACCATTAATTTTTTCTGCTAATTTAATTGCTAAATTTGATTTTCCTGAAGCTGTTGGTCCTGCTAAGAGTATTAACTTTTTGAGCAAAACTAATTTATTTTAACGCCTAGGTAACGTCTTTGATTGTTTTTATTTATAACTGTTAATAGTAACGTTTTCTCACCTTTTTTAAAAAAACTATCAACTAACTTTTTTAAATCTGAGGTCGATTTTATTGGAGACTTTTGAACTTCAATAATTATATCATTTACGCTCAAAAGATTTATTAGCGGGCTTCTGCTAGAAATTTCTGTAATTACAACACCAGAAGTTTTTTTATTTAAATTCCTAGAGGCAAT
This sequence comes from uncultured Pelagibacteraceae bacterium, assembly GCA_902544345.1. Taxonomy (GTDB): domain Bacteria; phylum Pseudomonadota; class Alphaproteobacteria; order Pelagibacterales; family Pelagibacteraceae; genus Pelagilacustribacter. The sequence goes on from CACCBT010000006.1 coordinate 8,806, forward strand.
GTCCTCGCTATTTATATCTCTTACAGCTATTTTTAATTTATCAATATCTACAACTTTTTTTACTGTTTTTGTTTTCTTATCTTTAAATTCTTCAGAGGACTCAAGTCTTCCAAGAACCAATCTTTTAGATATAAGTTTTTTGTTTCTCCAAATTTTTAGCTCTACACTTTTTCCAACCTCTGTAGAGGCAACGACTTTTGGTAGAGTTCTCATCGTATCAATTTTTTTTCCATCAAAATTTAAAATTATATCGCCTGCTTTTATTCCTGCTTTATCTGCAGGACTATTTTCACCAACACTAGCAACCAAAGCACCTTGCGGTTTTTTGAGCTTTTCCACCTCAGCTATTTCTTTTGTAACCTCTTGAATTCTTACTCCTAACCAACCTCTTTTAGTTTCTCCAAATTTAATCAATTGGTTAATTATGTTTGAAGCTGCATTAGCTGGTATAGCAAATCCTATTCCGATTGAGCCAGATTGGCCTGGAGCAATAATTGCAGTGTTGATACCAATTACTTTTCCTTCAAGATTAAATAAAGGCCCACCTGAGTTACCTTGATTTATAGAAGCATCAGTTTGAATGAAATCGTCATATCTCGTAAGATTAATATCTCTGTTTCTTGCAGATATAATTCCAGCAGTCACTGTTCCTCCAAGACCAAAAGGATTTCCAATAGCAACAGCCCAATCTCCAACCCTTGCTTTATCAGAGTCACCAAAGCTTACTGGTTTAAATTGATCTTTTGTTTCCATTTTTAAAACAGCTATATCCATATAAGGATCTGCACCAATTACTTTTGCTTTATATTCTTTGTCTCCTACTCTTACTAAAATATCATCAGCTCCAGAGATTACATGGTTATTAGTTACAACTGTTCCTTTAGTATCAATAATAAATCCTGAACCTAGGGAAGAAGCTTTTCTCTCTGTAGGTCTCTCAAAATCTTTAAACATTTCACCAAATGGTGAACCTGGAGGAAATTGAAAAGGAAATTGGTTTGTAGTTGTTCTAACCGTTTGAGTTGTAGAAATATTCACAACGGATGGCATCAGTTTATCTGCTAAATCAGCGAATGAATCTGGAACAGGTTTTGAATGTGCAAAAGAAAAATTAATTACAATTAAAAAAAATATTATTTTACTTACTAATTTCATCTAACTTTTTATATACCAAATTATTAAAAAACCGATAATTAAAAAAGCAATTCCTAGACTTCTTAATTTATTCTCTGGAGTATTTTTAATTAATTCTAATATGCTTTTAATTCTTGACGGGAAAATGGCTAAAAACAGACCTTCCACAAAAAAAATTAATCCGATTGCGATAATAAATTCATTCACAAATATGTTAAATATCTACCTTTTTACAGCAGGCTTTACAGACTTACCAAAAAACTTAAAGAATTCACTATCAGGCGATAAAACGAGTGATGTCTCGCCTCCTATAAGAGCTTTTTCATACGCTTGCATTGCTCTATAAAAAGCAAAAAACTGTGGATCTCTTCCGAAGGCATTAGCAAAAATTTTGTTTCTTTGACCATCGCCTTCACCTTTCATAATTTCTGATTTCTTATTCGCTTCAGCTAAGATCACAGTTACATCTTTATCTGCAGTCGATCTAATTTTTTGAGCTATTTCTGCACCTTGTGCTCTAAATTCTTTTGCCTCTCTTTCTCTTTCAGTTTGCATTCTTTTATAAATTGCTTCACTATTTGCTGGAGGTAAATCCGCTCTTTTTATTCGAACATCAACTATGTTAATTCCGAAATTTTTTGCTTCCTCGTTCACTTGCGATTGAATTATTTGCATTTGTCTTGCTCTATCTGTAGATAATAATGTTGCTAGTTCTTGCGTACCTAATACACCCCTGATTCTAGAGTTGATGATTGTAGACAATCTAGATCTTGCTACTCTTTCATTTCCAACCGAAATATAAAACTTTAAAGGATCTACAATTTTAAATCTTGCAAAAGCGTCAACAATCAATCTTTTTTGGTCAGCAGCAATAACCTCTTCCGGATCGTTGTCTAGATTTAAAATTCTTTTATCTAAATAGACAACGTTTTGAATGAAAGGTAGTTTAAAATTTAAACCAGCTTTAGTTACAATCTTTTTAGGATCACCAAATTGAAGAACAATTGCCTGACTAATTTCTTGAACGATAAATAAAGATTGGAAAATTACTACACCAATTAAAATTATTGCTGGAACTATAAATTTAACACCTTTCACTAATTATTGCTCCCTTTTTTTAATTCAGGTAATGGTAGATAAGGAACTACTCCTGAACCGGATTCTTTATCTATGATTACTTTATCTATATCTGCTAAAACCTTTTCCATTGTTTCTAAATACATTCTCTCTTGAGTAACTTGTTTTGCATCTTTATATTCATTATAAATAGCTAAAAATCTGCTAGCCTCACCCTCAGCTTTTGCAACGACTTCTTTCTTATATGCTTCTGCTTGTTGTAAAACTTGCTCGGCTTCCCCTCGCGCTCTTGGTATAACATCATTAGCATATGCTTCGGCTTCATTTTTTGATCTTTCTCTATCTGCTCTAGCGGCCTGGACATCCCTAAATGCATCGATAACTTGTTCAGGTGGGTCAGCTTGTTGTGTTTGTACTTGAGTTAACTGTATACCTGAACCATACTCATCTAAAATTAGCTGAGCTATTTCTTGCACCTCAACTTCTATTTTAGATCTTCCCTCTGTCAGAATATTTTGAATTTTATTTTTTGCTATTACTTCCCTCATTGCTGTCTCGGATGCAGCTTTAACTGTTTCAACTGGACTTTGAATATTAAATAAAAATTTTTGTGCGTCTTTGATTACCCAAAAAACAGAGTAATTAATGTCTACTATATTTTCGTCACCTGTTAACATTAAGCTTTCTTCTGGAACGTTTCCAACTCCGGATGACCTGCCAGAGTCACTTGCTGGCCTGAAACCAACATCCACTCTATTAACTTTGGTTACCTTAGGAGTTAATACTCTCTCAAAAGGTGTAGGGAAATGATAATGTAATCCAGGTTGAGTAGTATTTACATATTTACCAAATCTTAAAACTACCCCTTGTTCATCTGGTAAAACTCTGTAAAGACCGCTCGCAACGTAAAGTAATGCAATAATAATTAAACCTATAATTATCGGTCGAGTACCTCCTGATTTTCCGCCAGAAAATTTATTAATGGTTTTTTGAAAATTTTTTATAACATCATCAATGCTAGGTGGGTCTTGTCTAGATCCTGATCCATTTCCACTAGGCGAACCTCTTCCACCGTCTCCACCTGGAGGTGCTCCCCATGGAGATTGGTTATTTAAAATCTTATCTTTGAAACTCATGACACTTTATATAGTGACTTTTATCCCAAAAACAAGTTAAGAAGGAGCGCTAAAATGTCTAAAACATTTGATAAAAATTGAATCATGAGCCAAAAACCACCTCCAAAGCAATTTGTTAAGACTCCAATTAATGGAACAAAATATACTATTCTTGTTTCAAGCGCCAAAGGAGGTGTGGGGAAATCTACTGTGGCTGTTAACCTAGCTTTTGCTTTACAAAGTTTGGGTTTAAAGATTGGTATACTTGATGCTGATGTTTATGGTCCATCTTTGCCTAAACTATTGAATTTAAAAGATAAGCCAAAAAGCGAGGATAATAAATCAATTACACCTCTTGAAAAATTTGGAGCTCAATGTATGTCAATGGGCTTACTGATTGATGAACAGACTCCAATGATGTGGAGAGGTCCGATGGTAATAAGTGCTATAAAAACAATGACGCAAAAAGTTCTTTGGAAAGACAGAGATGTAATAATAATAGATATGCCGCCTGGCACAGGTGATACTCAGTTAACGTTTGTTCAAGAGGTGAAAATTGATGGGGTTATAATTGTATCAACACCACAAGACCTTGCTCTATTAGACGTGAAAAGAGGAATTCAAATGTTCGAAAAAACCGGAGTAAAGATTTTAGGACTTATAGACAATATGAGTGTTTTTGAAGGTGATGATGGAAAAAAGTATAAGATATTCGGAGATGGAGGAGTTGAAAAAACTGCTAAAGAATTTAATAAAGAATTTCTAGGTCATTTGCCTTTACATCAAGATTTAAGAAGTTCATCCGATAAAGGTGATCCCTTAACTCGTGTAGATCCTAATCACGAAGTCTCATTACTGTTTAAAAATATAGCCGAAAAAATAAAGTCATCCCTTAATTAGTATTGAATATATTTTGAACGTTTATTAATTTTTTTCAAGACTAATTAATTTTTGAAATTTTTAAATAAAGTCCATAATCAGGTTCTTCATTAAATAAATCATAGTGACTATCTATATTAATTTTGAAACCAGTTAATTCTTTATTATGTGAAAGTTTAGCCGAAGTATCCTCAATCGACATAGCATAGGAAGATCTGTGAGATCCTCTATAATCTAAGGCAATAATATAGTTATCATTTTTATTATTTTTGGACTGATCTCTAGTATATTTAGTCATTAAGGTTAAACCATTATCAGATATAAAATCAAAACCAATACTGCCCATTAAATTATGAGTAGAGTTATTAATGTTTTTTAATGTATAACTTTGACCATTAGAAGTATAAGAAAATCTTTGCTGTGATGATGGGCTCATATCAGCATAATATTCAAAATCAAAATATGGAATAAAAGAGCCAACTTCAAAATCGTATGTGTTATCCAAACTTGTTCCTACAGACGAAGTAAAATTTCCAATATATTGATCATCGAATTGTAGGTTTAGTCCTGTCGCTCCAGTCTCGGTGTAAGCTCCTAAGTGAGTTACTCCGTAGTTGATCTTTAGTTTAGGAGTAAAATTTAATTGATTTTTTGAAAATGTATCTCTTAAACTTAAAGATCCATATAATTGCTCACCGTATCTATCCCCATCTGTTGAAGTAGAGCCACTATTATTAATTAAATCAGAATTTAAAAAACTTAAACCAATTAAATGATCTGTAAATCTTTGCTCTCCTTTTGGTTTGCTTTTATAAAAGGTCAAACTAAAAGAACTCATATCTAAAGCACTTCCAAGGTCACCAACATCAATATCATCAGTTCCAAGTCTTAAAGCAATTCCTCTCATAATATCATCTTCACCCTTTTTATCTGCGCCAAGAGTAATTGCTGACGTACTAATACTTTTTGATGATGATTGGCTTGTATCACCTACACTTCCAATACTGATCGTTCCTTCGCTCCAAAAAGACCAGTTTGAATTTTGAAAATTCGTTTCATTATCACCCTCATTTGAAAAATAAATAGGAATTAATTGATCTTTTAAGGTATTTAAAATTTCATTATTAAATTGAAACTTTATATTTTGATTTGTTAAATTTGTCCTTCCACTGTTTCGTCTTAACCATTCCATTCGATTGAGTACTGGATAAGTTGTATGCTGTATAAGTTTTTTTGTAGTTTCAGACTGTGCTTCTATGGATGCAACATCATCTTTGTCATTAGTCGGATCTGTACAAGTTTTAACACCAAATCCACAAGATAAAGTATATTCATAAACATTATCATTCGTAAAATCAGTATGAAACATTTTCGAACCATCATTATTAAATGTTAAACCGGTAATTCTAATATCTGTTGTGTAATTAGGTTGAAAGTCACCATTTTTAGTAGCATTTGAAATATTAAAAGGTGAGCTTAAAGAAAATTCTCTTATATAATTTCTTTCTGCCAGAGGGTTTTCTACAGCTGTTGCAGAATTTGAGATGAATAATTTGTAACCATCTGAACTTAAACTTATACCTTGACGTCTTCCTCCACCGGAAAAAGTTGATGTTAAAGTATTTGTTTGACTTAATGTGTCAAGATCATAAGCAACCGATAAAGTATATTCGGTAACTGTTCCTACAGTGGATGAAGTTTGAGTTATTGTGAATAATTTTTTTCCATCATTAGAAAATTTAAATCCTCTTAAATCTCCACTCAATGAAGTACGTTTTCTGTCTGTGTCAGTAAGACCACCTATGTCATAAGGTGCACTTAAGTCCCATTGATCTATTCCTCTATTTCCAACTTCTCTTCCTATAAGAAACAAAACTGTTCCATCTGAATTAAATTCTATATCTTGAGGTGCATCTTGAATTGATCCTATATCGAAAGTCTTTACTGCAACTGGTGGAGATGATAAATCAAATGCAGTGCTAAGGGAATATTGTCTTATAGTATCAGTGTTAACACCTAAAATAAACATTGTCTTACCATCTCGACTAAATTTTACTGTAGTCGAAATTGTTTCATCACTGATATCAAAATCATCGACATTATTGGGATCTGTAAATGCAAAAGCGTTAACATTAAAAAAAAGAAAAATGATTATGAAAAATATTTTCTTTATAAGTTTCATAGGTAGTATAATTTTTTTGAAAACTATATCAATTTATCTTTAAGGTCAAAAGATTTATCAAATCGGTTTTCCAGTACCGCTGCGAATAAGAATACAAATTTAAATTCATTTATATTTTTTTTCATAAATGTAAAAAAAAATATTATTTTCAAAATCTAATTTATTTCTTTCATAAGTTAAATGTCCTAAGTCTGGATATCTTATTAATTCTATAAATTTTTTGTCAATATTATACTCTTTATTGATTAAAGATTTTTCACCATCATTAAAATTATTTCTAAAATACTCGTGATTCATTGAAAAAAAATATTTTGATGTTCTGTGAATATGATTGATGTAATTTCTTGCTGTTTCAGGACTCATCTCACCTAAACTGTTCTTATTTAAAGCTAAATTTATAGAATTATCTTGAATATTTTCAATTTCCCATGGAGGTAGAAAAATTAAATCATATTCATTTATAATATTACTATTAAACTTCCTTTCACCATAAAATAAATTTTTTTTATTTGGGAAGCTTTTTGATAAAAAGTATGAGGCGAGCGTTAGCGTTTCAGGAATATCGAGATCAATATAAGTATAGTTACTAATATTTTTCAATAAATAATAAGCTAATTTTCCATATCCGCCACCAATTTCTAATATTTTATTACTCTCGCCCTTTTGGTTCAAGTAGTTAGACAAAATTTTAGAATAAATATGATTTAAAAAACTACCAATAACCATAAATTTATTATCAATTACTGCTCCAATTTGATTTCCATGTTTAGGGATATCGAGATCGTCCAAGTCTTCGTTCTTATTAAAAAATTTCCACAATTTTAATTGACCACCAAAAATTTCATTTGATAAAAATTTTTTTAGAAATATATTTTTATTATATTTATTTACTAAATCTTGATTTTCTACTCCAAGATATTTTTCCCAATTTCCAAAATTTTGTAGAAAAAATAAAAATTTTTCAACATCATCATTTTTATATGCCTCAACTAAGAAACTAAAATCATTATCTATTTGAGACTGCCAAAGTGATGAGGGTTTATAAACTATAGACTTAGCATCCTGTTCACTTTTAATTAATTTGTAAGATTTAAATATTCTATTGGCTAACGGTAGATCTTTTGTATCAATCTTTTTTAATTTTGAAGTGTATATTCTAATATTAGTCTTATTAAATTTAAATAATAGTAAAAAACCTATTAGATAAGGATAAAATTTTTTTTTTAAAGTTTTAATTAATCTTTTTTCTAAAACAACTTTTTTTAATTTTATAAATAAGTTCATTTATACGATTTTATCTTCAAAAGAAAATGAGGTCATTAATTCATTCCATTCTCGCTTAGAAAGCCCTGAATTTTCAAAACTTACTTTTTCACCTTTGACCATTTGTTGTATAATTTTCTTACCTTTGGCTGAAACATGAACAGCTCCTACTCTATAATCTAAAAATGCAGAATGGGTAATGGGCACCCATTTTTTTACAGTCTCTAACATTACTTCAGCATAAACTCTTATCTCATACTGAGCGTGGCTATCAGCTCTTAAAAACAAAAAATTGAGTAAATTTAATAAATCTGTTTTCCAATACCATTGTGTGTAAGAATTCAAAGTAAGGTTCATTCTAGCGAGTTCTCTTGCGAGGCCGGCTTTGCCTTCGTCTATTGTAGTACCATCAAATTTTTCGTTGAGCATTTTTTCGTAATTTTCGTACGTTCTTGTAGCATCGTCTTTTAAAATTTTTAAAACTTCATCAGCTTGATCTCCTGTAATTAAATCTCCTCTTCCTTGCCGATTGGAAGTAGACTGGGCAGATAACTGTTCTTTTGCAGGAATATAAAATTCTTTATCTAATATAGAATACCTCGCTGAATATTCATTCACGTTTGCAGTTCTGTGTCTTATCCATTGTCTAGCAATAAAAATCGGAAGTTTGACATGATATTTTATTTCGCACATTTCAAAAGGAGTAGAATGCCAATGTCTCATTAAGTATTTTATTAAGCCTTCATCTGTTGAAACTTTTTTTGTTCCTTTGCCGTATGAAACCCTTGCTGATTGTACAATAGAACTATCATCACCCATGTAGTCTATTACTCTTACAAAACCATGATCTAAAACAGGCAATGCTTCATAAAGAATTTGTTCTAATTGAGAAGAAGTAACTCTTTTAGTAGTGTTTTTTTGTGATTGTTGGTCTGCAATTTCTTGCTTTTGTTCTTTTGTAAGTTTCATTTTTGAATTAATTATTGAATCTATCCAAAAGAGTTTTATATTAATAGTGTTGGTTTTCCAACTATGACGATAAACGAATTTCGTAATAAACATCACGGACGTGGGGGCAGTACCCACCACCTCCACCATTTACAACTTACGGGGGTGAATTAGGATCGACGGGTGTCTAAAAGCTGTTCTTTCGTACGAGATGGTTCCGACGTAACGGGCTAATTTATAAATGCAAATCAAAAATTTGCACTTGCAGCTTAATTAACTTAGTTAATTAAGTTACGGGGTCTTGGGGCACCTGGCAACAGAACGCCCCTGCGTATTGGCGTTAACACTTATTAATTCACAACTTTTTTTATTTAGGACTCACATAGGACTCAGTGAAGAAAGACAAACTTAGTGAGCGGGGGAACTTAATCTAAAACAGGTCCAACTCTATTTTGTTCAAAATAATCTATTAAAAAAAAAGCCATCTTTTGTCCTTTTATTTTATGTTTTTTATCGAAAACAAAACTCAGTGTTTGAGGATAGACTAATGCACTTGCAGCTACCCAATGATTTTTAACTACTTGGCCAGCTCCGTTAACAGATAGATCGTGATACTTTTTCTTCATAAGCTTTTTAGTTATTTTGTATTTTTTAATAATCGGTTGATTATTTTTATCTTCAAAAGCTAATTCTATTAAATCATCTATTGCTTTTTCTTTTTCTCTAGATTTCTTAAACATTGAATTCATATCAAAATCCATTGATACATCAGATAGAACTCGACTAATCTTAACTAACTTAGTTGATTTTTTTATACTTCTAAATATTCCGAAAACCATTATTTGCTTGGCCCCCAAATTTTTCCACCCCAAAGATAACTTAAATGAACATAGCACATTTTAAAAGAAATTAATCCGCCAATGAACAACAAATAATAGACCCAAGTACTTTCAGCCCAACTAATTGCGAGCCAAATCAAACCTACTCCAAGCGTAAGATCAATTAACGCCCAAGCAATCATCGTCCACTTAGGGAATGATTTTCTTAAATCTTTTTTATCTCCAGACCAATAAACCTTTTTAGTATAATCTCTTGTTGAGTATTGGCTCTTTCTTTTTTTCATTTTCCGATCTTATCACTCTTTTCTAAATTATGTCTTCTGCAATAAAGTCTAATATTTTTTGCATCTTTAGATGTTCCACCTTTGCTAAAAGGGATGATGTGATCGTAGTGTAGATGATCAGTTGATCCGCATTTAACACATTTGCCTTTATCTCTATTAAAGACTTCAATTTGAACTTCACCAGGTATAATCCGATTATCTTCTTTTAAGTTATCTTTATTAATTTGATATCCATCTACTTTTTCATCTGTTAATAATAATTTAAATTTAAATACCATTCTTCCACCTGATTTTTCCTCCCAACCATCAACAAGTTTGAAAACGCCGTTGAAAGTCCACATTCCAGGTTTAATTTTTTGATAAACTCTTATTTTTTCTGGATCTTTTAACCCATCTTTAAAAAAATGAGATGCTTTCATGAATTTTCCGTTCTCTGTTAATTTGCCATTCGGCGATGCAATTGGCTGATCGAATGTATTTGGATCTTTATTTTTGCAATATCTTTTATTTAAATTATGGCCTTCATAAATAATCTCTTTTCCATCTTCACTTATTTTATCTTTGTATGGAGCGTTTTTAGCAACAGACATTAAAACAATGCTATAATTTTTATCTTTTATTTTGAAATTCATTCCTCGTTCTGGTCTGAAACCCTCAATCTCTTCTATTTTGCGATATGGAATAATTTCGTTCACGGACTCATCATAACTGGACTCACTGGTGGGCACAATACGGACTCACCTAGCAAAGAAATAGCCGTTTTTAATGATCTAGAATTGTTGTATAACGTTAAAAGGTTAAGGGCACCTGGCAACAGAACGCCCCTTAACCAACGGAAACCGTTGATCCGATTAAAATATCAAATTTAGAACAACACGAAGTTTTACACGAAGTTTACACGAAGTTTTAAATCAAAAATTTACGAACTTATTTTTTATTTTTTATTTTAAAACCTTGAGATTCAAGTACTTTGATCAAATTTTTTAACTTTTGCTCTCGAGATGTATTTGAGTCCCCTATTTTTTCAAAAAATATTGGTTTTAAACCTCTATCTTTTTTTGATTTAAAATAGTTTTTTAGTGATTGTATTTTTAGTTTCATTTTTCTCCTTTAGCGTTTTGTTTATAGTCCTAGCAAGTAAAGTTTTTTTAAATCAGGACTAAATCAATACTAACAAATCTACAAATTTTTGCCACTATTATTCAATAATATATAAATTGTTAAAGTTGACATCAAAACTTTAATAACTCCAAAATATGCAACAACTAGAACTGTTTGATTTCAGAAGAGATATTCTTTTTGAAAGAGATAATCAAATCGCTCGTTTTTATGATGTCCTTAGCGAAACTAATGACGGAATAAGTTATGCTGAACATATAGATCCCAAAAAAAAATTCTCTATATGTGGTATGGATTATGAAGAGTATGTAGACGTTAAAAAGAAATTCTTAAAGGGTTTGACTTATGACCAAATACTCAATTACTTAAAGAAATTTAAGAAGGAAGAAAGATTAGAAAAATATAAAATCTTACTTAAATTTAGAAACATACCTTTTGATGCTGATTTATTTACTTGGAATAGCGATTAATTAAATTAAGACCGTTATACTTGCATCTGCGCGTATAACACAACTTGAGACTACATCTAAAAAATATTTCTGATATAAGTTTCTAATATATGGCAGAAAAAATGAATAATCTCTCAGGTAGTGAATGGTTACAGGAGTCATTTTCTATTTGGAGAGGGATCAAGAAAACTAAAGAAGAATTACTAACAAAACACCCTGCTTTATTCCCTCAAAAATTACCTCAAAAATTAATAAATCTTTACACAAAAAAAAATGGTGAGTTAATACTAGATCCCTTCATGGGAATCGGTTCTACTTTATTGGGATCCATGAACTCAGGTGTAAAATCTATTGGTTTAGATTTAAATAAATCATATGTCTCACTAGCAAAAAAGAGAATTAAAAAATATCAAAAAGATTTGTTTAATGAAAAAAAAGTCTTTGAACCTAAAGTTATATGTGATGATGCAAATAATCTTTTAAAATATGTAAAAAAAGAAAGTGTAGATCTAGCAATAACATCTCCACCATACTGGAACATTTTAAATCAAAAAAGAACTGCTGATCATAAAGAAATTAGAACTTACTCTAAATCAAAAAAAGATTTAGGAAATATTGAAGATTACGAAAAATTTTTAAATTCTCTAAAAGAAGTGTTTTCAAAAGTATATGATGCACTTAAATTCAACAAAAGATGTATCTCTGTAGTTATGGATATCAGGAAAAAAGACAAGTTTTTCCCCTTACATGAAGATCAAACAAGAATAATGAAAGAAATAGGTTTTGAGTTAGAGGAATATGTAATTTGGGATAGACAAATAGATTATAATAATATGAAAACCTTGGGGTACCCATATGTTTTTAGATTTAACAAAGTGCATGAATTTATATGCATATATTGGAAAAGATAATTAAAATAAATTCTTAAAAATTAATTTTTTATTACATTTTTTTTCTATATAAACTTTAACTTCATTTGCAGTTTCTGACCTTATAGTTCTTGGAAGTCCTATAAAATTAAATTCTTTTTCTAAATCTTTATAAAGTTCATGAAATTTATTAAAATTATTTAATTTTAATTCTTTTGATAAAAAATCTTTAAATGAGGACATTTCTCTAAAATCGATATTAACTCTTGGTGTTGTGGAACCTGATGAAAAATAGTTTCGATTTTGTTTTTCTGTGAATAATGTTTTGATTTTTTCTATATAATCACAAAAAATTAATTCAGGGTTATATGTACATAATGCAAGTACTGCTACTTTAATTCCTGCTTTTTGATAAAGCATGTAAGTTGTATATGCTTCTCTTTCAATTAAACCTAAATTGTCTAAAGTAATATTTTCATTCAAAGTTTTATTAATTAAATCTGGTAAAGTTTTTAAATAAACAGGAGTAAACATTACCTTTGTGTCTAAAAAAAAACTTTCGATTTTATTACTTTTATCTAGAACAATTAAATCTGGTAAATATCTTAGCATCAAGATGGTCTTGTTTTTCTTCAAAAAATCTGATTGCCAAACATTTGGTTGTTCTTTTGTTAAAGATTGTTTGAATTTTTCTGTGGGTAATACAATTAGATCTAAATCCTGAAAAAATTTAGTTATTTTATTTTCTAAGACTTTTCCTATGGGTAATCTCAAATCTGTAAAATTATTACTCATTTTACATTTTAAAATTTAATTGATTTGAATTTTTATTTTTAGTTGGTTTTTTTTTAACATTTACCTCTAATTTACCATACTCATTTCCCCAACCTTTAAATCCAATTCTTTTCTGTCTTGCAAAAACATCGAGTTTTTTTCCTTTAAAATATTTATGAATTAGTTGATAAAATTCATCGGGTTTAACAGAATGTGCAGATGAACTTGCGGCAAAACATGTTTTCATTTTTCCTAAACATTTTTTTTCAAATTTTGCTGTCCCTTTATAACCAAATAACAAATGTTCTGTTGTAATTTGATAAGGACCAAATGGACAAGGTCCAGTTTTCTTATCCCATGTAATCATAGTATAGAAATTAAATCCCCATTCATTCAGTAAATCAAAACCAGTTTTTATTATTGGTTCTTTTGTTTTTTTATCTTTACTATTTGTTACCCATAACCAAATAAAACAATTATTTTTTGACCATTCATTAATTGGAAGTTTTATAATTTCTTCTTTGCTTAAAGTTGGATAATCTAATTTTTTTGTTTGATTAGGTCTTACTCCCCTATAACCTGTTTTACCTTGATTCCATGGTGGGTCGACTACCAAAACATCGAACTTTTCAGTGTTCTTAATTTTGCATTTTCTGCTAATTTTATCAAAATATTGTTTAATATTTTTATTCATCTAGTAACCTTCTGCATGCTAATGGTATAATTGATTCTTTTCTAATATTTTCATTATCATCATTAAAGGCAAAAATAATTAAATTCTTATCATTATAATTTACTAGTTTTTTATTAAAATTATCATCGATCATGAAGAAACTAATTTCTTCAGAGTGACCTTTGCGAGAAATCAAGAAAGAGAATGTTGGGTTTATTATTTTATTAAAGCACATAATCTCCCCTATCTCTCTCAAACCTACTGACTTGTGTGTTCTATTTATTAGCATAATCTCAAATTTTTCATTCGATGTGTTTTGAATAATAACAGTGAAATCTGGAGTAAAGCACCAACTTGAATAACTTTTAAAATTTTTAATATATTCATTATTAATTTTTGATAAATCTTCTGATTTAATAATGTCTACTAATTTATAATTTTTTTGTTTTGATATGAATTTTTTAATCCAAATTTCAATTTTATTTTCTAAAATACTATCAGACATTAAATAGTTTTACTCCTTTTTTGATATTAAATTGACCAAAAATAATTTCTTTATTTTCGTTAAAATTTAAAAACTTTTTATCTTTATTTTGTGCATAAACATTTAACAGAGATTTTGATATTTCTTTAGTAGAGATCAAAAAACTTTGGAAAGGATTTGCTAGAACTGAATACGACCAAATTTGTCCTAATTCTTTTACACCTAAGGAAACAATTTTACTTTCTATAAAGAAAATTTTATTCGATTTTTTTGATATACCAATTATGTCTGGTCGAATATTTAGATCGTCTAAATTCTTGATTTTTTGTCTATATTTATCTGATGCCTTAAAATTCATTGAAAAATAATTTGCTAGAGTTTGAGATGATGTATCAAAAACATCACTATCTTCATTAAATTTTTGTTTTATATAAGATTTCAACCAAATTATTAGGGGTTTATAAGTATCAATTTCAGAGATATTTTTATTTCTTTTTTTAATTTTAGTTTTAACTTTTTTTGGATGAGTTTTAATTATCTCCTCAAATTTTTTTTTTGCAGTTTGATTAAATATTTCATTAATCTTTTTAAAATCAGTTTTTTCTTTACTTCCATTAATTTGATAGATACTTTTGTTTTTAGAACTTAGCATTTCCTTTTCTAAATTTTTACAACCCATAAATAAATTTATTTGCCAGGAAGCATTTATATGTTTTCCTCTCAATCTTTCAGAGATTCTTATGTCATTATTCATAGGATGATATGGTTTTATATCTTTTTGCTCTATCTTTCGATTTGCTACTAACCAATCTTCCACTTTATTATTAAAATCAACTTTTTGATTATGATTTAACAATTCTTTAAATAAAGTTTTTTTAGGTTCTAATCTTATTTTAAAGTTTTGAAGAGTTTCAGGCAGTAGTTTTATTTGATGTTCTTTGAAAGCACCATTTGGAGACTGCTGATGATGAAAATAATCTAAGGATGGATCAACAATATTTGGATGCCCCCACCTTATAGTTTGTGTTGGAATTTTAAAATTATCCCTTAAAAAGTTGTCAATTTGAATTGGTAAATTCCAATTTCTTACAATTTGCAAGTATACTCTCATCCTGGTATTTCCATTTTTTCCAGTTCTTGGATACCAGTTTCCTTGATTGAAAAAACCACATGTATCTAACAATCCATTAACAAACTCTGTTTTAAATTCATTGCTCTCTTTGTTTAAACCGTCATCTATCTCAAAATTATCAAAACCAGTTTTTCCATGAAAAAAAATTGTTATAAATTCAATAATTTTTTTACTCTTAATATCTAAAATCAATATAGTTGTTGAATCTGTTGATAAAATTTGATGTTCAAAAGATAAGTTTTTTTTTAAAAAAGGTATAATATTTTCATCAATTGATTTTCGTGCATTTTCTTTTTGATTAAATATTTTTCTTACATTTCTATCAATGCAATTACTTCTTGAATTATTACAATTTGAGTTTTTACATTTTAAAAGATCAGAAAAACCAGTTGCTAACCATCCACATTTGGGACAATGAGCAATACCTTCAAGATATTTGTCTTTATGATTAAAATTTATTGCTAAGTTATTATTACTTAAAATATTTCCTTTTCCACAAATCAAACCTAATAAATAAAATAAACCTGTATTTTTCATTATCACAAGTTTAGCGTTATTATTTTAATTATTCCATATCTCTACACGAAGTTGAAAGTCAAGAAATCGGCAAAATGAGCAAAACACTACACGAAGTTTTACACGAAGTTTTTGAAAAAGTGTTATATTCTGTATTATTAATCAAGGGACGAGAAACAGAACGCCCCTTTAATTTAAATATTTATCCAAAGTTTTTTTATCTGAGACGATAATAAAATCATCAAAATGAATAGATTGATTGGGGTATTTAATTCCAATTTGTTTTCCCGAGTCTCTATAAACACCTATTCTTACATTAGTACCAGTGGATTCTCCTTTCCAATCAGATGTTATACCTTTGTAATCAAATATTAATTTATTATCTTTGAAGATTTCTACAAAACCAGTTTCTTGTCTAGTATTATAAATGCCAATTTTGTAAGTGGTCCATTTTCCTAATTTAGTAATTTTTAATGATTTATTTTGTGTAAGTTTAAAATTATTTTTTATTTTTTTTTCACCTCTAGTTTTTTCTTGAAACACTAACCAATTTGAATCATTTTTTTTATATTTTATATCAATACGATGCTTAATATTATCTTCTTTATTCCTTCTATTGAAACCAGTACCCGCAGTATTGCCGACTATTTTTAATGTTTTCCCAGTATCATCAAAACTTATTCTTACAAGAGGATGCGTTCTCATAGATGCATCTCGATTTTTAAATTCAAAAAACGTTACTCTGCCATCTATATGTTTAAAATCTTCAGGAAGTCTTGTTTTAAAACCAATCCATATTTCTTTATTTAAAGTGCTTCTTTGCTTTGTCTCAAATATTGCTCTTTCTGTCTCTTTTCCTGACCCTTCTTTAAGAGGATCATTATTCCATCCGTGTTTCAATGTAACTTCAAGATACTTATTGCCATCAAGATCTTTTTTAACTTTAAATGGTTTTAAACCTGCTCCCTTATCATAGATTCGAAATATTTGGTTGAATGATTTTTCTGTACCCCCACCAGTAGCAGGATTTGAAGATGAAGGGTTAAGGTTGGCAACTTTTAGTTTTCCTTCTTCTTGATTTTCAAAGTCCTCAAAGAAATTCCATGGCGACTTTACCTTTTTATTTACATAATCTGGAACAGGTACCTTTTCCCAACTAAATGTAGTAATTGGAAATGATAAAATAAAAATAATTATAAATAAAATTATCCTCATTATGAAAGAATATAAGAATATTATTAAAACAAATAAATACATTTATTTGTTTTAATAAATTGAAATATAAATTTTAGTGCAATTTCAGGTTCTAGGGTACGATAAGAGAGTACTTGCCCCCAATTTCAATGAAGTTTCAAAACAAGGTTTGGGGCAAAAGTTAAAAATTTCAATGAAGTCCTCAATGAAGTCTTTCAAAAAAGTGTTATTTTCTGTTATAAATTGGTTTAAAGGGTAAAACAGAACGCCCCTTACAACTTTCCACTTTTCCTAAATTAATATCGCCAATTTAAATAATACAACCTGGCTTGCCGAAGATGTGACGGAATTAATCTTATAAATCTTTTTTAAATAATTCAGCATCTTGTTTCTTGTTTTGCTTATACCATGCTGTAGGTAAAATTGTTATCGTTCCTAATTCTTTGTTATCTTTATACCTTATAGTAGAAATAGAGACGCCATCGCCATTATGATACACGCATTCTCTATTAACAAATTTTGCTCCCATTTTATTCATAAGATCTGTTTCTGTGCATTTAAACCCAGGGAATTTATTTTTTATTGCCTCAACAACTCTAACAAAATTAGATGCTGGTTGAATAACATTGGGACAAGTTGCTAATTCAGTACATAAAAGTGTGGCAGACATATTATAGTAGATTTTAAATTGAATAGCTTCAATCGTTGCAGGTTTTTTAGTCCACCATACAGTTGGTTTGTCCACATTAACTCCTGCTAATGTAGTCACATAATGGAAGGTATCGTATAATTTTCTTTGAGATTTCCAAGTTTGCTTAAACTCTTTTTTGTTTAAACCTAATTTAAATCCTTTCAACTCTACTTCTTTAGCTTGAACATTAATAAGCCAAAACATTGTGAGAAACGCTATACCTAAAAATTTTTTCATACTTTAAGAATCTAGCATAAAAATTGCCGATCCTCTGCCGAAATTTCCTTCAAAGTTTTAGATTTTTAACAGTTGAAAATGGCTAATAATAAGGAATAACGTTAAAAGGTTAAGGGCACCTGGCAACAGGACGCCCCTGCGTATTGGCGTTAACACTTATTAATTCACAACTTTTTTTAAATAGATCACAATAGGATCACACTGAAGAAAGACAAGTACCATCGGCGGGGGAATTAGAAAGCTTTTTCTTTTTATAAATTTTTAATTAAAAAACTTAGTTTAGATAAATTTTCGTTTAAGGAGCTACTATTTTTTTCAGTCTCATTCATCAGTTGATTTAATTTAAATTTATCAATCTTTTTAGAAATCTCAATGAAACTGCTTTTATATTCACTGCTAACCATGATTTCTCTCAGGTTCATAATACCCTTGAGCCTATTGAAAGCTTTTTCACACATTTCTCCTTTAGTTTCTTTCCACATCTTAATATAGCTAACGCATGAAGAGATAACATCGTTTTCAAACTCTAAAGCAAAACTAATCTCTTTAATTATCGCAAATTTCTGATCTGTTGAGGCGGATGATAATTTAGATTTATAATCATTATACCTATTATCATCAATAAAAGCATTTCCACTCCACAAAAAACCCAGAACCACGATCGCTAAAAGTTTTTTCATTAGTTTATATATTCTTTAATGATAGATCCAACTGTTGCCATAGACCTTAATCCGTGACCTCCATCAATAATATGTAACTTAACTTGTAGTTTTTTCTTTTTAAGTAAATCATAATAATATTTTGAAACTCCTGGAGCTGTATTTTTATCATCTTTTCCAACAATTAATATGTTGAGAGATTTTAAATCTATATCTTTATAATTGAAACTTGGTGAGTTTTTTTTTAATTCTTTCAATTGAGATTTGGTTTCCCATTTTTTACCGTTGCTTAGTTTTTTTCTAGTTTCCCAGTCACACGGGCAAGAGATCAAAATATTTATATCAACTAATCCTGGTACTTTTCCATGAATAGTACCTCCCTGATAAGCTCCTCCAGAATGACCAATTAAAATTAGTTTTTTTGGTTTATAATATTTTTTAAGATTTTGTAATGCAGGTGCTAGTATTTGAAAATTTTTCCAATCATAATTTACCACTGTACTCTTTATAGCGTTACGAGGTCCTGATGAATATCTATCCTCTTCACTACTGCCTCTTTCTCTAATAAAGTAACCAGGTCTTGCAAAAAGAAAAATATTGTTATTATCGTTTATTAATTCTTTTGCAAATCTAATTTGACTTTTTTTGGGTATTCCTGGTCTTGGAGAATTAGGACTACCATCACCATGAAGAAATACTATTAAGTTTTTTTTACCCTTTTCAATCTTTCCTAAATTTAAAATTGCTATACATTTGTTTTTACTTGCTGATATATATTTTATGAAATCCTCTTTTTCACAAGCATTAGAGTTTCCACTCAACAGCAAACCTAGAACCACGATCCCTAAAAGTTTTTTCATAGACTCATCATATCCGGACTCACTGGCGATCACAATACGGACTCACCCAGCAAAGAAATAGCCGTTTTTTATGATCTAGAATTGTTGTATAAAGTTAAAGGTTAAGGGCACCTGGCATAACGCCCCTTATAACTGTAAAATTTTCTCTCATTAATATTAATTATTAAATTTGTGAATCCTAGCAGGGCGGAGCTTTGGCGGAATTTTCACTGAAGTTTTAGTTTTTTTTCAAAGAACTCTATCATTTTAATTTCTGAGTCTTTATCTGCTTCTTGATTATATTGACTGGCTCTACCAACATAGTCATGGTTTTTTTCCGTAGATCTAACAAGTTTTTTATGCATCTCTCTATTAAAACCGTGATGTGCATTTTTATAAATAAAAATTTGCAACATTCCTGATGATATTTGTTCTGGGTCTCTGTTTTTCCACATTTTACAATTTGTAGATGAAACCCATTCATCTAGCTCCCCTATAAAAACAACTACTGGCATTAAAAGTTTTTGTTTTCCGCACGATGGATAAAAAGCAACACCTGCATCAAACCAGTGTTTAACATTTTTATACAGATAGTTTTCTCTTATAAGTTCTCCTGCTAGAGATAAAACAGTCATACCTCCTCTGCTACCACCAACGATACCAAACTTATTATTTGTAAGATTGGGAAATTCAGATTTTAAGTACTCTATTGAACTTAAAGCTCCCATGCTTGAAGCTGGACCCCTCGTAATCGTACCCTTTGTTATACCGGTGTTATAAAATATGTCTAAAATAATTACGCCAAATCCCCTTTGAAGTAATTTTTTTGCATATCTTTCTTTTGTGACGGCAGCAGCCTCGCCAATACCTCCGCTCGTTGGTATGATAACTACATAAGGAGACGGTTTTTTATGTAATGGTTTAAAATGAAAAATATAATAATCATCTCCCGTTGGTTTTTCACCCTTTTGTTTTTGAACCATAGTTAAAGGATATTTTATACCTTGTATTTTTGTAACTTTTGGAAAATTTTTACATTTAGGATTATCTTTGCAAGAGAGCTCCCTGGATAAAGCTTGAGAACTAAAATTTAAAAAAAGAAATAGGATCATTAAAAGTTTTTTCATGCTTTACGATCCTAGCATAAGTTTGGGCGGAGTTGGGGTGGAATTTCAATTGAGGTTTTAGATTTGATTCAATTACAAATGTTGTTTAATAAGGAATAATGTTACAAGGTTAATGGCACCTGGCAACAGAACGCTCCTAAAATTTGTAAATTTCTTTTAATAATTGTTTTAATTCGATTTCATCTGTCCTGGCGTACAAATCAAAAAGTATTGAATTAAGAATATCTTTATAATGTCTATAATTTTTATCATTTCCGAAAGAGGTAAATTTCATCTCTGAAAGTTTTATCTTTGATGGCTTCGAGATTTGAGGAACCTTAATATAACCTAGGCTGCCATATAAATTTGATTTTTTTATCAAAAAATTAATGTCTTTGTTTTTTTTTGGCCAAATTTTATCTGGTATCTTTTCATTTATTTTTTTTGCAAGACCAATGTTATCTACATAAATTTTTTTATTATCAGTATTTTGATAATCTTTTTTTAAATTTATATCTAAAAAAAATTTTGGGTCATATATATTTAAACTTTTAATTATTATCAAATTAGAAAAAATCGAGTTCATGTCAAAATTAATTTCTATTTTTTTAGCTTTAAATATATTTTTGAAATAATTTTTATTGTTATTTGAAATCGCAATATCCTCTATTTTAACATAACCAGAATAATTAAATTCAAGTTTTTTAATTTTAACTGGTCTTTCAACCCAATTGGATAATTTATTTATATAGTAGTAGGAAACAATTTTTTTGTTAAAAAAAATTAAAATACATATAATGATGAGAACGATCACAGTTATTTTCGGCATGAAAATATCATATCTGGTCTCACTGGCAGGCACAATACAGACTCACTACGCAAAAGAAATAGCCATTTTTTATGATCAGGAATTTTTGCAAAACTTTTAAAGGTTAAGGGCACCTGGCAACAGAACGCCTAGCTCATTGTTTATTCAATTTATTATAAATTAATCCGTATATGAAAATATTAAAAACTATTAGTGATATGCCAAAATATATTTGAATTTCACTAGTTAAGCCCTCAGGATAAATTATTGGAAAAAGATAGTTGCTGATAAAATCATTAGAATAAGTTGTCAACTCACCTTTGTTCAAAAACCAATTCTCTAAATAGGTCAATGGGCAAACGGAATTGGTTATTTCTATATAAACTCCCCATAATAGTGCTGGTGGATGAATATAGATGATTTTTGAAAAAATAAAAAAAAGTAGACCACCAAAAATAACAAATAAGATAAAAATTAAATGTGCAATTAAAGTAAGATTTGCAAACAATTCATACATTCAATATAGTAACTAAAATTATAGGCCCCTGGCAATAGAACGCCCCTTACAACTTTACAGTTTTCTTTGATTAATAATTCTAATTTAAATTATGCAAATTATTAGGTCGTAATTTCAATCAAATTATAGGTTTATTCACTTGGAACAGCTATTTATTAATTTTTAATTACGTTTTTTTAATTAAATTAGATATTGTGTTGGCAAGTCTAATAGCTAGTTGCACTATTGAAAAAGTTGGATTGGTATAGCCGCCTGTAACAAAATTCGAACTTCCGTTAACATAAAGATTATTAACGTCATGTACCCTTAAATCAGAGTTAACAACTGAATTTTTTTTATCATTTCCCATTCTAGTACCACCCATATGGTGACCTCCATCTCCAACTAGCTTTAAATATTCTAAATTAAAAATATTTTCTTCTATAGCTATTCTACCTAAGTCATTTTCTATACAAAAGTTTGCAAACTCTTCTAAAAAAACTTTAGCTGTCCTAAGAGGTTTTGGTGACCTTTTATAAAATAATTTTACTTTTGGTATTCCATATTTGTCTTTTTTATTTTGATTTAATACGATTTTATTATCTTCGGATGGTTCTTGTTCTAAGAGTAAATTAATATTTACACAGCGAAAACTTTCTTTGTGAAAAGTTTGAATTAATTTTTCACCATATTTAGGTGCTACACACATTATGTCTTTCACAAATTCTTTATCTATAACTTTCTCATTTCTAAAAACATCCTGTGTTAACATATACATATATGCACTTAAAATTTTATGTTCATTAACAAACTTTTTAGTTGTTGCAAAAAATGTCAAATCAGTAAAACCTAAAAAATTATCTCTCATTTTATTTTCAAATTTTTTTCGACTCAATACGCCTCTACCTCCTAGGACATGGGGGTGATTCATCCAATATTTTCCTATGGGTAATTTTTCATTTAATAAACCTGGAGTTTTGTTTTTTGTCCATAGTAAAAGTCTAGAGTTCTCAATACCGCCGCATGATAAGATAAAATATTTACCTTTTATTTTTTTTTCTTGAGCATTAGAATGGCATATAGCATGATTTATATTGTTATTTTTTCCGACAAGATAGGAAAGCTGAGTATTTAAAACTAAGGCTATTTTATCGGAGTCCTTTATATGGTTTTTGTACTTCTCAGCAAATTTAACTCTTGAAGTTTGAAACTCAATTTGGCTAAAGGATTTATCTATTAAAGTTTTTCTAAACTGATTTTTAATATCTAATATTTCACAAGCTCTATCTAAATAAGGTTTCAAATCATTATTATTAATTGGCCATAAATCAAAAGTGTAATCTTCAAGTGGTTTGCATGTCCCTCCCCAAAGCCCCGAGGTCCCTCCAAATTGCCTTAATCTGCTTTCTGATAAAGGCATAATCTGATCTCCAATAATTTTTCCTTTATAAAAACCTTGAGATATTTCACTATAGTTTTCATTTCCTGCTTCAATTATTATTGAGTTAATATTTTTTTTCTCTAATTCTAATGCTGTTGAAATTCCGGCTGGGCCGCTGCCAAATATAATAACTGGAAATTTATCTAATTGAAGACTATCTAAATTGTATGAAATCATTAATCATCGGCGCTCAAATGCCAGACAAAATTATTACTTTTTTTAATTTTTTTCTTTTTTTTATATAAAAAAAAAGAATTCATAAAAAAAATCGTAGGTAAAAAAAATAAAAATGATTTTAATAAATTTCTCCTATTTAATTTCATTTAAAAAAGATAATCAATATTTTTAAAGAAGTCGAGAAACAAGGTGCCTTTAAAAAGTGTAACAATACAATGAATAAAGGCCTAAAGCTGGAACTGTTACACTCACAAAAATTGTAAAATCAGCTAGCAAGCCAAAATAAGGGCACCTGACAACAGAACGCTTTTAAAAAATATGCTAACATCTAACCACTTTGTAGTTTAATTTACTGTTTAAAAACAATGATTTTATATAATTTTATAGATAAGTTTTTGATGAATGATTTTAATTCTGAAATTAAAAATCGATTAAATCATAAAAATCCGATTATTTTTGATGTAGGATGTTTTAATGGTAATTTTTCAAGAAAATTAATCAAAGATTTGAAATTAAAAAAGGTAAATTTCTATCTTTTTGATGCAAACCCAAATTTGAAAATAAAAGAATTTAAATATTTTAATGAAGTATTTAGTAATAAGGTAAGTTATAGAAATTTTAATTTAAATACTTTTTTTCCATCCTCTGGATCATCCTTAAAAAAAACCATCAAAGATGACAAATTATGGAATTTTTCAAGAAGGTTAATTACCATGAAGTTTAATCAACCATTTGCGATAATTAAAGTTAAAACTAATACTTTAGATAATTTTTGTAAAATAAAGAAGATTAAAAGAGTTGATTTATTAAAAATTGACGTTGAGGGTTCTGAATTAGATGTTTTGAGGGGTGCTAAAAAATTGTTAAATTCAGTTAGTATTATTCAATTAGAAATTTTGCAAAGAAAAAACAAATTTTTACGTGAAAAAAATAAAATATTAGTTTTTCTTAAAAAACACAATTTCAGGCTGATAAAAGAAAAAAAAATTCCATCGGTCGGGATATTAAGTAGTTCAATTTCTGAAGACTTATTATTTATTAAAGATCGAGTGATTTCTTAAAACAAGACACCAGGCAATAGAACGCGCCTACTTAATTACATTAAATCCACGATTGACATAATCTTTGTTTTTATATGTATAATACGTCAATGTTTATTTTAAAAAATCTTTTTTTTGCTTTAAGGAAGAGCGTTGTGAAAAACTTTATTTCAAAGTTTTTATACTTACTTAAATATAAAAAAATTTCTAAAACAAATATAAAAATTTTTCCTTTTTTTTTTAAATTTTGGATCTCAGAGATTATAGTAAAGAAAAATATTTCTCTTATTAATAAAAAAAGAAAATTTTATCAGGAGAAGTATTTTTTTCAAGATGGTGATTGGTTTTCACATAATATTCCAGTATGGGAGGAGATCTTAAATAAAGAAGTAGATCATGAAAAAAAAACTAAATATTTAGAAATAGGAAGTTGGGAAGGAAGGTCTGTTGTTCATATTTGTGAAAAATTTAAAAATTTCCAAGTAACAGTAGTTGATCCATATATGGAATATAAAGAGATCGATAAGTTTATCAAAAAACAGAATATGGATGACACATACAATACACTGAAGAAAAATTTAAAGAATTTTAAAGAAAGAGTTGAAATTTATAGAACAACATCGAAAAATTTTTTTAAAAATAATCAAAAAAGATTTAATATAATTTATATAGATGGATCACATAAATCAGAGGATGTAGAAGATGATTTTTTAAATAGTTTAGAAATATTAGAAGACGGTGGATTAATAATTTTAGATGATTTTACTTGGAATCACTATGAAAATATTTGCGACAATCCGATAGGTGGTATTTTACCTGTTTTGAAAAAGAATGAACACTTAAGAATTATTTCAGCATCTAACCAGCTTATTATTAAAAATTGATTATTAAATATTAGGTATTCTATATATCTGCGTAGTTTTTAACTTACATAAAGATTTACCAAGCCGATTAAGTAAATAGATGCTAGCCCAGTATTCAAAGCTACTAAAGATTTTTCATTCCATAACCAGGAAACTATTGCCAATCCGCTGTTTCCTATTAGAAAAATATAACAATACAATGGATAAAAACCTAGAGCTGCAGTTACAGCACCCGCTAAAATTGTTAAAGTTGAGCACCAAGCCCAAAACTGGTGGGGTTTTGGTTTTAAT
>CACCBT010000007.1 GCA_902544345.1 uncultured Pelagibacteraceae bacterium
AGTAGAATTAATACAAATTTCTGATAAAACCATGATACCATACGCACCAAAAGCGCGTAAAATCATTGAAGATACAAAAAAAAAGGAGGAAGAAAAAAGAGTAGTTTCGGAACAAGCACCTCCATCTGCTAAAGCTAAAGAAAAACCTGATAGAATTCCTTTACCAAACAAAAAAGAAGAAGAAAAAAAGATAACTAAAAAAAAACAAAATCCTGAAGAAATTAAACCCCAAATAAGACAATCATCTGAGTTTGAGAAAAAAGAAGTAGTTGATACTAATCAGATTGCCGCATTAATTGATAAAGCAAAAGAAATTGAGGCTGCTGAAAAAAAAGATAGTAAAAAAATAACTCAAAGCAATCAAAAAAATTCATTTGCGACTGGACTGACATTATCGGAAGAAGATGCACTAAGAGCACAAATTTTTGGTTGCTGGAGTGTCCCTTTAGGTTTACCTTACGATCAAAACTTATTAGTAAGAATTAAATTGGAACTAAAGAAAGACGGCACTATACTAAATTCTGAAATATTAGATCACGAACGCATGAATAGACCTGGACAGAAATTTTATAAAGTTTTAGCAGAAAGCGCTCTACGAGCTGTAAGAATGTGTCAACCATTAAAAGTTCCACCTACGGGGTACGACAAATGGAAAGATTTACAATTGAACTTTAATCCAGAAGAAATGTTAAAAGGCTAGTATGAAAAAATTAATCTATATTTTTTTATAAATATTTTTATTACTAATTACTCTTCAGCTCTAATAGAAGTTGATATTACAAGAGGTAATTTAGACCCATTACCGATTGCCGTTTCACCTTTACATGTAGACATCAAATCAGAAAAAATATAAAGATATTAATGTAAAAGAATTAGGTGAAAAAATATCCGAAATAATAGAAAAAAATTTTAAAAATACAGGTTTATTTAATCCTTTAAAAAAAGATGCTTTTGTGCAAAAGCCAGATATTGCACATTTAAAACCAAGATTTGAGGATTGGAGATTAATAAAAGCCCAAGCTTTAGTAACAGGTAAACTTTTAATAAGTGGCGATAAACTCAAAGTAGAGTTTAGACTTTGGGATTTGGCTGCCGCTCAAGAGATGACAGCATTAGCATTCACGACAACTCCATCTAATTGGAGAAGGGTCGCTCATATTATTTCTGATAAAATTTATGAGAGACTGACTGGAGAGGAAGGTTATTTTGATACCAGAATAATTTATGTTGCTGAGAGCGGACCAAAAACTCAAAGAGTTAAAAAATTAGCAATTATGGACCAAGACGGATTTAATACAAAATACCTTACTTTAGGCAACGAGTTGGTTTTAACTCCAAGATTCAATCCAACTAATCAAATGGTAACTTACATGTCTTACTTTAGAAATATGCCTAGAGTTTATTTGCTTGATATTGAGACTGGAACACAGGAAGTTGTAGGAAATTTCCCAGGTATGACTTTTGCTCCAAGATTTTCTCCTGATGGTAAAAAAATAATTATGAGTTTTGCAAAAGATGGAAATTCAGATATTTTTACAATGGATTTAGAAACAAGGTTAGTAGAAAGAATTACAGAACATTCATCAATTGATACTTCACCCTCATTTTCTCCAGATGGAAAATTTATTGCCTTCAATTCAGATAGAAGTGGATTACAACAAATTTATGTAATGAGAAGTGATGGTAGCAATGTTAAAAGGATTACATTTGGTAAAGGTATTTATGGCACCCCTGTTTGGTCGCCAAGAGGAGACTTAATAGCCTTTACAAAAATGCATAAAGGTAGATTTTATATTGGAGTGATGAGAACTGATGGGACAGGTGAAAGATTGTTGACAGAAAATTATTACCAAGAAGCTCCATCATGGTCTCCAAATGGTAGAGTCTTAGTTTTTTATAGGGAGACTAAATCCGGAACCAAAGGTGAGGGGTTTTCTGCTAAATTATGGTCTATAGATATTACTGGCTATAATGAGAGAAGACTTTCAACAAAAACTGATGCTTCAGACCCATCTTGGTCCTCATTATTATCTAAGTGAGGTTGAATTTTATGTAAAATATACTTGAATAACTTTAAATAATTTGAAATAACCACAATAAACCTAGGGGATAAAATGACATTAAAAACGAATTTAAAAAATATATTACTCGTAATATTCACTACATTACTTCTTAGCGCTTGTTCAACAGCTAAAAAATCTGCAGATATAGAGGGTGATGTATATACTGGAAAAGAAACAGTTGAATATTTAGCTGCAGGCGTTCCTGATAGGGTGTTTTTTGCAACTAACAAATCCTCTTTAACAACTGCCTCAAGAGCGACATTAAGAAAGCAAGCTACTTTTTTAAGAAAAAATAAAAACCTTAATGTAGTTATAGAGGGACATGCTGATGAAAGAGGAACAAGAGAATATAACTTGGCGTTAGGCGAAAGAAGAGCGAACGCAGCAAGAGATTATTTGATGACTTACGGTATATCAGGCAAAAGATTATCTGTAATAAGTTACGGAAAAGAAAAACCAGTAAACCCGAAATCATCACCTATTTCATGGTCTCAAAATAGAAGATCTGTAACTGTAAAAGTTAATTAAAGATTAAACTAGATATATTAAGACCCTTTGACATAATTAGTTGGAGGGTCTTTTTTTTGCCATTTTGTATAAATAAAAATCATTTATGCCAGATGTAATAAAAAAGTTATTTATAATTTTTTTTTCATTAGCTCTTATAAATTTTACAAATCTCCTTGCTGAAGAGGAGGAAATTTACCTAAAATCTATTTCTGATCAAATACAAGTAATAACCAAAGATCTTAAAACTCTGGAAAAAGCAGTTTATCAAAAATCTGATATTGCCAACACTACAATATCAAATTTTAAATCTGACGGTTTAAACGAGGATATTTTAACAAAACATCTATTAAAATTAAATGAGATTGAAGATCAATTTAGAAAACTTACCAATAAGTTTGAGGAGGTAAATTTTAAATTAGATAAATTATCTACAAGAGTAACAAAGATACAATCAGATACTCAATTGAGATTTTCAGATTTGGAGAGTGGCACAGTAGCTACAACAAGAAATAATCAGGTAACATTACCTGGATCGAGTAAACCACAAGACTTAGGATCTAGTCCAGGATACCAAATGACAAACCTTCCTAAACAGCAAACAGTTAATTCTATTGAGAGCGCCCAAACAGTTATCTCTGAAGAACCTGAAAAAAAAGAGTCCTTACTTCCAAACAAGCCAGCGATAGAACAATATGAATTCGCAGTTGGCTTCATGAAAATTGGTGACTATGAAACAGCAGAAGTTGCTTTAAAAGAATTTATAAATAAAAATAAAGACCATGATTTAGCGGGTAACGCTCAATATTGGTATGGAGAAACTTTTAGAATAAGACAACTTTACTCAGATGCTGCTACAGCTTATTTAGATGGTTATCAAAATTACCCAAAAAGCAAAAAAGCACCTGATAACCTTTTAAAGTTAGGAATAACAATGGTTCAATTAGGCGAGAAAGAACAAGGTTGCAAAATGATTATAGGTCTTAAAAAAGAATACCCAAAAGCAAGTAAGTCTGTGTTACAAAAAGCTCAGTATGAGCAAAAAAAATTCAAATGCAATTCTTAAAAGAAGATTTTCTGATTTTAAAGACTTATCATTAATATATTTAAATTTTAAAAATAAATTAGATAAGTTAAAAAGAAAATCATACGTAGTGGCTATATCTGGAGGACCTGATAGCTTAGCACTCGCTGCTTTGTCGAAAGCTTACAGCATCGAGAGAAAAACAAGCTTTCATTATACTTTGGTTAATCATAATATTAGATCAAATTCATCTAAAGAGGCTGATCAAGTAAAAGTTTTATTAAAAAAACATAAAATTAAATTAAATGTATTAAAAAATAATTTAACGATTAAAAATAATATTCAGAGTCAAGCAAGAAAAATAAGATATTCAATACTCAGCTCTTTCTGTATTAAAAAGAATATTAATACCATTCTTACGGGTCATAATTTAGATGACCAGGTAGAAACATTTTTCATTAGGCTTTCAAGAGGTAGCGGTTTAACAGGATTATCAGCAATGAAACCTTTGAGTAAATTAGACAAAAAAATTGACCTATTTAGACCATTACTTGACGTGAAAAAAAATTCTTTAATAAAAATTTCAAAGCAAATTTTTAAAAAATTCGTTAATGACCCATCAAATAAGAATACCAAGTTTTTGAGAACTAAAATAAGAAATTTGAAAAAACATTTGATGAAAAGTGGAATTAATTATGATCAAATTATAAAATCTATAAATAACCTAGCATCAAGTAACGAAGTGCTTGATCAGTACCTTGAGGAAATTTTTAAAGATTTAGTTAAAGTATCGAAAATGCAAATATTAATCGACTTCAACAAATTTATTAAATTAAATTTAGAGGTAAAAATTAAACTTATTAATAAATGTATTAAGATTTTGAAGAAAAATTACTATAACCCACGATCTAAGAAAGTGACGTTTCTAATAAGCGCTCTTGAAAAACATAGTTTTAAAAAAGCAACTCTTGGTGGATGTCAGTTTCTAAAAAAGAAAGATTTTTTAATCTTAATGGTTGAAAAAGTGTCTAAATACTCAAAAAAAACGACATAATTTGTCTTATTTACAACTTAATTATTTTTAAAATATACTTGTTAAATTAATTTTAATAATTATTTAGTTTATATGAATGTAAAAAATTTGGTCATGTGGATCATAATTGTCCTACTTTCAGTAGGCCTATTTAATATGTTCCAAGATCCCAACAAAATAAATTCAGAAAAAAACTCTTTAGCGTTCTCTAATTTTCTAAACGAGGTTGATGCTGGAAGGGTTGTAGAAGTTCAGATACAAGGAAATAATATCTCTGGAGTCCTGGCCGATGGGAATACTTTTAAAACTTATTCTCCAAATTACCCTGAATTGGTTGATAAACTTTCTTCTAAAGGTGTTAGCATAATTGCATCACCACAGGAAGATAAAATGCCCTCACTACTAGGTATTTTACTCTCATGGTTTCCAATGCTTTTATTAATTGGAGTTTGGATATTTTTTATGCGTCAAATGCAGGGAGGCAAAGGTGGTGCAATGGGATTTGGCAGATCTAAAGCAAAATTACTTAATGAGGCTCAAGGAAAAGTTACATTCAATGATGTTGCCGGTGTAGAAGAGGCAAAAGAGGAAGTCGAAGAGATAGTTGAATTTTTAAAAGACCCAAAAAAGTTTAGTCGTTTAGGCGGGAAGATCCCTAAGGGAGCTCTTTTAATTGGTCCTCCAGGAACAGGGAAAACACTTCTAGCAAAAGCCATAGCTGGTGAAGCTAACGTTCCTTTTTTCTCTATATCTGGTTCTGACTTTGTAGAAATGTTTGTTGGAGTAGGCGCTTCAAGAGTTAGGGACATGTTTGAGCAAGGAAAAAAACATTCACCTTGTATTATATTCATTGACGAGATAGATGCTGTAGGAAGAAGTAGAGGAGCTGGATTAGGCGGAGGAAACGATGAAAGAGAACAAACTCTTAACCAGCTGCTTGTGGAAATGGATGGATTCGATACAAATGAAGGTATAATTTTAATAGCTGCTACAAACAGACCAGACGTTTTGGACCCAGCGCTGCTAAGACCAGGTAGATTTGATAGACAAGTCGTGGTTGGAAACCCTGACATAATCGGAAGAGAGGCAATTCTTAAAGTTCATGTTAAAAAAGTTAACACTGGCCCAGACGTGAAACTTAGAACTATAGCAAGAGGTACTCCGGGTTTTTCAGGAGCTGATCTTGCAAATTTAATTAATGAGTCAGCTTTACTTGCTGCAAGAAAAAATAAAAGAGTTGTAACTATGTCAGATATTGAGGAAGCTAAAGACAAGGTTATGATGGGAGCCGAGAGAAGGTCTATGGTAATGTCTGAGGATGAGAAAAAATTAACTGCTTATCATGAAGGGGGTCATGCGATTGTCGCGTTAAATGAAAAAGCTTCCGATCCTATACATAAAGCTACAATTATACCAAGAGGAAGAGCTTTAGGTATGGTAATGAGATTACCCGAAAGAGATCAATTATCAGTGACAAGAGAAAAAATGCATGCCGATATCGCAGTTGCTATGGGAGGTAGAATAGCTGAAGAAATAATTTTTGGTCACGACAAAGTTACGTCAGGAGCCTCTTCTGATATTGATATGGTAACAAAAATGGCAAAAAATATGGTGACAAAATATGGAATGAGCAATGAATTAGGAACAATTGCATATGGTGAAAATGAAGAGGAAGTATTCTTAGGAAGATCTGTTACAAAACAACAAAATATGTCTGAAGAAACAGCAAAAAAAATTGATATAGAGGTAAAGAAAATTGTTGATAAAGGTTATGAGAGAGCAAGAAAAGTTCTTACGGAAAAAATCGATGATTTGCATAAAATTGCGAAAGCATTGTTAATTTATGAAACTTTATCTGGAGATGAAATCAGAGACTTAATACTAAAAAATATAAAGCCTACTAGATCATTCAAAGAAGAGGAAAACGAGGACGGTAAGTCATCCTCAGCTCTTGGTTCGTTGGGATTAAAGCCAAAACCTGCGATCTAAAATAATGATAAAATATTACACAAGAGCGTGTAATTTTTTCTACGGTGATAAAGCAAAAAAACTCATTAAAAATGGAACTGGGTTGCCACTATGTGGAAATAACAAGATAGCATTTACATCCTTAGAAATTTTTTCAAGAAAAAAAAAAAATATCAAAAGTAAATTTGTTAATATTAAAGAAATAAGATCTCTCAATAAAAACGAAAAAAAAAAAATTAAATTAGATATCAAAAACATTACATCGAAGCGTAGAAATTTTTTAAATTATATTAATTTTTCTGAACCTACGATAATGGGAGTTTTAAATTTAACTCCAGACAGTTTTTCTGATGGAGGAAAATTTAATAACAAGGTTAAATCTTTTAAACATATTGATCAGATGATAAAAAGCGGTGCAATGATAATTGATATAGGTGGAGAGTCCACTAGACCTGGCTCAAAAGACATAAGTTTAAATAATGAACTTAAAAGAATAAAAATAGTCTTAAAAAGTTTTAAAAAAAAGTATAAAAAAATTTGTCTGTCATTAGATACTAGAAAATCAGAAATAATGAAATACGGGTTAAATTATGGAGTTGATTTATTAAATGATGTGTCAGGCTTTGATTATGATCGAAATTCTCTAAATTTCATTAGGAAAAATAATGTTCCGAAAGTTCTTCATCATATGAAAGGGACACCAAATACAATGCAAATAAAACCTAATTACGAAAATGTGTTATTAGATATTTATGATTTTTTTGAGGAAAATATAAAAAAAAAATTTTCAGACAGAAATATAATCTTAGATCCTGGTATAGGGTTTGGTAAAACTTTGAAACATAATTTGACTTTAATTTCTAAGATATCTTTGTTTCATAGTCTAGGGTTACCAATAATGATTGGAACGTCAAGAAAAAGATTTATTATCCAAATAGTAGACACTTATGATAGCAAAGAGAGGTTAGGAGGAACTATGGCATCAGTTTTGTATTTGTTATCTCAAGGAGTTCAAATTTTTAGAGTTCATAATGTTTTAGAAATAAAACAAGGAATATTAGTTTTTAATAAAATATTATTTGAAAAATGAGAAATAAATACTTTGGCACAGATGGAATTAGAGGAACAGTTAATCAAGGAAATATTACTGGCGAGAAATTTTTTAAATTTGGATTAGCATCTGGAACTTATTTCAAGAATCAAAAAAAAAATAAACAAATTGCAGTCATAGCTAAAGATACCAGACTCTCAGGATATACTTTAGAACCAGCACTTGTATCAGGTCTAGTTTCTGGAGGCATGCACGTTTTTACGCTTGGTCCTTTACCAACTAATGGTCTAGCAATGTTAACAAAATCTATGAAAGCGAACATGGGAATTATGATTACAGCCTCACATAACCCTTATCATGATAATGGTTTAAAATTATTTGGGCCAGATGGAATGAAATTATCAGACAAAATAGAGAAGAAAATTGAAAAACTAATTGATGCTAAAAATACAAAACAACTTACAAACCCAAAGCTTCTTGGAAGGGTAAAACGGTTAGAGGACGGTAATGATAAATATATAAAAATATTAAAAAGTAATTTTCCAAAAAATTTTAATTTAAAAGGCACTAAAATTGTCTTAGATTGCGCTAATGGAGCTTGTTATAAAGCTGCACCGAAATTACTTAGTGAATTAGGTGCAAAAGTCATAACTATTGGTGTAAAACCTAATGGTTTGAATATAAATTACAAATGCGGTTCAACTCATCCATCTAAAATTAAATTTTTTGTTAAAAAATATAAAGCAAACGTTGGTATCTCTTTTGATGGTGATGCCGACAGAATCATAATGTGTGACGAAAAAGGAAAGATTATTAATGGAGATCAAATTATTGCGATGCTTGCTAGAAGATGGAAATCAAAAAAAATCTTAAGAGGTGGGGTAATTGGAACATTAATGTCAAATTATGGCTTAGAGCAATTCTTAAAGAAAGAAAATATAAAATTTTTTAGGGCAAAAGTCGGAGATCGGTATGTAAAAGAAAAAATGAAAAAATTAAATTTTAATTTAGGCGGAGAGCAATCGGGACATATAATTTTGGGAAAATTTGCTACTACAGGGGATGGATTATTAGTTGCATTAGAAGTATTATTTTCTCTAAGAAAAGGGATCAAAGCAAGCAAACTATTAAATGTTTTTAAACCATTACCACAAATATTAGAAAATATAGATGTTAAAAATAAAAATATTTTGAATAGTTATAAGTGTAGAATAGCTATAAGATTAGCTAATAAGGCAATGGAAAAAAACGGAAGAATATTAGTTAGAAAATCTGGGACAGAGCCAAAAATTAGAATTATGGCAGAGTCTTACAACAAAAATTTAATTTCTAAATGTATAAAAATAATTAAAAAATCAATATTAAATTGAAATTTAAATCTAAAATTTTAATTATTGCAGGATCAGACTCTTCTGGTGGAGCAGGAATTCAAGCTGATATCAAAACAGTCACATCTCTAGGAGGTTATGCAATGACTGCAATAACTGCCATTACTTCACAAAATACTACTGGAGTAAAATCAATTCTTCCTATTCATCATAAGGAGATTGAAAAACAAATTCTTTTTTCAAGTAAAGACATTGCTCCAGATGCAATTAAAATTGGAATGCTTCACTCATCTCAAGTTATATTTTCTGTTATTAAAGCTATAAAAAAAATTAAAACAAAAAAAATTATCTTAGACCCAGTTATGGTTGCAAAAGGAGGAGCCAAACTAATAAGTAAAAAAGCAATGCAAACTTTAAAAGATAAATTAATTCAAAAAACATATTTAATTACACCAAATATACCTGAGGCTGAAGAATTAACAAAAATTAAGATTCAAAATGTTGAAGATATGATTCATTCAGCAAAACGACTTTTAGAAATGGGAGCAAAAAATGTACTTTTAAAAGGTGGGCATCAAAGATCAAAATATTTAAGAGATGTTCTTTTAAATAAAAAAGAAATAAAAATTTTTAAAAACAAAAAAATTAATACACGAAATACTCATGGAACTGGATGTACATTATCAAGTGCTATTACAACATTCTTGTCTTGTGGAAAACCTCTAATAAAATCCTGTGAGTTAGGCATTAAATATGTTAATCACGCCATAGGATCAAGTCCTGGGTATGGAAAAGGACACGGTCCCATAAATCATATAAACTCAATAGAACTAAATAAAAAATTTAAATAATGAAAAATGTAATTGTAGTTGGTTCTCAGTGGGGAGACGAGGGAAAAGGAAAGATAGTTGATTGGCTATCAAGTGAAGCAGATGTTGTAGTTCGTTTTCAAGGGGGACACAACGCAGGACATACATTAGTTATTGATAAAAAAATCTTTAAATTAAGACTTTTGCCTTCTGGTATCGTGAGAGAGAAAAAAATATCAATTTTAGGTAATGGAGTTGTTATTGATCCATGGGCATTATTAGATGAGATTAAAGAGATTAAAAAAAAAGGAATAAACGTGACTGAAGAAAATTTTATGATTTCAGAATCAGCATCTTTAATTCTCCCTTTTCATCAAGAAATGGATGAAATTAGGGAAGATAGCGCAGGTAAAAGTAAAATTGGAACCACAAGACGAGGAATTGGCCCATGTTATGAGGACAAAGTGGGAAGAAGATCTATTCGAGTTATGGACTTAAGATCTGAAAGCAATCTTGATGGTAGACTAAAAAATGTTCTTGCTCATCATAATGCTATAAGAAAAGGATTAAATAAAAAAATTTATAAAAAGAACGATCTTAAAAAGAAGCTTTTAAAAATTGCTCCAACGATATTAAAATATGCAAAACCTGTTTGGATAGAGCTTGACAAATTTATCAAAAATAGAAAAAAAATTCTTTTTGAGGGTGCGCAAGGAATTTTACTCGACGTAGATCATGGGACTTATCCTTATGTGACGTCATCAAATACAGTTCCATCAATGGCCTCAACAGGAACAGGATTAGGTCCAGATAAATTAAATTATATATTAGGAATTACAAAGGCTTATACAACTCGTGTTGGAAGCGGGCCTTTTCCCACTGAGTTAAAAAATAAAATTGGAGAGAGATTAGGAAAAAAAGGTAAAGAATTTGGAACAGTCACAGCAAGAAAAAGAAGGTGTGGCTGGTTTGATGGAGTTTTAGTAAGGCAGACAATAAAAATTTCAGGAATTAATGGAATAGCTTTGACAAAATTAGATGTATTAGATGATCTGGAGGAGATCAAAATTTGTGTTCAATATGAACTTCATGGAAAGAAAATAGATTATTTACCCTCTGCATCTGAAGATCAATTTAATATAAAACCTATTTATAAAACTTTTCCAGGATGGAAAACCAAGACACAAGGCATTAGACACATGAAGGATCTGCCTGAAAATGCAAAAAAATATATTTTTGCTTTAGAAGATTTCATCGGGGCGAAAATTTCAAGTATTTCAACAAGCCCCGAGAGAGATGACACAATTTTGCTAGAGGATCCTTTTAATATTTAATCAGCTGTTAAAAGATTTTTTGATTTACTAGCGTTGATCATTGATTTTTGTAGTTTTTCAAAAGCTTTAGTTTCTATTTGCCTAATTCTCTCTCTACTAATTTTAAATTTTTTACTTAAATCTTCAAGAGTTGATGGATCTTCAGTTAATCTTCTAGCAATAATAATTTCTTTTTCTCTATCATTTAATATTTTCATTGCACTGTTAAGAAGTTCTTTTTTGTCATTGTACTCCTGTTGTTGGGAGACTAATAATTCTTGATCTAAAGCTTCATCTGTAAGCCAATCTTGCCACTCTTCTGTTTCACCAACTTTGATCGGATCATTGAGGGATTTTTCTTGTCCCATCATTCTTCTATTCATATTAACAACTTCATCTGAATCAACTTCTAGCCTTTTCGAAATTTCTTTAACTTGTTCATCACGTAAGTCACCTTCCTGACCAGGTGCGATTTGATTTTTTATTTTTTTTAAATTAAAAAAAAGTTTTTTTTGTGCGGATGTGGTGCCCATTTTTACTAAACTCCAGGATCTTAAAACATATTCTTGAATAGCTGCTTTTATCCACCACATAGCGTAAGTTGCTAATCTAAAACCTTTATCAGGGTCAAATTTTTTCACTGCCTGCATTAAACCAATATTACCCTCAGAAATCAGCTCATTAACTGGCAACCCGTAACCCCGGTAACCCATAGCAATTTTAGCTACTAATCTTAAATGACTAGTGACAAGTTTGTGAGCAGATTGTAAATTACCATTTTCTCTCCAATTTTTTGCAAGCATATATTCCTCTTCAGCATCCAACATAGGAAATTTTTTTATTTGAGCAAGGTAGACTGACAATCCACCTGAAGTAGGAACTGGGAAATTTGATATTTGATTTTTATTACTCATTCTGAAGATTTATATATAAATATCATTTTTTCAACTATTAAGTTTGCTTAAGAAATTTAATATTTTTTTAAAATCATCAGGAAGAGGGGACTTAAAACTCATCCATTTTTTTTTTACTGGATGTGAAAATTCTAAAGTTCGAGCATGTAAAACTTGACCGCTAATATTTGATAAGATGTTATTAAAATCTTTATTAATTTTTTTGAATTTTATATTCTTTTTACCGTATTTTTGATCACCTAAAATAGCTCCGCCTTTATATTTTAAGTGAACTCTTATCTGATGAGTTCTTCCAGTTTCTAATTGACATTGAATTAAGCTTATTTTTGGAATTTCTTTAGTATTAAATACTTTTAAAGTTTTGTAATTTGTAATTGCAGTCTTACCTTTAATCTCACTTACAGCCATAAGCTGTCTATTTTTTGGATTTCTACAAATTAAAGTTTCAATTTTACCACTTAAAGGCCTTATAACTCCCCAAATTAAACATTGGTAAGTTCTTTTTATAGAGTGATCATTAAATTGCTTACTCAATTTTGAATGCGAAAGATTATTTTTTGCAACCACTAATAATCCACTTGTATCTTTGTCAATTCTATGAACTATTCCAGGTCGAATTTTTCCATTTATGTTCGATAAATTATCTTTGTATTTAAATATTAAAGCATTCACTAAAGTGTTTTCAAAATTTCCTGCGCCAGGATGAACAACTAAACCTTTGGGCTTATTTATAACTATTAAATCATCATCCTCAAATATTATCTTTAAATCAATTTTATTAGGTAGGATTTTGCTCTCTTTTTTTTCAATTATATTTATTATTATTTCATCATCAGTTTTTATTTTGGTAGCTGGGGTTTTAACAGTTTTTTTATTGATTTCTAACTGAGAATTTTCAATTAACTTTTTTATATAGGAACGAGTAATAAAATTAATCTTTTTTGACAAAATGAGATCAACTCGCTTGTTATGATCTTTTTTTGCAACCAATAATTTTATTGTTTTATTCATAAATTGATCTAAATTACAAATTATGCGCCGGTAGCTTCAACTGGATAGAGCGCCGGATTTCGGCTCCGGAGGTTATGGGTTCGACTCCTATCCGGCGCACAATTTATCAAATTATCCATTTTGAAAATTTTGCTTTATTATTAATAATAAAATTTGGGTAACTGTTATCTATTTCAACTTTTTTTAATTTAAATCCTCTATCAAATAAATCCTCATTTTTATAAATTTTTTTTTCTATTTCTTCTACACTAATCGTTTCATTATTGAACTCTCCATGTGAGAATGACTTAATTTTATTTAAAATTTTTTCAGGTGTTTGTAAATATGAAAAATGCCATCCACCATCTAATATTTGCAAATGTCTTTTATCAATTCTCCAAAAAGGAAATTTTTTAAATTTTAAATTTCTTAAATCTTGCATCGAGGTAAGGTATTTTTTTTTCGTTATTCTTGATCCTATCCAGTTGCTCTCATCTAAGTTTTGAAGATTAAGTTTGTATGTGTACATCTTTTGTGAAAACGCAATAAATTTTTTTCCTTTTTTTATATATTTGAGTTTTTCAAGATCAGGTATTTCATCTGAGTCAGACAAAATAATCAAATCATCTGGTTTTGCATCTTTAAGCCCTTCAATCAAAAAATTTCTCTGATGCTGTTCAACTATTGACTCCCCACCTTTATGATTTTGAAAATTAATTTTATCTTCGTAATTAGCTTTAAGAAATCTAATTTTATTTTTAAATTTTGGAAAATTTTCAATTTTGAAATTTATTTCTTTCTCTTTTCCTTGATGATTTTTTGTTGACTCTGATATTACAAAATAATCTACATACTTATCTAAAATGTTAAGCCGAAGTTCTACAATATGATCCTCATTGAAGTATTGAAAACAATCATAAACTGCCATTTTTATTACTTTTTTGTAAAGGTTGCAATTCCAATTTTTTTACCCTCAATAACTGACGAAGAGCAGTGTAGATGTGTTCTGTCAAATATTAACATAGAACCTACTTCCCATTTATATATCAATTCAACTTCCAAACCTTTTAAATTGTTAATATCCTCATGTTGCAAGTATTCTTGATGTATTTTTTTATCAAAAGATTTATTTCCATAAATTTTTAAATGAATATCAGATCTTTTATTTTGGCCATACTTGAGATCTTTTTTTCCTAATTCTATTGGATCCTGAGTAAAATTTGTAGAACCCTCGTAATATCTATTTTTAAAAATTACTGTGCTACCGACAGATGATAAAGGGATTAAAGTTTGTTTATAAATTTGATTTTTTAATTCAAAACCTCCATCAACATGAAGACCTATTGGAGCATAGCTTTCCTGTATTAAACCTAAAATATCTCTATCTTTCTCATCTTTCAGGTTATCCATTTTAAATGACCCAATTTCTTTTTCTAATCTTTCTTGGAATATTTTTTCTAAATTTTTATTATAACCCTGTAGCCATCTTTTTTTAATCACATTTTGTGTTTTATTATGCACAGTAACAGGTAAGTCATGATATAATTTTAAAAATTCTTTTATCTCGCTTTCTGAGAATAAATTTTTTATCACTTTTGGCGATGACTCTTGTTCTTTTATTTTGTTAATTAAACTATTCATAAGTTATTCGCCCATGTTAATTAGAGTCCCTCTTTTTTTTGCTCCAAAATAAGAAATGTAAAAAATTATAACACCAAAAATAAAATACATCACTGATATAGAAATTGATTTAAAAATATTAAAATAGTTTACAGTATTATTCATTAAAATACTTCTCATTTCCTCAAAAATGTGTACCAAAGGTAGACCTTTGGCAATTATTTGAAGTGAAAGGGGCAAAATATCTATTGGGTAATATATACAGCCAAGAGGTGCTAAAAAAAATAAACTTGCCCACGCAATATTTTCAAAAGATGGGCCGTATCTCAGAAGACCTGATGTGACTAGAAGTCCTAAAGTTACCCCGAAAAGGTACAAAGATAAGAGTAAAAAAATTAAAGGTATTCCTAAGCTAAGAACAGACACACCAAATAGAGGAATTGCAATTAAAACAGCAGGAATTAGACCAATCAAAGTTCTTAAAATAGCAGTGATTGTTAAAGCTGCTATAATTTCTCTTATCTTTATCGGTGCGATAAATAAATTAGTAAAATTTCTACTCCATATTTCCTCTAAAAACATCATATTAAAACTTATGCTAGCTCTAAATAAAAAATCATACAAAATTGCTGCAGTTAATATTATACCTACAGTGTTGTTATAGTATTCCGAATTTAATGTAAAAAATTTGGAAATAAATCCCCAGAGAAAAATTTGAACAGTAGGCCAATAAATCAGATCTAATACTCTTGGGAAAGAGTTCATGATCAAATATAGATGCCTTAAACCTAATGCATAAATTTTATTAAAATTCATCTTTACTCCTAGCCAATTTTAAAAACGTTTCTTCTAAATTATTTCTTCCATGTTTTTTTATTAAATCTTTACATGAACCACTATCTATAATTTTACCTTTTCTCATCATGATAACACTGTCACAAAGTCTTTCAACTTCACTCATATTATGTGATGCCAATAAGACTGTTACTCTATTATTTTTTTTATAATCCTGAATGTAACTTCTTATAAAGTCCCCAATATCAGGATCAAGACTAGCTGTAGGCTCATCTAGTAATAGAATTTCAGGTTTATTAATCAAAGATTTGGCTAACGAGACTCTATTTTTCTGTCCGGAGGATAGTTCTCCAGTTTTCCTCTCGTAAAAATTTTTAATATCTAAATCACTTGATATTTCATTAATCCTTTCATTTAGATTTTTTATACCATAGAGCCTCCCATAAATTTCAAGATTTTGTTTGACCGTTAGTTTTTTTGGTAATTCCACATAAGGAGATGCAAAATTAAATCTTTTTAAAATATCGTCCCTTTTAAATGATTTTATACTTTTATTTTCTATCAATATCTCACCCTCAGTCGGAGTAACAAGACCAAGCATCATACCAATAGTTGTTGTTTTTCCGCATCCATTAGGTCCTAACAGTCCTATTGTTTTATTTTTTTCAATTTGAAAATTGATTTTATTAACAGCGCAAAAATTATTGTAAATTTTTGTTAAGTTTCTTATTTTTATAAACATTAATTTGAAGCTCTCTTTAAACGATCATTAATGGCAAGGCCAAGTCCCTTATTTGGAATTTTAGTTACGTAAATTTTTTTATATCCATTTTTTTTTATTTTTCTCATGGTTTTATATAGATTAGCTGCAGCCTCTTTCAAGTCAGCTTTTTTACTCAAATTGAAATAATTTTTATAATTTTCAAATTTTTTACCAAAAACAATATATGCGTGATTGGAATATTTTGGTTTTTTATTTAGAATAACTGGAATCCCTGGTGAATAATGTTTTTTTAACATACCTGGAGATTTGATTTTGGATTTATTATTAGAAAAATCTATCTTAAAAAAACGATTTAATTTACTCTTAGTGATTATACCTGGTCTTAAAATCTTAGGTTTACCAGTTAGATCAACGACAGTTGACTCAATGCCAATTTTAGCATTTCCACCATCTATTATAATATTAATTTTTTTTTTAAATTCTTCAAAAACATCTAGCGCATTGACTGGACTAAGGCCTGATGAAAGATTAGCGCTAGGCATTGCAAGAGGAAATTTAATTAATCTTAATACAGATCGTATAATCCTATTTTTAGGAAATCTTATTGCCACAGTTTTCAAACTTGAAGTAGCAAAAGGAGTAATTTTTGAATTTTTGTTTTTTTTCAAAATGAAAGTTAAAGGTCCCGGACAGAACTTTTTATAAAGTAAGAAAAAGTTTTTATTAAAAATGACATCTTTTTGGGCATCTGAAATATTATGATAATGAATAATTAAAGGATTTTTTTTTGGTCTCTTTTTTAGTTTAAAAATATTCTTTACAGCTTTTTTTGAGTAAGCATTTCCTGCTAATCCATAGACTGTCTCAGTTGGAATAGCCACTAAATTGCCTTGAATGAGATATTTAACAGTTTTTTTTAATATCCTTAAATTAAAAGAATAAATATTTGAATAGAAGTTTTTCATAATGTAATTATTATTTAATTTATGAAAATTGAAAATATTCCAGCTGAAATTAAAAGTAAATCCTTAAAAGAGGCTAGAGACGAAATCAATCAAATACTTACAAAACTTGAAAATGAGGATTTTAACATTAATAAGACTGAGGAAATGTACAAAAGATTAATAAACTTGAATAAACATGTAGAAAGTCTTTTTAAGGTAAAATCAAAAAAAATTTTAGGCCCCAGATGACAATAAAGTTAAAACTAAAAAAAAACGCAAAAAAAATTGATAAATTTTTACTTAAGTTCTTGAAAAAGCAAAACAACTCCTTGCTAATTGCGCCAATGAAGTATGGTGTTATATCTGGCGGTAAAAAAATTAGATCTACAATTATTTTTGATACTGGCAAAATGTTAAAAGTAGACGAGAAAAAACTTTTAAGCGTTTGTACTGCAGTTGAATGTATTCACTCTTACTCTTTAATTCACGATGATCTACCATGTATGGATAACGACCCAACAAGAAGAGGAAAACCATCTACACATAAAAAATTTGGCGAAGCCACAGCAGTATTGGCTGGCAATTCTCTATTAACGTTAGCTTTTGAAATAATTTCAAATAAAAAAAATTTTTTATCCCCTAAACAAAAAAATGAAATAATAAATTTATTATCTTATTGTTCTGGCCATACCGGGATAGCTGGAGGACAGGAATTAGATTTAAAATTTGAAAATAAAAGAAAAAAACTTAGTCAAATTATTGATATGCAGAAGAAAAAAACCGGCAAGTTATTTAATTTTTGTATTCAATCAGTTGCCATAATTGCAAATAAAAATAGAAGAGAAAGAGAACTTTTAGGAAAACTTGGTGAAGATATAGGTTTTTTGTTTCAACTAGCAGATGATTTTTTAGACTTAAAGGGTTCAAAAAAATTATTAGGAAAACCAATTCAAAAAGACAATAAAAAAGGAAAATCAACTTTAATTAATTTACTAGGTTATAAAAAAGCGCACAAGTATGCAGAAAATTTAAAGAAAAAAATATTGCTTAAGTTAAAAAAACATGGAAAAAATAGTAGTAATTTAATAGAGACAATAAATTTTATTAAAGAAAGAAATTTTTAATGGTTAGACTTATAAAGCAAATTAACTTTCCCCATGATTTAAGGAAGTTTAAAAAAGAAAATCTAAAACAAATTTCTGACGAGCTTAGAGATGAATTAATTGAAGTTGTTTCAGAAACCGGTGGTCATCTTGGAGCTGGTTTAGGTGTCGTAGAACTTACAGTCGCTTTACATTATGTTTTTGATACTCCAAAAGATAAATTAGTTTGGGACGTTAGTCACCAATGTTATCCTCATAAAATTATTACTGGAAGAAGGGATAGGATTAAGACTTTAAGAAAGGGTGGAGGATTGTCAGGATTTACAAAAAGGACCGAAAGTGAATACGACCCGTTTGGCGCAGCTCATAGCTCAACTTCTATTTCTTCAACTCTTGGAATGGCAGCAGCAAAGAAATTGTCTAATAATAATAATAATGTTATTGCAGTAATTGGCGA
Organism: uncultured Pelagibacteraceae bacterium; assembly: GCA_902544345.1. Classification (GTDB taxonomy): domain Bacteria; phylum Pseudomonadota; class Alphaproteobacteria; order Pelagibacterales; family Pelagibacteraceae; genus Pelagilacustribacter. The sequence continues at coordinate 18,644 of CACCBT010000007.1, forward strand.
TGGAGCAATGAGCGCTGGAATGGCTTATGAAGCAATGAATAACGCAGGTGCCTTAAAGTCAAATTTAATTGTAGTGTTAAATGATAATGATATGTCGATTGCAAGACCAGTTGGGGCAATGAGTAAGTATTTAGCTAATATTCTTTCAGGAAAATTGTATTTTAATTTTAGAGAAACAATTAAAATGGTTATATCAGCTTTTTCAAAAAGATTTAGTCAAAAAGCGGGTAAGGCAGAAGATCTGTTAAGAAATATAGTAACTGGGGGAACTCTATTCAGTGAATTAGGATTTTATTATGTTGGTCCTATTGACGGACATGATGTTGAAAGTCTAGTTCAAATATTTGAGAATGTAAAAAATTCAAATCATCAAGGCCCTGTATTAATACATGTGAGAACAGAAAAAGGAAAAGGCTATAAACCAGCAGAAAACTCCGGTGATAAATACCATGGAGTTTCTAAATTTAATGTTTCAACTGGTGAACAATCTAAATCAAGTTCTAATATTCCATCATACACAAAAGTTTTTGCAGAAACTTTGATTAAGCATGCTGAGCAAGACACTAAAATAATAGGGATTACAGGAGCAATGCCTTCTGGAACTGGACTAAATCTTTTTGGAAAAAAATTTCCTGATCGAACATTTGATGTTGGTATAGCTGAACAACATGCTGTAACATTTGCTGCAGGTTTAGCAACTGAGGGATACAAGCCTTACGCAGCTATTTATTCAACTTTTCTACAGAGAGCTTATGATCAAGTAGTACATGATGTAGCATTGCAATCACTACCTGTGAGATTTGCAATTGATAGAGCTGGATTAGTTGGAGCAGATGGACCAACGCACGCAGGATCTTTTGATATAACTTATTTATCTACTTTACCGAATTTTATTGTTATGGCTGCAAGCGATGAAGCTGAACTTGTAAAAATGATTAATACTTCAGTAGAAATAAATGATAGACCATCTGCTTTTAGATATCCAAGAGGAAATGGTATAGGTGTTCAATTACCATCTATAAAAGAAGTTTTGGAAATTGGAAAAGCAAAAATTATCAAGGAAGGAAAAAAAGTATGTTTATTAAACTTTGGAACAAGATTAGAGGAATGTAAAAAAGCTTCAGAAAAACTCAAAGGAAAGGGAATCAATTGTACAATTATAGATGCTAGATTTGCTAAGCCCTTAGACGAAAAATTAATTATGGAGGTAGCAACTAATCACGAAGTGCTAATAACAATAGAGGAAGGTTCCATAGGAGGCTTCGGATCTCATGTGATGCAATTATTGTCAGATAGAGGTGTTTTTGATACCGGATTAAAGTTTAGATCTATGATTTTACCAGATATCTTTATCGACCAAGACACCCCAGAAAAAATGTATGAATTAGCAGGTTTAGATAGTTTGTCTATAGCAACTAAGGTAGAAGAAACATTAAATTCAAAAATAATTTTAGCTAAAAATAAAAGTAAGATTTCTAATTAACTACACTGTGCTCTATTCAAAAGATAGTGATCTAATAGCACACAATTAAGCATTGCTTCACCAATTGGCACGGCTCTAATACCAACACACGGATCATGTCTCCCCTTGACAGAAATTTTTGTATTTTTACCTTTTTTATCTATCGTGTTTCGACTAGTTAAAATTGAGGAAGTAGGTTTCACCGCGAATGAAGCTACAATGTTTTGACCAGATGAAATTCCACCTAAAATTCCTCCGGCCTGATTAGTTTTAAATTTCACCTTTCCAGATCCTTTACTCATTTCATCTGAGTTTTCCTCACCACTTAAAAAAGCTGCATTCATACCAGCTCCAATATTAACTCCTTTAACTGCGTTGATACTCATTAATGCAGCAGCTATGTCAGTATCTAATTTCGAATATATGGGAGCCCCAAGGCCAACTGGAATACCAGACGCCCTTAACTCAATTATTGCACCACATGAAGATCCTGCTTTCCTCACAGCGAGAAGATATTTTTCCCAAAGTTTTACAGACTTTTTATCAGGACAGAAAAAAGGATTTTTTCTTATTTCACCATCTTTCCAATTAGATTTATCACAAGACATCAACCCTAGTTGCGTTACTGCTCCAACAACATTAAACTTACTGCCAATCAGTTTTTTTAATACTACTTTTGCTACTGCTCCAGCAGCAACTCTGCATGCGGTTTCTCTAGCAGACTGTCTTCCGCCTCCTCTATAATCCCTTATACCATATTTTTTAAAATATGTATAATCAGCATGTCCAGGTCTAAATTTATTTTTAATTGTTTCATAATCTCTAGATCTTTTATCTTCATTATGTATTATTATTGAGATTGGAGTTCCGGTAGTTTTACCTTCAAAGACGCCAGATAAAATTATAACTTTATCAGACTCTTTTCTTTGAGTTGTAAACTTTGATTGCCCAGGCCTTCTCCTGTCCATATCTTTCTGAATATCCTTCTCAGATATAGTTATATTTGGTGGGCATCCATCAATCACACACCCAATAGCTGGACCATGTGATTCTCCCCAAGTAGTAAACCTAAAAAATTTCCCAAAAGTATTAAAAGACATTGATAAATAATGTATAAATTATTTTAAAGAAATTATGAATCAAAAAAATGGCAAAAATACACTAGGTTTAGATATTATCTTTGAAGATTTAGATAATCCAATAGAATTATTTAAAAAATGGTTTTCAAAAGCTGAAGAAAGTGAAATAAATGACCCTAACGCGGTTGCGGTTGCAACTTCAAATAAAGATAATCAGCCTAATGTTAGGATGGTTCTCCTTAAGGGTTTAAGTGAAAAAGGGTTCGTTTTTTACACCAATTTTAACAGTAAAAAAGGAAATGAGCTTAAAGAAAATCAAAAAGCCTCAATGTGCTTTCACTGGAAAAGCTTAAGACGCCAAGTAAGAGTGATTGGTGAGGTAGAAGAGGTTTCAGCTAAAGAGGCAGATGATTATTATAATTCTCGACCGTACAAAAATAGAATAGGTGCGTGGGCCTCATCCCAATCAGAAATTTTAAAAAAAAGAGAAACATTTACAGAAAAAATTAAAGAATTTGAAAAAAAATTTCCTGATCAAAAAAAAGTTCCTAGACCACCATATTGGTCAGGATGGAGATTACTGCCTAAAGAAATTGAATTTTGGTTGGATGGTGAAGGTAGAATACACGAAAGATTAAATTATAAAAAAAAAAATGGAAGTTGGGAAAAAGAACTGCTTTACCCTTAAAAAGATCTATTAAGACTAAAACTAGTTAAGTTTTGTAAAATTCGTTTTTCTTCGGTTTCAGGAAAAATAGCTAAGGCATCAAAAGAAACATTAACAAAAAATTCTGCCTTTTTAAATGTTGCCTCAACTGCCTTGTATTTATTAATTAAAGAGAGAGTTTCACCAAAATCTTCACTTGTTCTATTTTCTTTTTTCATTATTTCAGCTAAAAATTTTTTTTCTTTATCATTGCCTTTCTGAAATATTGAAATCAAGGGCAGTGTTACCTTTCCCTCAAAAAAATCCTTACCTATTTCTTTTCCGAATAATTTTTCTTTTGCATAATAATCAAGTGCGTCATCCGCAATTTGAAATGCTAGGCCTAAATTTTTTCCATATGACTCTAATGCTTTTTTTTCTTTTTCATTGCTTTGAGATAAACATGCACCTGTTTTAGTAGCAGCTGAGAAAAGTGAAGCGGTTTTTAAATTAATTATATCAAGATATGTTTCTTCTAATAAATCAGCTTCTCCTTTATGTTGAAGTTGCATAACTTCACCTTGGGCAATTTTTGCAGATGTAGAAGATAACAATTTTAAAACTTCTAAGTCACCGTCTTCTACCATCATTTCAAAACACCTACTTAATAAATAGTCACCAACTAAAATTGAAGATTGATTCCCCCAAATTGAATTTGTTGTTTGTGATCCTCTTCTTATCTTACTTTCATCAATTACATCATCATGCAATAACGTTGCAGAATGAATTAGTTCTACACATGCTGCTAAATTTATATCTCTACTATTTTCTTTGTATCCAGTTAATTTTGCAGATCCTAATGTTAATAATGCTCTTAACCTTTTTCCACCTGAACTAAGATGGTGATTACTCATTTTTCCAATAAGATTTACATCACTTTTTAGCTTTTGCAGTATAAGTGCTTCCACATTATGAAGTTTTTCACTCAGAAGATTTTTCAGTTCTAAGTAAGCTGAATTCGCTGATTTTTTTAGTGGTACAACTAATCCCATTACTAATATTTATATTTGTTTTTAGCTAATTATAAATTTTTAATTGGAAACGTGGTGACGCACCTATAATTCAACTATAGGTAGCGTAATTATTAATTAAAATTTAATATTTTGCTGTTATAAGTTTAAATAATCTTCGTAAATATATGTTTTCATTTTTTAAGAAAAAAAAAGTTGTACCGCATGTTAGACTAACTGGGATAATTGGCTCAGGTGGCAGATTTAAACAAGGCATGGAGCTAGCTAATCAAAGGGATATTTTAAAGAAAGCGTTTTCAGTAAAAAGAATATCTCATGTGGCTATTTCCATAAATTCACCAGGAGGATCACCAGTTCAATCACACTTAATTTATAGCTATATAAGACAACTTGCAGAAAAAAATAAAATTAAAGTAATTGTTTTTGCAGAAGATGTCGCCGCGTCGGGAGGATATTTTATTGCTTGTGCCGGCGATGAAATATATGCAAACTCTAGTTCAATAATAGGCTCAATAGGAGTAATATCAGCTTCTTTTGGATTTAAAGAATTAATTCAAAAGATTGGTGTCGAAAGAAGAGTTTATACTGCTGGAAAAAACAAAAGCACTCTGGACCCTTTTAAAGATGAGAAAGAGGAAGATATAAAAAGATTAAAGAATATTCAATTAGAGCTTCATGAAGATTTTATAAAAGTCGTAGAAAAAAGCAGAGGATCGAAGCTAAAAGATCCTGAAAAAAATAATATTTTTACTGGAGAATTTTGGACAGGAAAAGCTTCACTCAAACTTGGATTAGTTGACGGCTTAGGCAATGCAGATCAAATTTTAAAAGAAAAATTTGGTGATAAAGTAGTTATTAAAACTTTTGAAAAACCAAAAGGTTTTTTAGCAAGGAAATTATCTTCGTCTGCACAAGATCCAATTGAAAAAATTACAAATATAATTGAAGAAAAATCGATGTGGCAAAAATTTGGTTTATAAATGCCAGCAAAAAAAAAAGTAAAAAAAAAAAAATTTGAAAAATTAAACTTTTTGTCTTTTCAAGACTTAACTATGAATCTCCAAAAATTTTGGGGAAAACATGGATGTGTTATTTTACAACCCTATGACATGGAAGTTGGGGCAGGAACATTTCATCCAGCGACAACTTTAAGATCGCTTGGCCCTAAACCTTGGAAGGCTGCGTATGTACAGCCGTCCAGAAGACCGACTGATGGCAGGTATGGTGAAAATCCAAATCGATTACAACACTATTATCAATATCAAGTAATTATAAAACCTTCTCCAAAAAATATTAAACAACTTTATCTAAAAAGCTTAGCGGCTATAGGTATCGATGTAAAAAATCATGACATCCGTTTTATTGAAGATGATTGGGAAAGTCCAACTTTAGGAGCAGCAGGATTAGGATGGGAAGTTTGGTGTGACGGGATGGAGATTACTCAATTTACTTACTTTCAACAAATGACAGGTATAGAATGTAAACCTGTTCCAGTTGAAATTACCTATGGTTTAGAGAGACTTTGTATGTTTGTTCAAGGGAAAAATAATGTTTTTGACCTTGATTGGAATAATGATGGTGTGAAATATAAAGAAGTTTTTTTTCAATCCGAAAAGGAATTTTCTGCTTATAATTTCGAGTTTGCGGATACTAATACTTTACTAAAAAGTTTTGTAAATACAGAAAAAGAATGTAAATCTTTACTCGAAAAAAAACTCTCAATGCCAGCCTATGATCAATGTCTAAAAGCAAGTCATATTTTTAATTTATTAGATGCGCGTGGCGTTGTTGGTGTTGCGGAAAGGACTGGTTATATTACAAGAATTAGAGAGCTCGCAAAAGGTTGCGGCGCTTTATGGTTAAGTTCACAAAGTTAAATTATGGCAGAACTTTTATTGGAATTATATAGCGAGGAAATTCCACCACAATTACAAATAGCAGCAAGATCTCAAATAAAACAATTTTTTGAAAATTCTTTTAATGAAGCAAATATAGAGTATAAGGAATTATCAGTTTACTCTTCACCCACAAGACTAACAATATTTACAAAAGATCTTACTGAAAATATTAAAATAGAGGCTAAAGAAATCAAAGGACCAAAGGTGGGATCTCCTAATCAGGTATTGCAAGGTTTCTTAAGAGCTAAAAATGTAAATGAGAAAGACTTAATTGAAAAAAATACTGATAAAGGAAAATTTTACTTTGTTAAAACACAATCTCAACTAATTTTGGTTAAGGATTTGTTAATCAAAATTATTCCAAAGGCAATAGGATCAATTAATTGGAAAAAGTCAATGAAATGGTCAGATCATAATTTGATGTGGGGTAGGCCTCTCAGGTCAATTTTTGCAAAGTTCAATAATAAAAAATTAACGTTTAAATTTGAACATCTCGATACTACCGATGAGGTAATTATTGAACAAGATTTAATTATAAAAACTAAAAAGATAAAAGATTTTAGGGATTACTTAAATTTTTTAAAAACTAACAAAATAATCGTAGATCATAAAGAGAGAGAGGAGGTTATTCTTAAAAAAATAGGTTCATTTTCTCAATCTAAACAGTACAAAGAAAGTTTAAATCTGAAACTTTTGGAAGAAGTCGTTAATATTGTTGAGGATCCTAATTTACTTCATGTGAGTTTTAGTAAAGATTATTTAAAAATACCTAAAGAAATTATAATCTCGACACTTGAGAGGCATCAGAGATATTTCCCAATTTTTGATAGTAGAGATCGTTTAACTAATTATTTTTTTGTTGTGGCAAATAAAAAAGATGAAAAAAAATTAATTTCTCAAGGAAATAGACGGGTTGTTGAAGCCAGACTAGCAGATGCTAAATTTTTCTGGGATAAGGATAGATCTAAAAATTTAATTAAACAAATTGCAAATCTTAAAAAAGTAACTTTTTACGAAAAACTGGGGTCTATTTATGATAAAACACAAAGGTTAAGAAAGTTGGCTGGGTTATTATCTGATGATTTAAATATCAATAAAGAAAAAGTTCAAGTTGCAGCATCCATTTCTAAATCCGATTTATGTTCCGACCTAGTTGGAGAATATCCAGAACTTCAAGGTGTGATGGGAAAATATTTTGCTTTAGCACAAGGTTTTGATGAAGATGTGGCACATTCAGTAAGTGATCATTATTTGCCAATAGGCCTTACTTCAGTAATACCCAAAAAACCTTTTAGCTATTCTATTTCAATTGTAGATAAGATAGATACTTTAGTAGGATTTTTTGTCATCAATGAAAAACCTACGAGTTCAAAAGATCCTTTTGCTTTAAGAAGAGCTGCAATTGGATTGCTTAGAATAATTATCGAAAATAAATTATCGTTTAAACTAAGAGATTTAATTAGTTACGCCACAAGACTTTATCAAGAACAGGGTATTAAAATTATAAATGAGAAAACAGAACATGAGGTTTTAGAATTTATTAAGGAAAGAATGCGAAACGTATTAAAATTGAAAAATATTAAAACTGATATCATTGAAGCATCAATTAGCTCTCATGCTGGAGATAATTTCTTATCACTTTATATAAAAACAATTTTAATGAATAAATACAAAAATAAAGGAATTGGTCTTAATGCTATAAGTTCTTATAAAAGAGCTTCAAATATTCTAGATAAAGCTGGAAAGAGTATTTCTGGTAGACCCGATGCTGTATTATTTAGAAAAGATGAAGAGAAAATACTTCATGAAAAAATAAATGAAATACGTAAAGCTTTTACAGTCAAAGATGATAATAAAGACTATGAAAGCTTGTTGATAAAGCTTTCTGATACTAAAGAAACTACAGATAATTTTTTTGAAAATGTGGTAGTAAATGATGAAAATCAGGATATTAAAAATAATCGATTAGAGTTGTTAAAAATGTTCTGTAATACATTCGACAATTTTATCGATTTTTCAAAATTAGAGGGATTGTAATGGCTAAAGTTATATTTAGCTTTGATGATAAATCTGCCAAAAAGTTAAAGAACAAAAAAAATATTTTGGGTGGAAAAGGAGCAAATCTTGGTGAGATGGGTAGATTAGGCTTACCTGTCCCCCCTGGATTTACTATTACTACTGAAGTTTGTGATTTATTTTACAAAAATAAAAAAAAATTACCCAAAAAAGTATTACAAAATATTGAGTCAGAACTAAAGAATATTGAAAAGAAAACTAAAAAAAAATTCGGTGATCTTAAAAATCCATTATTAGTATCAGTTAGATCAGGTGCTAGAATTTCAATGCCTGGCATGATGGATACAATTTTAAATCTTGGTCTTAATGACCGAACAGTTGAGTCGCTAAAAAAGAGAACTTCTAACGGACGATTTGCTAAAGATAGCTATAGAAGATTTATACAAATGTACAGTAACGTAGTTTTGGGGGTAGAGGGACATTTGTTTGAGGAACTAATTGATAATTATAAGTTAACTAAAGGAGTTTTATTAGATACAGATTTAGACGAGAGCGATTGGGATGGCTTAATTATTAATTTTAAAAAGTTAGTAAAAAAAGAAAAAAAAATTAACTTTCCTCAGGACGTTAAAGAGCAATTATTAGGAGCAATAAATGCAGTATTTTTATCTTGGGACAGCCAAAGAGCAAAAACTTATAGAAAATTAAATCAAATTCCAGATCATTGGGGAACAGCTGTAAATGTTCAAGCTATGGTTTTTGGAAATATGGGTGACAATTGTTCAACAGGTGTTGCCTTTACAAGAAATCCTTCGACAGGAGAAAATTCTTTCTTCGGAGAATTTCTAATTAATGCACAAGGTGAAGATGTTGTAGCGGGTACTAGAACCCCTCAATACATAACTAAAAAAGCAAAAAAAAATTCAAGGTCAAAAGATCCTTCAATGGAAGAGGCTATGCCCAAAGTTTATAAAGAGCTTGCAAAAGTATTTCTTAAGTTAGAGAGGCATTATAAAGATATGCAAGATATAGAGTTTACAGTTGAAAATAATAAACTTTGGATGTTACAAACCAGATCTGGAAAAAGAACAGCCAAAGCTGCAATTAAAATTGCAGTGGATATGGTTAAAGAGAAATTGATTTCAAAAAAAGAAGCAATCAAAAGAATTGATCCAAATACTTTAGATACTTTACTACATCCTACTTTAGATGAAAAAGTTGAGAAAGAGGTAATTGCTTCGGGATTACCGGCATCTCCAGGAGCTGCAAGCGGTAAAGTTGTTTTCACTGCTGATGAAGCAGAGAAATTAAACGGGATGATGCAAGATACAATATTAGTGAGGTTAGAAACTTCACCAGAAGATATTCATGGAATGCATGCAGCTAAAGGAATTCTTACTGCAAGAGGTGGTATGACTAGTCATGCTGCGGTTGTAGCACGAGGAATGGGGAGACCATGTGTTTCGGGCTCAAGTGAAATTACAATCGATTATGAGTTAAAACAATTTAAAGCTGGAAACGTGATTATAAAAGAAGGAGATACTATTACTATAGATGGAGGAAGTGGAAAAGTAATGAAAGGATTAGTTCCGACTGTTCAACCTGAAATTTCTGGATACTTTTCTACAATAATGAATTGGGCTGATGAATTTAGAAAATTAAAAGTAAGAACAAATGCTGAGACAGAGGCAGATAGTAAAACGGCTAGAGAGTTCGGTGCTGAAGGAATTGGCTTATGTAGAACAGAACATATGTTTTTTGATGAAGAAAGAATTTTATCTGTTAGACAAATGATTTTGTCTAAATCAAAAGAGGATAGAAATAGCGCTCTAGATAAACTTCTACCCCATCAAAAAGAAGACTTTAAAAAAATATTTAAAGTTATGTCAGGTTTACCTGTTACAGTAAGATTATTAGATCCACCACTTCATGAGTTTTTACCAAAAACTGACAAAGATATAGAGGAAGTCGCAAGATCCTTAAACTTATCAGCGAAAGAAGTTAAAGATAGAATAGCAGAACTTCATGAAGAAAATCCTATGCTTGGTCATAGAGGATGTAGGCTTGGTATTTCTTTTCCAGAGATTTACGAGATGCAATGTAGAGCAATATTTGAAGCTATAGTTGAATTAAAAAAACAAAAAGTAAAAGCAGCTTTTGTGGAAATAATGATACCGTTAGTTTCAACTGAATCTGAATTAAAAATTTTAAGAGCCTTAGTTAATAGAATTGCGAAAGAAATAGAAAAGGAAAACAAATCAAAACTTGAATATATGGTTGGCACTATGATTGAATTACCACGTGCTGCTTTACAAGCAAAGTCTATCTCAAAACATGCTGACTTTTTCAGTTTTGGGACAAATGATTTAACACAAACAACCTTTGGGATAAGTAGAGATGACTCAGGAAAATTTTTAAACGATTATATTGATAATAAAATATTTGATGTAGATCCATTTGTAAGTATTGATCAAAATGGAGTAGGTGAGTTAGTTCAAATAGCTTCCTCAAGAGGTAGAAAAACAAACAAAAATATTAAATTAGGTATTTGCGGTGAACACGGTGGTGATCCAAAGAGTATTGAGTTTTGCTCTAGAACGGGACTAAACTATGTTTCCTGCTCTCCATTTAGAGTGCCAGTAGCAAGACTAGCTGCAGCACAAGCTGAGCTTTCAAAATAATTTTTAATTTCATTCACTTACAATAAAAAGTTTTAAAGTATCAATAAGCTACTATCAAAAGATTTAGCGCTGTGGGTAATAGCACCTACCGAAATTCTATTTATCCCTGTTTTCGATATTTGTTTAATATTTTTTAAAGTAGCATTTCCAGAGTACTCTGTTTCATATTTATTTTTGCAAAGTTTTAAGCAATTTTTTAATTGTGAGTAGTTCATATTATCAAAAAGAATTCTTTTAAATTTTAATCCTAAAATTTGTTTAAGTTGATTAATATTTTCAACTTCAACTGTAACAATTTTTTTTGTTTTTATAGCCTTTTTAACTAATTCTCTAAGATTATTAGATGTACTAATGTGATTATCTTTAATAAGAATTTCATCGCTTAAATTATATCTGTGATTATGACCACCACCTTTTTTGACAGCATATTTCTCAAGTGATCTCAAATTAGGTGTAGTTTTTCTTGTACAACAGATCTTATTTTTTTTACTAATTTTTTTTACAAATTGATTAGTGATTGTTGCGATACCTGAAGCATGATTAAGAAAGTTTAAAGCAGTTCTCTCAGCTGTTAAGATTGTTTTTGTCTTAGCTTTTATTTCAGCAATTACCTTATTCTTTTTAATTTTTTTTCCATCTGAAACTTTCTTTGTAAAAACGCTTTCTCTTCCAATTAACTTAAAAGCTGTTTTACAAAATTCTACACCAGCTATTATTCCATCTTGTTTAGCTATTATCTTAGCTTTAATAATTTTATTTTTTGCACTTACGATCTTTGTAGTGATATCACCTCTAGGCTTCAGGTCTTCCTCTAGAGCCTTTCTTACAACTGATTTTATATAAAATTGATTTAATACTTGCACTGATCTAACGACCAATCTCGGTCATTCTGATTACAGACTTTCTCGCGGCCTCTATAGTTTTACTATCTAAAATAATCTCATTAGTTTCATTTTCTAAACAATCTAATATTTTTTTTAAATTAATTTTTTTCATATAAGGACATAAATTACATGGTTTGATAAAAGATACTTTCGGATTATCAGCTTCTACGTTGTCACTCATTGAACATTCTGTAACTAACATAACTTTTTTAGGTTGCTTATTTTTTACATAATCAATCATTCCAGAAGTTGATCCTGCAAAATCAGAAGCAGCAATTACATCTGGCGGACATTCAGGATGAGCTATTATTTTAATTCCAGGATTTTGGGATTTAATTTCCTCAATTTCTTTTCCTGTAAACTGTTCATGTACTATACAAGTTCCCTTCCAAGAAATTATTTTGACCTTAGTATTTTTTGCTACGTAGTCTGCTAAGTATTGGTCAGGTAGAAAAATTACTTTATCTACATTTAAAGACTCAACTACTTTTACTGCGTTAGCTGAAGTACAGCAAACATCAGTCTCAGCTTTAACGTCTGCAGAAGTATTTACATAAGAGACAACAGGAACACCTGGGAACTTTTGTTTTAATAATTTTACATCCTCACCTGTAATTGAATTTGATAAGGAACAGCCTGCTTGCATGTCAGGAAGAAATACTTTTTTTTCTGGACACATTAATTTTGCTGTTTCTGCCATAAAGTGTACCCCGCACATAATAATCTTATCAGCTTTTGTTTTTGACGCCTCTACTGCTAAAGCTAATGAGTCGGCAGATATATCTGCTACACCGTGGTAAATCTCCGGAGTTTGGTAATTATGGGCAAGTATAATTGCATTTTTCTCTTTTTTAATTTTGTTAATTTTCTCTATCAATGGAGCATGAATTTTCCATTCAGCTTCAGGAACGAATTTTGAGATTTTCTTATAAATCTCTTGAGTAGAGCTCAAATTTTGTTGTTGTACAGACATACTAATTCCAATTTACCAACTTGAGATTAAATTGTCATTCATTTATTGTCGCATTATTATTGCGGTCGTGCTGAAATTGGTAGACAGGCACGCTTGAGGGGCGTGTGGGTTTCCCGTGAGAGTTCGAGTCTCTCCGACCGCACCAAAAAAGAGATTTATGATTGAATATATAAGAAGGCACAAAAGAATTATATTTATAATTTTAGTTATAGCTTTTATTGAATTGAGCGGATATGGGATACTAGCGTCCTTATCTAGGTTACTTAACGTGCTCTAAAATTTTACACTCTTTATTATTTGCTAATAATATTTTATCTTCAAAATCTTCAAGATTAGGTTCGAGTACTTTAATTAATCCGAAGGGGTATGGCTGATCAATAAGTATTTTTCCAATTTTAATATTATTAAATGTAATTTCATCACCGATATTTAATTTTTCTGATGAAGATATGGGTAACAATCTTCTTCTAAGTTTGTTTTTTAATTTCATCCTTGCGGTATTCTCTTGCCCAACAAAACACCCTTTTTTAAAATCTATTGCCTGAAGCGTCTCAAAGTTTGCTTCTAAACCAAATAATTGATCTTTTAAATTTAATAATCCCTTTTCAGGCACTCCTAATTTATGAGCAAGAGAAAAATACTCTTTATTATCAATAATAGAAAGATTTAATTTTTTTATTGTTAAGTAAAGTTTTTCTAGATTTGAAATTATTCTCGCTCCTAATTTTTTATTTCTTGGATCTAAAAAAACGGGAGTATCTCTGTAAGTAATAGTATTTTCATTTAATTTTAACTCGTCTTGTAATTCTTTGAACCTTAAGTCATTTATTACTCCGATAACAAATTCAGAAGAAAAGTCCTCAATTTCAACTTTTGATCTTAATTTGTATTTTGATAAATTTTTTACAAGTTCTTCAGTAGAGTTCTCACTACAGTCTAATAAATATCCTTTATTATTCTGAATTACAAAAAATTCATTCAAATATTTACCTTGAGGAGTCAACAAAGCTGCAAAAACAGAGTTTTTATTAGAAACTTTATTTATGTCATTTGTAATTATATTTTGGAGAAAGTCTTTTGCATCTTCACCACTTACTAAGATTACACCTCTTTTTTCTAAAATTACAACTTGATCTTTATTCATAATTGTTACTTATACATTATATTAAATATAAAAAACATGTCTGATAATTATAGTCTTATTATTAAAAATGGTTCCTGTTATATCGATGGGAAATTGATTAAATCTGATATCGGTTTATATGAAAACAAAATTAAGAAAATAGGTAATATAGAGGAAAATAATTCTAAAGTTTATGACGCATCTGGTAAAGTAGTTTTGCCAGGGATCATTGACACCCAAGTACATTTTAGAGAACCTGGATCTACCGATGCAGAAGATTTAGAAAGTGGAAGCAGAGCTGCAGTTCTTGGCGGCGTAACTTCTTTGTTCGAAATGCCTAATACTAATCCTCCAACAGCAAATTTAGTAGAGTTTGAAAAAAAATTAAATGCCGCAAAAAATAGAATGCATAGTAATTATGCATTTTATTTTGGAGCAACCCCTCAAAATACTGGACAACTTTCTCAACTTAAAAATGTTGAAGGCTGTTGTGGAGTTAAACTTTTTGCAGGATCATCAACAGGTAATCTGTTGGTGGACAAAGAAGCGGATATCGAAAAAGTGATCTCTAGTAGTGACAGGATAGTTTCAATTCACTCTGAGGATGAAGATATTATTAAATTAAGAAAAAAATTTATTAGACAAGGAGATGTTCACTCTCACCCTGAATGGAGAAATGTAGAATGTGCGATGTCCTCAACTCGTAGAGTTGTAAAAATTGCAGAAAGATATGATAAAAAAATTCATGTCTTACATGTTACTACTAAAGAAGAGGTCGATTTTTTAGCTATGCATAAAAAAAATGTTACGTTTGAAACAACTCCTCAACATTTAACTTTGTATGCACCAGATTGTTACGACAAATTAGGCACTTACGCTCAAATGAACCCACCTTTGAGATCAAAAGATCATTACGATCGTCTGTGGGTAGCTATAAAAAATAACGTTGTAGATGTTCTTGGGTCGGATCACGCTCCTCACTTAAAAATTAATAAAGACAAAGAATATCCGAATACTCCCTCTGGGATGCCAGGTGTTCAAACTATTTTTCCAGTTATGATTAATCATGTGAACAATGGAAAACTTGAGTTAAATCAACTCATAAATCTGATGTGTGAAAACCCATGTAAAATTTTTGGAATTAAAAATAAAGGTTTTATAAAAGAGGGCTTCGATGCAGATTTAACGATAGTTGATATGGAAAAAGAAGTTACTATAAAGAATGAAATAATCGCTAGCAAATGTGGATGGACACCCTTTCACAATTATAAAGTAAAGGGTTTCCCTGTAGGAACAATTGTAAACGGTATTTTAGTGATGTCCGAGGGAAAAATTTTAGTTGAGTCTAAAGGGCAACCTTTAAAGTTTTAAAATATTATTATCTTTCAAGTCTTGTTTTATCTCATCTAAAATAGCTGGATCATCTATAGTTGCTGGCATTTTATAAGGTTCATTATCTGCAATTTTTCTAACAGTTCCTCTAAGCACTTTTCCTGATCTAGTTTTAGGCAATCTCTTTACCACAATAGCAATTTTGAATGCCGCAACGGGACCAACTTTTTCTCTAACCATTTTTACGCATTCGCTAATAATATCTTTTTTATCTTTAGTTACTCCTGCTTTAAGCGCTAGCAATCCAATAGGTATTTGACCTTTAAGTTTATCAGCTATTCCTATCACTGCGCACTCTGCAACATTTGGATGTTCTGCCAAAACTTCCTCAATAGCTCCGGT
>CACCBT010000008.1 GCA_902544345.1 uncultured Pelagibacteraceae bacterium
TATTTAAGAGAGAAGAAACTAATGAAATATTCAGGATTCTAAATTTTAAAGTTTTTGAAGCAGGCTTTTTTAGTAATGAATTTTTAATTGGAATGTTATGTCTTGGTTTTTTATCATCTATGTACATTACGAAAAAAGAAAACATTAATCTAAAAGGCATCATGATCATGGACTTCTTATCTTTAATCATACTAAATCTTTTTTTATCACCTATTTTAGCTTTCACTCTTTATTTTTGTTTTCTTCACTCAATTAGGCATTCGATTGCTCTTATTTTTGAGTTGGATAGATCTTTCAAGCCGGGATTTAAAAAATTCATAATTAAAGCCATCCCTTTAACTTTTGTAACTGCATTAATATTTTTACTTGTAATATATTTTTTAAATAATTTTTATAAGCTTGATGAGGCAATTTATAAGGTAATATTTATTGGTTTGGCGTCACTTACTTTTCCGCATATATTGTTAGAATATCTTTTAGAAAAAAATGAAAAAACAACTTAAAATTTATTTAGCGTCACCAAGAGGATTTTGTGCTGGAGTTAAAAGAGCAATTGAAATTGTTGAGAAGTCTATCAGTAAGTTTGGAGCTCCGGTATATGTTCGTCATGAAATAGTGCACAATAAGCAGGTTGTTGAAGAGTTAAAAGAAAAAGGTGCAATTTTCGTTGATGAATTATCTGACGTAAATGACGCAAGCAGACCTGTAATTTTCTCAGCTCATGGGGTACCAAAGTCAGTCCCAGAAGAGGCTAAATTAAAAAATTTATCCTTTGTAGATGCAACTTGTCCATTAGTTTCAAAAGTTCATAGAGAGTCGGAACAATTAAATAAAAATGGTTTCGATATATTATTAATCGGACATAAAAACCATCCTGAAGTTATTGGCACAATGGGTCAGCTTCCTAAAGGATCAATTAGACTAATCGAAAAAAAAAATGATGTTGATCTGCTAAAAGAAAACGATTTTAAAAAACCTCTTGCATATATTACTCAAACAACCTTGTCCGTAGATGATACAGCTGAAATAATCGAAGCTCTTAAAAATAAGTTTCCAAAAATTAAAGGCCCTATTAAAGAGGATATATGTTACGCAACTACGAACAGACAGTCCGCGGTAAAAGAGATAGCTTCCAAGTGTGATATGTTTTTTGTAGTGGGTAGTCGTAACTCTTCTAATTCTGTCAGATTAGTTGAAGTTGCAAAAAAAGCGGGCTGTAATAATTCTCATTTAATGCATTCTGAAAAAGAAATTCCTTTTAACGAAATAGAAAATTCTGAAATCATCGGAATATCCTCTGGAGCGTCTGCACCAGAAAAACTTGTTCAAACTTTGTTGGACAGTTTAAGAAAAGATAGAAATGTTTCTATTGAAGAAGTAACAGTTGCAGAAGAAAAGGTCGTATTTAAATTGCCGAAAGAACTCAATTAATGGCTGTCTATACAAAATTAAATCAAAAAAAGATTGAGGAAATTTTATCTAATTATAGCTTAGGTAAACTGGACTCATTTAAAGGAATTGAAGATGGTATTGAAAATACAAACTATTTTTTATCGGTTAATAAAAAAAAATTTATATTAACTATTTACGAAAAAAGAGTTAAATCTGATGATCTTCCTTTTTTTTCTGATTTAATGTCATCTTTGAATAAAGCTAGCTTTAAATGCCCTGCTCCTATTTCTAATAATAACAATGAAACTGTTACAAATTTTGGGGGTAAAAAATTAATGATCGTGTCATTTCTTGAAGGTAAGGCAAAACAAAATTTATCTCCAGCCAATTGTAAATCAATTGGATCTGAAATAGCTAAAATGCATGAGCTCACAAAGAATTTTAAATTAAAACGACAAAATGATCTATCCGTAAATTCATGGAGAAAATTATTTAATTCAGTCAAAGATAAGTGTGAAAATATACATAAAGATCTGCCAAGATTAATTGAGGAAAATCTTAATGATGTTGAAGAAAATTGGCCAAAAAATCTGCCTAGAGGAATAATTCACGCAGATTTATTTCACGACAATATTTTTTTTATTCAAAATAAATTTAGTGGTGTGATTGACTTTTATTTTTCATGTGAAGATTTTTTTGCGTTTGAAATCGCTATTTGCTTTAATGCTTTGTGTTTTGACGGTCTAAAAAGTAATTTAAGTTTTAATGTTACTAAAGCAAAAAATTTTATAGGTGGATATACATCTGTAAGAAAATTGTCTCAAGAAGAATTAAATAATATTAAGGTTTTATCTCAAGGAGCTGCTTTAAGATTCTTGCTAACTCGAGTATTCGATACATTAAATAAAGTAGACGGAGCAATAGTTAAAATTAAAGATCCAATGGAGTATTTAAAAAGATTAGAATTTCACAAAAATGCAAACAATCATGAGGATTATTTCTTTTAATGAAATTAAAAATTTATACTGATGGTGCTTGCTCAGGAAATCCTGGGAAAGGAGGTTGGGCAGCGATCATATTAGATGATTCTAATCAATCAAGTATTTCTGGAAGTGAAAGTAATACGACTAATAATAGGATGGAATTAACGGCTCCAATTATGGCACTTAAAAAAATAAAAAAAAAATCAGAGATTATAATTTTTACTGACTCGAAATATGTGAAAGATGGAATAACTGATTGGATTAAAAAGTGGAAAGTTAATAAATGGAAAAGTTCAAATAAGAAACCAGTTAAAAATAAAGATCTTTGGATTAAATTGGATAATGCTTGTCTAAAACATAAAGTTACTTGGAAATGGGTTAAAGCACATGCTGGCAGTAAATATAATAATCTAGTTGATGAATTGGCAGTTCTAAAAACTAAATAGATTTTAAAAAGCTTTCAGCTGAAGATAATTCACAAGTAGCTGTTTCTTTTTCTTCCTCTACTTTTTTAATTTCACCATTTTCCACCAACATAGTGTAACGATTAGATCTAATTCCTAATCCTTTTTCGGATTTATCTACTTCTGCTCCGATAGCTTTTGTAAATTTAAGAAAGGGATCCCCAGCCATGAATATTTTACTTCCAGCATTTTGATTTTCGCCCCAAGCCTTCATAACATTTGGATCATTTACAGCGATACATATAATTTTTGTAATTCCTTTTTTAGTAGCTAGTTCATAATTTTTTATATACCCAGGAAGATGAAGAGCCGAACAAGTTTTAGTAAAAGCTCCAGGCATACCTAAAATAATAGTCTTGCCTTTACAAAGATCTAAAATATCAATTTTTTTTACATCATTATTTTGGTCAAGATAAAATAACTCCGAATTAGGTAGTTTGTCTCCTATTTTTATTCTCATTGAATTTTGCCCAAAATATAATTTTTTACTTCTGAATTTGAATTCCTGATAATATCAAATGTTTCCTTTTTATCTATATTCAATTTTAAATGCTCAGGTGAGTCTAAATTTTTTCCTATGGCTTTTTTAATAGTATCGTTAAACTTATAAGGATGAGCTGTACCAAGAACAACTATATCTCCTAAATTTTTAAAACTTTTTGCTGCTCCTACTCCAGTAGCAGTGTGAGGATCAATTATAAATTGATGCTCTTTATAAATTTCATTAATTATAGATACTGTCTCTTCATCTGTAACTTTTACTGCTTCAAAATCCTTTTTAATTTTATCGATTTCTTTTTTTTCTAAATTGAATATACTTTTTGATGATAGATCATTCATTAATGATCCTACCTTACTATCGCTTTCATCTAATATATAATAAAGCAGCCTCTCAAAATTACTGGCAACTTGTATATCCATACTTGGTGTAATGGTTGCTTTCACTTTATCAGGTTTATATTCACCTGTATTAATAACTCTTTGTAAAATATCATTTTTATTTGTAGCGACTATAAGTTTATTAATTGGTAGACCCATTTTTTTTGCAACGTATCCAGCATAGATATCTCCAAAATTACCAGTTGGTACTGAAAAGCTTATATTATTTTTTTTTAATCTAAAGAAAGAATAAAAATAATAAACAATTTGACAAACAATTCTCGCCCAATTGATAGAATTTACGCCTGACATATTTATTTTTGATCTAAAACTATTTTCATTAAAAAGCTCTTTTACAATTTTTTGACAATCATCAAATGAACCCTCAATAGCTATATTATAAATATTAGCTCCACCAATTGTTGTCATTATTTTTCTTTGAATATTTGAAATCTTATTATGCGGATGTAGTACAAAAAGATTTATATTTTTTCTATTGCTTAAAGCAGCTATAGCCGCTGAACCAGTATCTCCTGATGTAGCAACTATGACATTTACAGTTTTATCTTTAGCGACTTCTAAATGGTCATACATATTGCCAATTACCTGCATTGCAATATCTTTAAAAGCTAAAGTGGGTCCATGATAAAGTTCGAGAAGATTTATATTTCCAATTTTTTTTATATTTACGACTTCTTTATCTTTAAAACTACTGTAAGATTTTTGTATCAGTGAGCTAAGTTCGTCCTTTTTAATTTCACCTGAACAGAAATTAAAGATAATTTCTGTAGCAAGTTCGTTATAATTTAGTTGACTTAAATTATTAAGTTCTTCTTGACTATACTTCTTGATTTCAGCAGGCAAAAATAACCCTCCGCCTGGTGCAAGTCCTCTTAAGAAAATGTCTTTAAAGCTAAATTCTAAAGATTTATCTCTAGTGCTAAAATAATTCATTTTTTTCTTCTAAAATATAAATAATAAAAAATTATCGAGATTGATATTGCATACCATGTTATAGCATATTTAAGGTGATTATTTGGCACATCTATACTTATCTTTTTAGGAAGTGGTGTCTTGGCTTTATTATCCTCCAAAAAAATTACAAACTCATTAAATTGCTCTCCCGTAGCTTCTTTTAAATCTTCTAAATTTAATGAAAACCAAATATTATTTGAAATATCATTATCTGGTTTAAATATACTTGGTTTATTAATTTCTCTTAAAAGACCAATTATTTTACTATCGCTTTCTGCTTTGAAGTTTATGCTTGCGCTACCTTTTAGTTCTTTTTTAATCCATCCTCTATTAATTAAAACATTTTGATTTTTATCTGTTCTAAAAGGAGTGACAACATCATATCCAGGTTTTCCACTATCGTTCAAACTATAAAGGTAAATTTGCTTGTCAAAATTAAATATTCCTTTAGCGCTTACTCTCTGATAATTTTTTTTAATTGAATCAGAGTACTCTATTGGTTTTGAGTCTAATCCAAAAGTTATTTCACTTATAAGCTCCAATTTCCATTGCAATCTATAAAGTTGCCAAGTTCCTAAAGCACAAAATATTGTTACAAATAGAATTACGAATAATTGAAATAAAAATGCTCTTTTCAATTTGAGATTAACTTCCCCAAATATAGATCGCAGCAAAGAGGAATAACCAAACTACATCGACAAAATGCCAGTACCAAGCTGCTGCTTCAAATCCAAAATGGTGTTGAGGCGTCGAGTGGCCTCTCATCGATCGAAACAAACATACTGCAAGAAAAATAGTTCCTACTATTACATGAAAACCATGAAAACCAGTCGACATATAAAATGTGGAGCCATAAATCCCACCATCTAAAGTAAATGTTGCGTGATGATACTCATAAGCTTGAAAACAAGAAAATATAAATCCTAAAAATACTGTTGCGATTAAACCATTTACTAATCCTTTTCTGTCATTTTCTAACATTGCATGATGCGCCCAAGTGACAGTAGTTCCTGATAACAATAAAATTAAAGTATTAATCAATGGTATGTCCCAGGGATCGAAAGTTTTAATATCTGCTGGTGGCCACATACCACCAATAGAGTCAGGTGGAAATAAACTTGCGTTAAAAAAAGCCCAAAACCATGCAACAAAAAACATTACTTCAGACGCAATAAATAGTGTCATACCGTACCTATGTCCAATTTGAACTACAGGCGTGTGATGACCTTGATGTTCTGCTTCTTCTATAACATCTCTCCACCACATAAATGCACCATATACTACTAAAGCAAAACCAATTAATAATAACCAAAGAACTTTGGAGTGAAAGTAATAAACTGCTCCAAAAGCTAGGACTAAAGTTGCAAATGAAACATAGATCGGCCACGGACTTGGATCAACTAGATGGTAATCGTGTTTTGGTTTCCCTGCTGACATTATGTGTTACTCTTTTCGTAATAGCCTGATGAAAAAAAAGTAAAAGACAAGGTTACATCAGACATATTTTTAGTTTTATTATCATCAACTACTTTAGGATCCAAGAAAAATGTTAATACAAACTCTTTTTTTTCACCTGGTTGTAGAGTTTGTTTTTCAAAACAAAAGCAACCTATCTTATTTAAATAAATACCAAATGGTGACGGTGACACATTAAATGTTGCTGACCCAGAAGAAATTTCGCTACTAGGATTTTCAACGTTAAATTTCACTGTATGAACTTCACCTGGTTTTAAGTCTAAAGTATTTATTTCAGGGTAAAATTTCCAATCCAGAGTACTATTAATGTTTGTATCAAATCGCATTTTATAGTCTTGATTTACAATAATTTTTGGAATTTCTTTGTTAGCAGCATTTTGAGTAGTTCCTCCAAATCCTGTTACTCTACAAAATAAATCATATAATGGAACAGCTGCAAAAGACAACCCCAGCATAAATAAAAATACTGATACTAAAGCAATGGGAGTTAGGTTTTTTTTGCTTATATTCATTATATTTCTCTGTTGTAAATTCCAATATTGTAAAAAGTAAGCACAAATAAAAAAATCATAAATAAGATTAATATCAAAGCAGTAATTAAATTTTTTTTCTTTTTATTCATCATGTTATTTTAGAATATTATCAATTAATAAAATTAAAAAAATAAAAAATAAGTAGAAAATTGAGTAAATGAATATTTTTCTTGCAATTTTGTTTGAAACCTTGGCTATTTTAGAGCTATATAGTTTAAAACATAAGTATATATAATATACCGTCATTATTGAAGATGCGATCAAATAAAATAAGCTAGCAAAATTAAAAAAAAACGGGGCTATGACCGCTGGTGACATAATCAAGGCGTAGACAAGAATATTTATCTTCGTTGTCTTAGCTCCAGAAATTATAGGAAGCATTGGAATTTTTGCTTTTTTATAATCGCCTGATTTATATAAACTTAATGCCCAAAAATGTGATGGCGTCCATAAGAAGATAATTAAAAATAAAATCAAAGGCTCAACAGCAATACTTCCAGTTGCTATTGTCCATCCAATAACAGGTGGTAATGCTCCAGCAGCACCGCCTATAACAATATTTTGTGGAGTTTTCCTTTTCAACCAAATTGTGTAAACAAAAAAGTAAAAAGCAATTGTTGATGCTAATAGAATTGCAGAAATTAAATTAGCTGAAAAATAAATAATGCTTACTGACACAGCTGATAAAATTATGCCAAAATATAAAGCTTGATCTTTTTTTACTTTTCCGGTTGGTATTGGTCTTAAACAAGTTCTGCTCATTAAAGCGTCTAAATCAGATTCGTACCACATATTTAGTGTTCCAGCAGCCCCGGAGCCTATAGCTACCGCCAAAAGAGAGACACAAGCAGTAATAAAATCTACATTAATTGGAGCTATTAATAACCCAACCATACAAGTAAAGAGAACTAAAGACATTACTCTTGGTTTCATTAAATTGAAAAAAGAACTTAGTTCTAATGCTAAACCAAGTTTAGAGTTTTTAATTTTTATACTTATCTGGCTCAAATTACTTTACTTTAGGTAGCTCTTCAAAAGTATGGAATGGTGGCGGTGATGACACTGTCCATTCTAGAGTCGTTGCTCCTTCTCCCCATGGATTTGGTTCTGCTTTTTTCTTGTTCATAAAAGCGTACAATAAATTTAATAAAAATACCGCTAAGCCGATTATAGATATATATGAACCAATCGATGAAATATAATTCCAACCAGCAAATGCATCTGGGTAGTCAGCGTATCTTCTAGGCATTCCTGCTAATCCTAAGAAATGTTGTGGGAAGAATATTAAGTTGACCCCTATGAACGTCAACCAAAAATGTAGTTTTCCAAGAAATTCTGAGTATTCATAACCTGTCATTTTACTAAACCAATAATAAAATCCGGCAAAAATTGCATATACAGCGCCCATTGATAATACATAATGGAAATGTGCTACAACATAATAAGTATCGTGAAGTGCAGTATCAACACCTGCATTTGCTAAAACAACTCCTGTTACTCCTCCTAAAGTGAAAAGAAAAATAAAACCGATAGCCCATAACATAGGAGTTTGAAAACTTATTGAACCACCCCACATTGTTGCTATCCAAGAGAAAATCTTTATACCTGTTGGAACTGCTATAATCATGGTTGCAGCTAAGAAATAAGCTTTTGTATCTGTGTCTAATCCAACCGTGTACATATGGTGAGCCCAAACAACGAAACCAACGACTCCAATAGCCACCATCGCATAGGCCATTCCAAGATAACCAAACACAGGCTTCCTTGAAAAAGTTGAAACAATATGACTTATCATTCCAAAACCTGGCAAAATTAAAATGTATACCTCTGGGTGACCAAAAAACCAAAACAAATGTTGGAATAGAACTGGATCTCCACCTGTTTGTGCTTCAAAGAAAGCGGTTCCAAAATTTCTATCTGTTAAAAGCATTGTTATAGCTCCAGCTAAAACTGGTAGAGACAATAAAAGTAAAAATGCTGTTACTAGGATTGACCATGAAAATAGTGGCATTTTGTGTAAAGTCATACCAGGAGTTCTCATGTTTAAAATTGTTGTGATAAAATTAATTGCTCCTAAAATTGAAGAAGCTCCTGCCACATGTAAGCTTAAAATCGCTAAATCCATTGCAGGTCCTGGCTGGCCAGTTTTTGAGGAAAGAGGTGGATAAATTGTCCAGCCTCCCCCTACTCCTTTTGCGCCTGGAGGGCCATCAACAAAAATCGACACTAGTAATAAAATTAAAGCAACTGGTAATAACCAAAAAGAAATATTATTCATCCTTGGAAATGCCATATCTGGTGCACCTATCATAATTGGAACAAACCAATTACCAAAACCACCGATCATCGCTGGCATTACCATAAAGAAAATCATGATCAGACCATGACCGGTCACTAAAACGTTATATAAATGATAATCGCCTCCAAGAATTCCATCTCCTGGGTGCATTAATTCCATTCTCATTAAAACTGAAAATGCGGATCCAATTATACCGGCAATAATTGCGAAGATAAGATACATTGTTCCAATGTCTTTATGATTAGTTGAGTAAGCCCATCTCTTCCAACCTGTTGGATTGTGGTGATGCTCGTGATCTGCAGTTGTTGCTGACATTACTGTATCTCCTTAATTTTTTTTGCTACTTTAATATTATTATTAATTTCTTCTTTGGCAAATTTAACTTTAGCTTCTTCTAACCATTTATTATACTCATCCTCAGACACAACGTTTACCGTGATAGGCATGAAAGCATGTTTTATTCCACATAGCTCAGAACACTGACCATAGAAAGTTCCAGTTCGATCAGCTTTAAACCATGTCTCATTTATTCTTCCAGGGATTGCATCTCTTTTAACACCAAAAGATGGTAGTGCCCATGCATGTAAAACATCATTTGCAGTTATCATAACCTTTACAACTTTGTCGACTGGAACGTAAACCGCATTATCAACCGCTAATAATCTAGGTTGATCTTCTTTTAAATCTTTCTCATCAATCATATATGAGTCGAAGATTATATTTTCATCTGGGTACTCATAACCCCAATACCACTGATATCCTATAGCTTTGATAGTAACGTCTGCTTTGGGAATTTCATCTTGTGAATATAAAACTTTAAATGAAGGAACTGCCATAACGATCAAAATTAAACAAGGAACTAATGTCCAAATAACCTCGATTAATGTGTTATGACTTGTGGTAGATGGGACTTGGTTCTTGGAAGCTCTGTATCTAACACAAACATACAAAAGTAAAAATAAAACAAAAGCAGTGATAGCTGTAATTATTGGTACAAGCATGTAATCGTGAAACCAGACAATATCATCCATGCTCTTTGATGCTGATTTCTGGAAGCCTAATTGCCAATCCTTTGGCTCATTAGCTAAAAGCGCTATTGGCCAAGTTAAGAAAAGTGTATAAGCAATTTTTTTAATCATGAGTTTTTATACAGCTTTTAGATGATTTCACAATTTCAATTAATGCGACAATTAATGAAAGTTATTGATAAAATTTACTAGTGAAATCGCGCTTATTGCAGCGGTATCAGACCTTAGAATGTTTCTAGATAAAGTAAAAGGTTTTACCGCTCTATTTTGTAAGATTAACTCACGTTCTACTGGAGAGAAATCACCCTCAGGACCAATCAAAATACAAAAAGATTTAATATTTTTAAGATCTTCGGTTTTTAAGTTTTCTTTTGAATTGACGTCAGCAAATAAAATTTTTGAGTTTTCATCAAAAGTTAATAAAAAATCTTTTAATTTGATAACATCACTTATATTTGGAGGCACAAGTTGATTAGATTGTTCGGTCGCTTCAATAGCTATTTTTTTTGCTCTATCAAGATTTAATTCTTTAACTTCTGTTCTTTCTGAAATTATTGGAATAATTTTGCTTATACCAAGCTCTGTGGCTTTTTGTAAAATATTATCCATTGGAATTTTTTTAACTAAGCAAATAGCTAGCTCAGTTTTAGATAAATTATTAGCTTCTCTAATTTTTTCTAAAAACCTAACTTCAACTCTATCTTTGTCTAAAAAAATTATTTCGCTTTTCCATTCTCCGTTTTTATTAAAAAAATTTAAGTTTGAGCCTCTTTTAAGTCGCATGACATTAACAATATAATGAGTGTGCTCTTTACTTAACAAACTCGTATTATTTTCTAGTATACTGTCTGGATGATATAATCTAATATTCATTAATATCTATAATATAAACAAATTTTGAAGATATAAAGGAGCTTTAATGAAAAAAGGAAATAGAGCTGGAGATTCCCCAATAGGTATTAATGTATTAGAGGGAAAATCTTATTTTTGGTGTACTTGTGGAATTAGTTCTAAGCAACCTTTTTGTGATGGTTCACATAAAGGAACTGAGTTTGTGCCTTTTAAATATTTAGCTGATCAATCTAAAAAAGTTTTTTTCTGCACATGCAAACAAACAAATGATCAACCGTTATGTGATGGTTCACATAACATTTTATAAATGATGAAAACAAAGGCAGTAGTTTTTGACGCTTACGGTACATTGTTCGATGTAAATTCAGCTGCTAAAAGATGTAAAGATAAAATTGGAGCTAAGTGGGAAACATTTGCAAATTTTTGGAGAACTACTCAGCTTGAATATACTTGGCTTAGAAGTTTAATGAAAAGACATAAAAATTTTTGGGATATTACTGAGGACAGTTTGGATAAATCAATGAAAGTATTCAATATTAATAAAAAATATGAAAAATGAGTTACTTAGTCTTTACAAAATTTTATCTCCTTATCCCGAAGTAAAAGGAGTCTTGGAAGATTTAAAAAAGAAAAACTTCAAACTTGCTATACTTTCTAACGGGACACTTGATCTTCTAAATGAACTTGTTGAAAGTAATAAGTTAAATAATTTATTTGATGATCTTTTTTCTATTGAAGAAGTGAAAATTTATAAACCTGACCCTAGAGTTTATGAATTACCGATTAAAAAATATAAAATTAAATCAGATGAAATTACTTTTTTAAGCGCGAATACATGGGATGTTTCAGGAGGTGGAAACTTTGGATATAATTCCATTTGGGTTAATAGACATAATTCAGTATTCGATATCCTCGATTTTCAACCAAAAAATGAGGTCAGCAATTTAACGCAACTACTTGATATAGTTTAAACTTTCATTATAAATATTTCTATGTCTCAAATTGAAGTTAAAAAAATAATTAAAGCCTTAAACGCCTCAGATGGTGCAGGAGTAAAATTAAAAAGAAGCATAGGAACTCCAGAAGCAGATTATATCGATCCATTTTTAATGCTTGATGAATTTGGATCTGAGAATAAAGATGATTATGTGGCTGGTTTTCCACCTCATCCACATAGAGGAATAGAAACAGTAACTTATATGTTGAACGGAGAGTTTGAACATCAAGATAGCACTGGAGCAAAAGGTGTAATGACATCTGGAGATGTACAATGGATGAAAACAGGAAGAGGAATAATTCACTCTGAAATGCCTGCTATGAAAGAAGGAAAGCTGTTAGGCTTTCAGCTTTGGATAAACATGCCGGCTAAATTAAAAAAAAATAAGCCAGAATACCTTTACATAAAGGGAAACGAACTCGGAGAACACAAAGATAATGAAAAAATTGTAAAAGTAATTGCAGGCAAATACGAAAAAGCTGAAGGGCCAGAAAAAAATCATAACGTTGATCCAATTTATTTTCATATTATTTTGAATGAAGGAAAAGAATTTAGTTGTGATGTACCTTCAGAACATAACTCATTTGTATACCTTTTAAAAGGAGAATTAAAAATCGGTGAAAAGAACCATAATAAAACAGCTGACTCAAACCTAATATTATTTGAGCGAGGCAATAAACTAAAAATTATAGCGAATAAAAAATCTGAATTTTTGTTCATAGCTGGTAGGCCAATTGGTGAACCTATAGCAAGAGGTGGGCCATTTGTAATGAATACCAAAGCCGAAATACTTGAGGCAATTCAGGACTATAACAACGGAACGTTTGCTAAATATTAAAAGTTAAAGTACGTTCCGATAAAAATGTCTAAATCTATTGTGATGAAAAAAAATGGAGGTCCTGAGGTATTAGAACTTCAGGAAGTAAATGTTACTTCTCCAGGTGCAGATGAAATTAAAATTACCAATCATGCAATTGGTTTGAACTATATCGATACTTATCATAGGTCTGGGTTATACCCTGTCAAGTTGCCTAGTGGTATAGGCTTAGAAGCTGCTGGAAAAATTGATGAAGTGGGTTCAAATGTTTCTGAATTTAATATAGGTGATAATATTGCATATGCCTCTATTCCTTTAGGAGCTTATGCGCAACAGAGAATTATCCCAGCTAAAATAGCTGTTAAACTTCCTGACGGAATTTCACATGAGTTGGCAGCAACTCTAATGACAAAAGGTTTAACTACAAATTATTTACTTACCAAAACTTACAAACTTAAAGCTGGTGAAACAGTTCTTTTTCATGCAGCAGCTGGGGGAGTTGGTCAAATTTTTGCTCAATGGGCTAATAGTATTGGAGCAAAAGTAATTGGAACAGTTGGTTCTGATAACAAAATCAAAATAGCGGAAGAAAATGGTTACTCTCATGTCATAAATTATACAAAAGATAATTTTGCCAAAGAGGTTATGAAAATTACTAAAAATAAAGGAGTGCCTGCAGTTTTTGATGGAGTTGGAAAAAAAACATTCCATGGATCACTAGAATGCCTTTCAACAAGAGGTATGATGATAAGTTTTGGAAATGCCTCAGGACCTTTAGATCCTGTAAATGTTCCAAAAGAAATCCAGCCTAAAGGGCTTTACTTGACAAGACCTTCTATTGGACAATATTTTAGAAATAGAAAAGAACTTCAAGCTGGAGCTGATCAAATTTTTGAAAAGGTCAAATTTGGAAAAATAAAAATTAGAATTGCAAAAAAATATGAACTTGCAGATGCTAAAAATGCACACGCAGATCTAGAGGCAAGAAAATTAACTGGTCCAGCAATATTAATCCCTTGATGATAAAAAAAATAATTTCTCCTTGTATAAGTATTTGTAAAACTGACCCCTTAACTGGATATTGCTATGGATGTGCGAGAACTAATGAAGAAAAGAAACAATGGAAAGATGAAAATATAAGTGAAGAATGGAAATTAGAAAATCTTAAGAAAATAAAATTACGGATGCAAGGGTGGCAACTTACTACTTTTGAAGAGTCCTACAATCATAAAATTAAGGAAGGAATTTCACTTTTTAAAAAAAAACTTTTAGAGAGTTGACCGATCTATAAATCCTTTTTCATGGAATCCATATCACTTAAGTGATATTTCAATGCTTCATTAGACATTCTAACTTCCTGTAAAAATAGGAAAATTGAAATAATCATGCATACACAGCATAAAGCAAAGCTTAACCTAGCATAAAATATTAAGTCTAAATATAACAGTAATACAGTAAGCATATTAAAAAGAAATCCAAAAGATGAAAAACCCATCACATATTTAAGAAAATTAGTTCTTTTATTTAAAACATGAAGTTGTTTTTCTAACTCTGGTGGAACCTTTTTTTCAAAAGTAAATTTGTCATGTAGTTGTCGAATTAATGCACTCAAAGTATGAAAACGATTACTATACATCGTCATCATTAATGGAATTGCAGGGAACATCAAGGCTGCTACTGTGTAGTCTATATCCATATCGAATCAAATTGATTATGTAGATAGTGTTTGATATTTACAAGTAATATTTCATGAAGCATTTAAAGATATTCATAGATTTAACTAGATTAAACAAACCTATAGGTTTTATGCTTTTGTTTTGGCCTTGTTCATGGGGATTAACTTACGCACAGAGTTTTAATCAAAATAGTTCTATGTATTTTTATTACTTAATTTTATTTTTTTTCGGCTCATTATTAATGAGAAGTGCTGGATGTATATTCAATGATATTGTGGATAAGGATTTCGATAAAAAAGTAAAAAGAACTAAAAAAAGACCTTTAGCAGCAAATATTATCTCGGTTAAGCATGCTCTTTTTTATGTAACTTTTTTATGCTTTTTTGCTTTTTTAATTCTTATACAATTTAATACGCTTACAATTTTTTTAGGATTAGGATCAATGTTTCTAGCTTTTTCTTATCCTTTTATGAAAAGAATTACTTATTGGCCTCAATTATTTTTAGGGATTACTTTTAATTGGGGAATAATTATGTCTTGGACCTCCATGGGTTATGATATTTCATATGATATTTTGACTTTATATGCCGCGGCCATATTTTGGACATTGGGCTATGACACGATTTACGGAGCACAAGATATGTCTGATGATGAAATTATAGGGCTTAAGTCTACCTCAATTAAATTCAAAAAAAATATCAAATTTTTTGTTGGTAGTTGTTATTTTTTAAATGCTTTAATGTTAAGCTTTTTATTTTTAGAATTTATAGGTATAAATTTTTTTACTCTTTTTTTATTAGTATTCTTTCTAAGTCTTTTTTACCAATTAAAGACTTTTAAAAAAGAAAAACAAAAAAGTTGTCTTATGGCATTTAAAATTAATAATTTATCAGGTTTAATACTATTTTTATCAATTTACTCGATTTAAAAAATGGAAATAAAAGAATTAAAAATCATTCTTAAAAGACTTTATAAAGAATACGTAAAATATCATATAAAGACTATTTTATTTTGTTTAATTTTATCAATACTCGTAGCGGGATCGACTTCAGCTACTGCATGGCTTTTGGATCCTGCTGTAAAAAAAATATTTGTTGAAAAAGATCAAACCTTAGCTTGGTTAATCCCGATTGCAATTATATTTGCTTTTGCTGCAAAAGGGCTTTCTCTTTATTTCGCAAGATTAAATATTATCAAGGTTGGACAAAAAATTGCAGGTGAAATGCAAAAAAAATTAGCTAAGTCAATTTTATTTTCAGATATCTCAACTTTAGACTCTAGACACTCAGGAAAGTATATTTCCAATATATTGTTCGACTGCGGACAAATACATCAGCTAGTAAGCACTGCGGTGTTAAATCTAATGAAAGATACCTTTTCCGTAGTGTTTTTGGTTGGGCTAATGTTTTATCAAAATTGGAAGTTAGCTCTTTTTGCTATGATCATGATACCTTTAGCTGCAGGTTTAGCAAAAAATCTGGGAAAAAAAATGGGAAAAGCAACTCTACAAGCTAGTGAAATATCTGGCAAGCTTACTTCTTTACTATCAGACATTTTTAAAGCTTCGAAAATGATAAGAGTTTATCAAAAAGAGGACGATGAAAAGAAAAATTCTGAAGAGGTAATTAGTCAGTTAGTAAACAAAAATATCAGGGCAGCAACTATTCTTATTAGAGCAACGCCTATAATGGAAGTTTTAACAGGGCTAATGATTGCTGGCTTTATATTTTACTCTGGAAAATTAATTAACGCAGGTGAATTAGAAGTGAACAATTTTTTTTCCTTTTTAGCAGCAATGATGCTTGCGTATCAGCCTGTGAGATCGCTTGCTACTATCAATATGACAATTTATCAAGGCTCTGTTTCTGCTAAAAGAATTTTCACAGTTATTGATAAACCAATAGAAATTAAAAATGATGACAATTTACCTAAACTTGAAATCACTAACTGTAATATTGAATTCAAAAATGTTGATTTTAGATATGAAACCACTAATGAAAAAGCTGTAAAAGATATAAATTTAAAATTTGATGGTGGTAAAATAACTGCTCTTGTAGGACAAAGTGGTGCAGGAAAAAGTACAATAATAAATTTAATACCAAGATTTTACGATCCACAAAATGGTAAAATTCAAATTGATGGTCAAGATATAAAAAAAATTCAACTTAATTCTGTAAGAAAATATATCTCTTTAGTTAGTCAAGATATCTTTTTATTTGATGACACGATCAAAAAAAATGTATCCTACGCTAATCCAAATGCATCTCAGAAAGAAATAGAAATGGCTTGTAAATTCGCTGCTGCTGATGAGTTTATAAATAAGCTACCAGAAAGATATGAGACGCATGTAGGAGAAAATGGTGTTAAACTATCAGGAGGGCAAAAGCAGAGAATTTCTATTGCAAGAGCGATAATAAAAAACTCTTCGATAATACTTCTGGATGAAGCTACATCTTCTTTAGATACTGAGTCAGAAAGAATAGTTCAAAATGCGATAAATAATTTGATTAAAAATAAGACCACAATTGTAATTGCTCACAGGCTTTCAACTATTCACAACTCTGATAAAATTTTTGTTTTTAAAAATGGCAAAGTAGTTGACTCAGGTAAGCACGAGTTTTTGGTAAATAACTGCGAGGAATATAAATCTTTGTACCATAACCAACTTAAATAAATTTGATGAGACTCCTATACGGGACTTTAACTTTCATAATTTATCCTTTGCTAATAATATTAGTTTTTTTTAGAAAAATTATTAACAAAGAAGATAAAGATAGATATAAAGAAAAAATTTTTCCTTCAAGTTTTAATATAAAAAGAAATAATAACTCAAAATTAATTCTATTTCATGCAGCAAGTATTGGTGAATTGAAAAGCATTCTTCCAATTATAAATGAGTTAGAAAAAAAAAATGATAATTTTGAATTTCTTGTAACAACTCTTACTACAAGTTCTGCAAATCTTGCAAACATAGAATTAAAAAAATTTAAAAATGCTAAACATAGATTTTTACCATTGGATGTAAATTTTTTAATGAAAAAGTTTCTTTCGCTATGGAAACCAGATGCCATATTTTTAGTTGATTCTGAGATTTGGCCAAATTTAATTTTTCTAGCTAATCAAAAAAAAATTCCTTTAGGGATAATTAATGCTAGGATTACTAGAAAAACTTATAACAAGTGGAATCTTTTTCCTAAAATGGCTCGATCAATTTTTAGTTTATTTAACTTATGTATTGTCTCAAATAAAGAAACAAAAAAATTTCTCGAAAATTTAAATGCAAAAAATATATTTTATTTTGGAAATTTAAAATTTTGTGAAAGTTTAGATAAAACCCAATTTATTGACAATAATAGTAAATTTTTAAATTTGAATAAATTTTGGTTAGCTGCAAGTACACATGAAGGTGAAGATGAATTTTGTTTAAAAGCTCATATAGAACTTAAAAAGAATATTAAAAATATTAAAACAATTATTGTTCCAAGACACATTTCAAGAGCCAAAAGAATAAAGCAAATAGGAGAAAAATTTAATTTAACGTGTCAAATATTCAAAAAGTGTATTCATAGGTAAGTCCACAATTAAAAAATTAGAGAATGTAGGAGGCCAAAATCCTATTGAGGCTGCAAAAATGGGATGTAAAATTTATCATGGTCCTTATATTTATAACTTTAAAGACGTATATTTACTTCTTTCACAAAAAAATGTTTCTAAACAAGTGAATGACTTCAGAGAATTAGCAGAAAATTTATTATCAGATTTAAATAGTCCAAAAGATAATAATTCAGATTTTATTTCTTTAGTTAAGCACCTTGAACAGAAAATACTTTATGAATCAATGGAAAAAATAAATCTTTTTATAAATGAGAATAAATAAGCCAAAATTTTGGGATCAAAAGATTAGTTTATTTTCTTTAATTCTTTTTCCTCTTGCGATTTTAGTAAAATTAATAATCGGGTTTAAGAAGAGAATAGTTAAAAGCGAAAAATTTAATTTACCAGTTATTTGTATTGGAAACATATATTTAGGTGGAACAGGTAAAACTCCCACTGCTATTTTAATTGCAAACGAACTGGTTAAAATTGGAAAAAAACCTTTTATTGTGAGAAAATATTATGCAGATCAGGAAGATGAATATGATTTAATAAGAGAACATTATAAATATTTGTCCGTAAATTTAAAAAGATCAGAAGCTATTTTAGATGCCGAGAATAAATCTTGTGATTCTGTTATTCTTGACGATGGATTTCAGGATTATAAAATTCAAAAAGATTTAAATATTATTTGTTTTAATCAAAATCAATTGATAGGAAATGGAATGGTTATACCTTCAGGTCCCTTAAGAGAAAGTTTGGCTGCACTTGAAGATGCACAAATAGTAATTATTAATGGAAAAAAAAATTTAGAATTCGAACAAAAAATTTTAAAATATAATAAAAATTTAGAAATTTTTTATTCAAATTACTATCCTATAAATTCAGGAGAATTTAAGAAAAAAAGATTATTGGCAGTCGCAGGAATTGCAAACCCTAAAAACTTTTTTGACTTACTTCTTGAAGAAGGGCTAGATATTGAAAAAAAAATGGGTTTTCCTGATCATTATCAGTTTAGTAAATCTGAAATATCAAATATTGTAAAATATGCAGAAGAAAGAAATCTTCAAATTGTAATGACCGAAAAAGATTACTTTAAAATAAAAAAATTTAATTACAACGAAATTAAATATCTTAGAATTATATTGAAAATTGAAAATTGTGAAAAATTAATTAAGCTAATCTCAGACAAGTATGATTAAGTTTTTAAAATATTTCTTTCAAGCAATTATTGTTTATTTATTATTCATTATAGGAAAGTTAGTTGGTATTAGATTAAGTAGAATTATTTTCTCATCAATTTTTAAATTGATTGCACCTACTTTCAAATCAAAAAAAATTATTGATAAAAATCTTAGTATCTTTGCGTCAGAAGTTCCAAATGTGAATAAAAATCAAATCGTATCAGAAATGTGGAAAAACTATGGAATGACATTTATCGAATATATATATTTAAATACTTTTAGAAAAAATTCTTCCCACATAGAAATAAAGGGTGATGAAAATTTAAATATTGCAATCTCAAAAAAAAAAGCCTTTGATTTTTGTGTCAGGTCATTTTGCAAATTTTGAATTAATGTCTATGGAGATAACAAAAAGAAATATTAAATTAGCAACAATCTATAGACCTTTAAATAATATTTTCTTAAATCCATTCATGGAGTTTTTAAGGAAAAAGTTTATTTGTAAGAATCAAATAAAAAAAGGATTGAATGGGGTAAGAGATGCTATTGAATACATAAAAAATGATTTTAGTATTGCTTTGATGATTGATCAAAGAGTAAGTGAGGGGATAAAAACCAATTTTTTTAAGAAACCAGCCTTAACCACTACTCTTCCTGCTCAACTAGCGTTAAAATATAAATTGTCTATTATCCCAGTTTTTATACAACGTAAATCAAATAGTAAATTTTTGGTAGAATTTCAAAATGAAATAAAGTCTGAAGACTTTCATGATAAACTTAAACTTACAGAAAAGTTAAATGAAGTTCTTGAAAAGATGGTTGTGAGAAATCCAACGCAATGGATTTGGACACATAATAGGTGGAAATAGTTTATTTATTTAATTTTTTGTATTTTTCGTCTACCTCTGCTGGAGAATAATAAGCCTCTTGTAACTCTACATTCCAATAATTTAAATCTTGTAATTTAATTTTCTTTCCTGAAACAGCGCATAAGACATAATCTCCTTCTTCAATAATATCGAAAGAATTATGTTTGAAAATAAGTTTAGCTTTTTTTTCACTCATGTTTAAATTATACATTATATCAACAGATATGAATATTGGATTAATAGGAAGTGGAGGTAGAGAACATGCTCTATGCCGAAAACTGTTTGAGTCCCGGTCCCCAAAAAAAATCTTTTGTTTCCCAGGTAATGCTGGCACTGCAGATATCGCTACAAATATTGACGTAGATATTCTGAATTTTAATAAGATTTTTAAACTTATAAAATTTCATAAAATTGAAATTGTAATCATTGGACCAGAGGAGCCTTTGGTGAAAGGATTGGTAAACTTCCTAATTAAAAAAAGAGTAAAGGTTTTTGGGCCAAGTAAATATGCTTCAAAATTAGAAGGGTCGAAAGCATTTATGAAAAATTTATGTAAAGCTAATAAAATCCCAACTGCAAAATTTAAAATTTGTAGATCTTTAAGTCATGTCAAGAATTTTTTGAAAATAAGCAATTTTCCAATAGTAGTAAAAGCGGATGGTCTTGCAGCTGGAAAAGGTGTAACTATTTGCAAAAATAAAAAAGCAGTTTTGAATATCTCAGATGAAATCTTTAGAGGTAAATTTAAATCCTCAAAAAAAGTTGTTTTAGAAGAATTTCTTAAAGGTGAAGAAGCAAGCTATTTTTTGGTAGTAGACAAAAATAATTTTAAATTTTTCGGATCAGCACAAGATCACAAGCGTGTAGGAGAAAAAGATAGAGGACCCAATACCGGCGGTATGGGAGCATATTCTCCAGCGCCTATCATAACTAAAGAAGTAGAAAATAAAATTATTGAAAAAATTGTTAAGCCAACTTTAATTGCGCTGAAGAAAAAAAAACAACCTTACAAAGGTATTTTATACGTGGGCTTAATGATTAAAAATAATGAGCCTTATTTAATAGAATATAATGTTAGAATGGGGGACCCAGAGTGCCAAGTAATTTTACCAAGACTTAAAACAGATTTACTTTCAATTATCAAAAACACTATTAATGACAACTTAAAAAATATAAAAATTAAATGGCGAAAGCAGAAAAGTATGACAATAGTTTTATGTTCAAAGGGATATCCAGGAAAGTATAAAAAAAATATTAGAATTAATAATCTAAGCAAATTAAAATTGAAAAAAAATAATTTTATTTTTCATGCTGGAACTAAACTCTTTCAAAATAAGATTTATTCAATTGGAGGCAGGGTTCTAAATATTACATGTGTCGGAAATAATCTTGCTAATGCTAGAAGAGAAATAATTAAAATTATAAAAAAGATTAATTGGAAACCCGGTTTTTTCAGAAAGGATATCGGTTGGAAGATAATAAATTAAATGAGGATAATTAGTGGTAAATTAAAAGGTAGACAAATACAATTTATAAAATCAAATGTTACTAGACCTTTAAAAGATATAGTTAAAGAAAATATTTTTAATATATTAAAACACTCTAACAAAATTGAAATTCAAATTGATAGAGCAAAAATATTAGACTTATATTCAGGCATTGGATCTTTTGGAATAGAGTGTATATCTCGTGGAGCTAAAAATGTAACCTTTGTTGAAAAAGAGCAAAAAATAATAAATTTATTGAGAGAAAATTTAATTAAATTATCAGTCGATAATCAGGCACAAGTTTTTAATCAAGAAATAAAAAATACTAATAATTTTTTTAAATATAAATATGATATTTTTTTTTTTGACCCTCCTTTTAAGGAAAATGACTATATTAATGTCTTACAAGAATTAAAAAAGAATAAATGTTTCAATAACAAACATCTTGTTATCATTCATCGTGAAAAAAATTCTCATGATAAACTTGATAAAATTTTAAATATTTTAATGATACGTAAATATGGGCGTTCTAAAATTATCTTTGGAAGGTTTAATTTAAAATAATTTTGGTAAATTTTTTTACTTGCTCGACAGCAGGTTGATCGAATGGATTAATACCTAATATTTTTCCAACTATAGAGATTTCTAAAATAAAATAAGAGAACAATTGACCTAGCGTTTCCTCATCACACTTTTTAATTTTAAGTTCCCTGAAAGGAATTTTATTTTTTTTGAGAGTTTTTATTAAAGCCTCTTTTTGAGCATTTCTTATTTCAAACAAGTCTTTATTATGAAGATAATTTGTATGTTTAGAAACTTTTTTTATATTAATTTTTTTTTTTGTATTTTCCTCCAGGCTAAAAATATGAAATAATTTATCTTTTGGTCCATCAAGGTATAATTGTAATGCACTATGGTGGTCTTTAGGAGCTGAGGATATTATTGGCATTAGTCCTTTTCCTTTTTTTCCCAAACTTTCAGCAATAAGTTGCTGACACCAATATAAAAACTTTTCTAGTCTTGGCGAGTAATTTAAAAGTATAAGGCTCTGTAATTTTTTACGATAAATTATATTAGCAATTTTAACACTACTTTCTTTTAGAAAAGTTCTTTTCATTGATAAAAAAAAATTTTTTAGATTTTTTCTCAAAGAAAAAATATTTATTCCCATAAGATAAGCTGGTAAAATACCAACCTCAGACAAAACTGAATACCTCCCACCAATATAATGTTTATGTTCAACATAAAATAAATTATATTTTTTTGATATTTCAAATAATGCATTATTTTGTTTTTCTGATATTAAAATCAAATTTTTTTGATTTTTTTTAATTTTGTTAATGAAAAAAAAATTTGAAATAGTTTCTATTGTATTACCTGATTTTGATATTACAATAAAAAGAACAGATTTTTTATTTATTTTTTCTTTAAAATTTAAAGCTTTTTCATAATCAATGTTATCAAAAAAAAACAAGTTTTTTTTAATTTTTTTTTCTAAAAATTTAAATATTGCATGAGATCCTAGAATCGAGCCCCCCATTCCAACAATTGCAATATTTTTATACTTTTTAAATTTTTGCAAATCTCTGATTTTGAAACCTAATGTGAAGTTTTCACTTAAAATATTATAAACATTATTTGGTTCATCAATTTGAGCTAATATTTCTTTTTCAATCTTAGAATATTTTTTATTAAATTTATTTAATAATTTTTTATTTAAATATTTTGGGTATATGTTATTTTTGAATATGAATTTATTATTTTTCACTTACGTATTCTGTCTATTATAGTGTCTTCAACTGAGGATGAATTATTCTCTTTTGTATCGTTTGTGCTAGGAGCCTTCAAAATTTTCTTAATTCTATCCTCACTTTCATCATCTTTTTTTTTAGATATAGAACCTGGCTCAGGAATTTTATCGAAATCTGGAGGCAAAACTAATGGCTCTTTTTTCTTCACTAAAAATTCGTCTGTAGACTTTATTTTTTCATTTCTTAAAACTTTTCCAGCTTCCTCTAAACTAGTGCAAGAAAGCAAGATTAAAGGTAAAAATAAAATTGGTAAAATTTTTTTCATTTATTAATCTTTTATAAAAAAACCTATAGTTATTAAACATATAACACCAATAGTAATGAAAATATCTGCAATATTGAAGGTAAACCAGTGGAAATTACCATAATGAATATCTATAAAATCTGGTACAGCTTTAAAAAAAATTCTATCGTAAAAATTACCAAGTGCTCCTCCAACAATTATTGAAAAACTAAATTTTTCAAATCTTTTTGATTTAATTGTAATGAATAGTAAAAGAATAATTACTAAACCTATTATAACAGAAATTGAATTATAAAATATTTGATTATCGAAGCTCATTAACCCAAATCCAATACCTGTATTCCAAATTAAATTTAAATTGATATAATCATTTAAATAATATGTATTTTCAGTGAAGTTATTTAATATGAGTAGTTTTATATATCTATCTAAAAAAAATATTATTGAAATAACACACAAACAGTAGAGATTATTTTTTGTAATAATTTTATTTTTTATTTCTTTAAGATCAATCAAAATATTGACTTTCTATTTTATTGGACAACTTTCTCTCTCACATTTTTTCTCTAAAATTTTCCAACATCTTTCACACTTTTGTCCCTTGGCTTTCTGTACCTCAATCTTGATTTCATCATTATTTGATAATTCTTTTTCTGCTTTTGAAACGATAAAATAATCTGATAAATCCAATTTATCGAGAAGTTCAAATTTATCCTTTTTTAATATAAGTTTAATTTCAGCCTCTAAACTCGATCCAATTTCTTTACTAGCTCTCTTCTCCTCTATCGCAATATTTGCATCTTGTTTAATTTTAGACAGTTGTAACCATTTTTCATTTAGCTTATCATTTTCCCAACTAGCTGGGATATTTACAAAATGATTTTCATGAATACTTTCAGAATTATTTTTATTCACTAAACTATAAATTTCTTCAGTAGTAAAAACTAAAATTGGAGCAAACCACTTTAATAGACTTTCTAAAATTATGTTCAGAACGATTACACAGTTTTTTCTTTTCTTTGAATTTAAGCTATCACAGTAAAGAACATCTTTTCTTATATCAAAATAAAAAGAAGAGAGATCAAGTGTGCAAAAATTCAAAAGTTCTTTGTATAGTTTGTGAAAATTATAATTTTTGAAATTTTCATTAAAAGATTTATTTATTGAAAATAATTTGTGCAAAATAAATCGCTCCAATTCATCGAATTCATTTATCTTTATTTTGTCAAATATTTGTTTTTCAAAATTATCTTTTAGGTTACCAAGCATAAATCTAAATGTATTTCTAATTTTTCTATAAGACTCTGCATGTTGTATTAAAATATTTTTATCTATTCTTAAATCTTCAGCATAATCTGATGCAGAAGCCCAAACTCTAAGTATGTCTGCGCCATAATTCTTCAATATATCTTCGGGAGAAATAACGTTACCCATCGATTTAGACATTTTCATACCTTTGCCGTCCACAACGAAGCCATGTGAAAGGATGCTTTTAAATGGTGCTTTGCCTCTAGTTCCACATGATTCTAATAAGGAAGAATGAAACCACCCCCTATGCTGATCAGATCCCTCTAAATACATATCTGCAGGCCACTTTAAATCTTTTCTTTTCTCCAAAACAAAACTGTGTGTTGAACCGCTATCAAACCAAACCTCAACAATATCATTTAATTTTTCATAATCTTTTGCATCATAATCATTTCCTAAAAAAGTTTTGGCATCATCTGTGAACCAACAATCGGAGCCTTCCTTTTCGTAAATAGAGGCAATTCTATCTATAATTTTTTGATCTCTTAATGGTTCTTTTGTTTTTTTATTTATGAAAATAGGTAATGGTACACCCCAAACTCTTTGTCTTGAAACACACCAGTCTGGTCTTCCTTCAATCATTGACAAAAGCCTTTCCTTGCCTTTGTTTGGATAAAAAACAGTTTCGCTTATAGCTTTAACGGCTTTATCTCTTAATTTATTTTTTTGCATAGAAATAAACCATTGAGGTGTTGCTCTGTAAATTAATGGAGCCTTGGATCTCCAAGAATGAGGATAGCTATGATTGAGTTTATCATTTTTAAGTAATTTGTTTTGCTCTTTAAGTTTTTCTATAACGATTGGGTCTGCCTTAAATACGTGTGTATTTGTAAAATATGGGACCTCTTTAGTATAAACACCCGCGTTATCAACTGTGTAAAGTGATGGAATATTATTTTTCAAACATAAATTAAAGTCATCAGGACCGTGGCTAGGAGCACAATGAACGATTCCTGTTCCTTGCTCTAAGTTAACAAATTGTGCATCTAGCATTGGAACGTCATAATCAAAATCCATTTTGACAAATGGGTGACTACACAAGGTTCCTTTAAATTCTGATCCTTTAAAAGTACTCAATTCTTTGTAGCTTTTTATTTCACATTCTTTAGTAATTGACTCAATTAAATTTTTTGCAACTACAATTCTCTTGTCTTTAAAATGTTCTAGGTTTTCAATTTCCAAAACTGAATATTCGATATTACTATTAAAAGCTAACGCTTTATTAGCAGGTATGGTCCAAGGTGTAGTAGTCCAAATTATTATGCTTGAATCCTTAAGAAAGTCTTTATTGGTTTTTTTAACTTTAAATGCAACATAAATTGTATTGGAAGTATGATCTAAATACTCTACTTCAGCATCAGCCAAAGCAGTTTTCTCAACAGTAGACCATAGAACTGGCTTAAATCCTTGATATAAACTTCCATCTAAAAGAAATTTACCTAACTCTCTCACAATTTGAGCTTCAGCCTCGTAACTCATTGTAGAATAATAATTTTCAAAATCGCCTACTACTCCTAGTCTCTTAAACTCTTTAATGTGAACATCAATCCAGCTTTTTGCAAACTCTCTGCATTCTTGTCTGAAATCTTTAATAGGAACTTCATCTTTGTTCTTTTTCTTTTTTTTGTATTGTTCTTCAATTTTCCATTCTATAGGTAGTCCGTGGTAGTCCCAACCTGGTACATAAACAGAGTCTCTACCGTTCATCTGATGAAAACGAGTTATCATATCTTTTAAAATTTTATTTAACGCTGTACCCATATGTATATGACCATTTGCATAAGGTGGGCCATCATGAAGTACAAACTTTTCTTTTCCTCTAGACTGTTTTCTTAGCTTTTCAAAAATCTTATTTTTTTCCCATTTCTTTAAAATTTCAGGTTCTTTAAGAGGCAAACTAGCTTTCATTGAGAAAGCTGTTTTGGGAAGCTGCAAGGTATCTTTAGACATTATTTTTTTGCCTGTTTTATATCAAGTTGTATTTGTTTTTTTAAAACTTTCAAATTTCTAAATTTTTTTTCTGGTCTTATAAATTTTTTAAAACTAATACTAATCTCTTTATTATATAAATTTTTGTTAATTCCAAAGATATTTGTTTCTAATAATAAATTTTGCCCATTAAAAGTTGGTCTATAGCCTACATTAGCTATGCCATTTTTGATAAAATTATTACTTTTAACTTTCACGGCATAAACTCCGAGTTTAGGGACAACGTAATCATTTAATTTCAAGTTACATGTTGGAAACCCAATTTTATGTCCTCTTCTCTGTCCTTTAATTACTTTACCAACAACAGTCCAATTACGATTTAATAATTTATTTATCTCAACTATTTTTCCTAATCTTATTTTTTTTCTTATTAATGTTGATGAAATTATTTTATTATTTTTTTTGAAAGGTTTAGTTATAATATTTTTAAAATCATACTTTTTTTCAAATTTTTTTAAAGTCTTAATATTTCCTTGCCGCTTAAACCCGAATTTAAAGTTTTTACTTACATATAAAAATTTACATTTTGTTTTTTTGAAAATAATTTTTTCAATAAACTCTTCTGCTGATTGAGATGAAAACTTTTTATTAAATTTTATTATTATTAAAAAATCTAACTTAAATTTTTTAAGCTGCTGTTTTTTCTGCTGTAAAGAATTTATTCTATGATTTTTAATCTTTTTATTAAAAAACATCACAGGCACTGGCTCAAAAGTCATAGCTCCAAAGGGTATTTTGTTTTTTTCAGCTTTTCGTTTTGCCTCACTTATTACTTTTTGATGGCCTGAATGTAATCCATCAAAATTACCTATTGCTATCACACCGTTACAGTGTTTTTGAGCAAGACTTGGATTCTTATAAATTTTCATTTTACCATTTTAATTCTTTTTGAAAAAAATTTGCTGTAACATTATATTTTCCTAAAAGTTTATTCAGCTCAGAGAAATTATTAAACTCTTTACGGTGTACGCCTTCAGTTATAAAAATAGAGTCTATACTTAAATTATTGGCTCCTTTTATATCTGTTCTCAAATTATCACCGATGGCCAAAACTTTTTCGTTTGACTCAAAACACATATTGTAAATTTCCTTATGTGGTTTCCCAAAATAAATTACTTTACCTCCAAGGTCTTCAAAAAACTTTTGCTACTGAACCTGCGCATAGTTCTTCAACATTTCCTCTGTGAACTATTAAATCTGGATTAGTACAAATCAATTTTTTTGAAACATGCTTCAATAAAATTTTTTTGTAATAGTTTAAGTCATTTTCGTATTCGTCGAATAATCCTGTACATAAAATAAAATCGCATCTTTGAAGATCAGTTTTATTATCTTTTACTGTTTCAAATATTGAAGTATCTCTGGTTGGTCCTAGATGATAAAATGTTTTTCCAAATTTTTTTTGGTTTATGGCATGCATTGCTGCCTCACCTGAGGTCATTACATTTTCAAGGTATCTTTTATTCATTTTCATTTTTAACAGAAAATTGATTACGTTCGAACTAGGCCTAGGAGCATTAGATAAAAATACTATTTTTTTTGCATGCTTTTTCAATTGGTCTATTGCTT
Organism: uncultured Pelagibacteraceae bacterium; assembly: GCA_902544345.1. Lineage (GTDB taxonomy): Bacteria > Pseudomonadota > Alphaproteobacteria > Pelagibacterales > Pelagibacteraceae > Pelagilacustribacter. The sequence continues at coordinate 28,427 of CACCBT010000008.1, forward strand.
CTATAGCATTTGGATTAAGAACAACTCCATTATGCACTACTCCCCAAAGGTCAATAATAAAAGTATCATATTTTTCGAATATATCTGCTAAGTGGTTTAGTTCTTTCAATTTACTATTTCTCTCCTTATAATGCTTATAAATATTGTTTATATTGGTTTTTTTAATGATTTTGCCTCTTGAAATATAGTTAAAACATACCATATCAAGACTACAATAAAATTTATAGGAGAAAACATATGAAATTTAGACCTCTGCACGATCGTGTGCTTATTAAAGTGCTAGACAGTGAGGAAAAAACTGCCGGCGGAATTATCATCCCAGATACAGCTAAAGAAAAACCTCAAGAGGGAGAAGTTGTGGCTCTTGGGCCTGGAGCCAAGAATGAAGACGGAAAGATTACACCAATGGACGTAAAAGTTGGGGATATCGTACTATTTGGAAAATGGTCTGGAACTGATGTTAAAATAGACGGTAAAGAATACAGCATTATGAAAGAGTCAGACATAATGGGAATTTCAAAAAGTAAAAAATAACGTTTAGAGGAGAATAAAATGGCGAAAATAATTAAATTTGATACAGAAGCAAGATCTAAAATGCTTACTGGAGTAAACACTTTAGCAAATGCTGTTAAGGTTACTTTAGGTCCAAAAGGACGTAACGTAGTTATGGATAAATCATACGGTGCACCAAGAACAACTAAAGACGGTGTATCTGTAGCTAAAGAAATTGAACTTGACGATAAGTTTGAAAATATGGGGGCACAGATGGTTAAAGAAGTTGCTAGCAAGACTAATGATAACGCTGGTGATGGAACAACGACTGCAACAATTTTAACTCAGGCTATTGTTAATGAAGGTCTTAAATATGTAACAGCTGGCATGAACCCAATGGATATCAAAAGAGGTATTGATAAAGCTGTGGAACATGTAATTGATAAATTGAAAACATCTTCAAAAAAAGTAAAAGCAAACGAAGAAGTTGCACAAGTTGGTACAATTTCTGCGAATGGCGAAAAATCAATAGGAGATATGATTTCTAAAGCAATGCAAAAAGTTGGTAATGAAGGTGTTATTACTGTTGAAGAAGCAAAAGGAGTTGAAACTGAGCTTGATGTAGTTGAAGGTATGCAGTTTGATAGAGGTTACCTATCACCTTACTTCGTAACCAATACTGAAAAAATGACAACTGAACTTGAAAATCCTTTAGTGCTTTTAGTTGAGAAAAAATTAACTAACTTACAACCAATGGTACCGTTGTTAGAGTCAGTAGTTCAAGCTAACAGACCATTAATGATTATTTCTGAGGATGTTGAAGGTGAAGCTTTGGCAACTTTAGTAGTAAACAAGTTAAGAGGTGGTTTAAAAGTTGTAGCAGTTAAAGCTCCAGGCTTTGGTGATAGGAGAAAAGCAATGTTAGAGGATATTGCTATTCTAACTGGTGGACAAGTAATCTCTGAAGATCTTGGTATCAAATTAGAAAACGTAAAAATTGGAGACTTGGGTTCTTGTAAGAAAGTAAAAATTGATAAAGAGAATAGTACTATTGTAGCAGGTGAAGGTAAAAAATCTGATATTGAAGCAAGATGTAATCAAATTAGATCTGAGATCAATGAAACAACATCTGACTACGATAAAGAAAAACTTCAAGAAAGATTGGCTAAGCTTGCTGGAGGTGTTGCTGTGATTAAAGTTGGTGGCGCTACTGAAGTTGAAGTTAAAGAGAGAAAAGATAGAGTTGAAGATGCACTTAACGCAACGAGAGCTGCTGTTGAAGAAGGAGTGGTAATCGGTGGTGGTTGTGCCCTACTTTACGCTGCACAAGACTTAGATGGTGTAAAAGTAAAAGGCGACGACCAAAAAGCAGGTGTTGAGATTGTAAAAAAAGCTCTTCAAGCTCCGATCAGACAAATTACTGCTAACGCAGGTGTCGATGGTTCTGTAGTTGTAGGTAAACTTTTAGAAGGTAAAAAAGCTTCTCAAGGTTATGATGCTCAGAATGAAGATTACGTAGATATGTTTGCAAAAGGAATTATAGATCCAACTAAAGTTGTAAGATCAGCATTACAGGATGCTGCTTCTATAGCTGGGCTATTAATCACAACTGAAGCAATGATCGCAGATAAACCTGAAGAAAAAGATTCTGGTCCTGCTATGCCTCCGATGGGTGGTGGTATGGGTGGAATGGGCGGTATGGGTGGAATGGGAATGTAATTTCACTTACCCAAAGATTTTAAAAAAGGCTGCAATTTTGCAGCCTTTTTTTTTGCAATAAATAAACATGCTCTAGATCTAAGTATCAATCCGTCTTTAAGAACTCGTAAATTGTTATCAGCTAAAGTTTTCCCTGAAGATGTGATATCGGTAATTATTTCTGAAGAACCTATGAAAGGATATGTTTCTGTGGCTCCGAGGCTAGGTATCAATTTGTATTGGGTAACTCCTTTTGAAATTAAAAAATCATTAGTTAAATTTGGATACT
>CACCBT010000009.1 GCA_902544345.1 uncultured Pelagibacteraceae bacterium
TTTTTTTGATTACGAAAATATATCTATATTTACTTAACAGCTGTCTACTCCCTGCGCCTATAACTCCCAAAACAATTGCTAATAAAATAGCTAATGATCCATAAAGAAGTGGGTTATTATCAGATAGTTTGGAGATAAATTTAGAAAAAAAATTTAAGTTTTCAACATTTACAATTTCGGTTTCTTTAATTTGTCTAACGCCTTCGAAAAAAAATGTATCATATGCAATAGCAATTGCGACCGCACATAATAACATTGCAAATAGAGTTTTTAAGTGAGAACTGTTTAGATATTGACCTATTTTTTGACCAACTTGCACACCAACAATCGAACCTACTACTAAAACAATAACTAAAATTAGGTCAATTGAACCATATTGAAATGCATGTAAAACAGTTACTAAGGCACTTATAAATACGGTCACGAATAAAGAAGTTCCTGGAATTAAATTCATTGGCATACCTATTAGGTAGATCATTGCCGGTACCATCAAAAATGCACCTCCAACTCCAATTAATGCTGCTACAAAACCCACAATTACACCAAGAAGTATTGGTGTAAAAGCACTTTCGTAAAGTCTTGATTTTGGGAATCTTAACTTTAAAGGAAGACCATGTATCCAGTAATGTGTGTGAAGTTTTTTTTTTAAAATTATTTTTTTCCTAGCTGCATCAATTTCGCTCGCACCCTCTATAAGCATCAAAGTCCCTATAATTGCAAGAAGATACATGTAAGACAATGAAATTATTAAACTTAATTTGCCTGTTTCCTTAAAAAAAGTAAAAGTGATAATTCCAAGTACCGTACCTACTGTACCTCCTATAATTATCATTAAACCCATTTTGTAATCTAATGTGTTTTTAAACCAATGGGTCATAGATCCAGATACAGATGTCGCTAGAATATTATTAATCTCATTTGGTACAGCATAAACTGGTGGGATTCCTAGAAAAATTAAAAACGGAGTCATTAAAAAACCACCGCCTACCCCAAATAAACCAGACAAAACTCCAACAGCGAAGCTGACAAATAAAATAAAAATTACATCTATGTGAACTTGTACAATTGGAAGATAAATTTCCATACCTAATTAATCATAGGTATTCTTCTTAATCTAAATTGTCAATCAAGACTTTAGAAACTAGGCGGCTATTTGCAGTTTATGTTTTGAAACCATGCCACTTAAGAAATTCCATAGGTATCTTGCAGTCAATAAAGAGGCATTTTCTGCCTTTTTTTGCTCTTCAGTGCTTAAACTATCTAAAAGTTTTTCACATTCTGCTCTATGAATTACGTCAGCAGATTTATGCGCCTCGAAAAATTCTAGCCCATCTTTTGAGTTTACTCCATAAAATTTTTTTAAACCTTGAATTTTTGTTTCCGCAATTTCAGGAATTTGTCTTTCATAGGTATAAAGTGATGCCAAACCTTCTGCATAAGATTTTCTCGCTTGAGCAAAAAAGTTATCAATCATGTCTTTTGTAAACCAATCTAGCTTTGTATTTTCGATTTCTACTTCGTTTGCTCCAAGAGCTTTAGCGAAATTTTTCCACAATTTTGGATGATCGCCATCTTTATTTTCCTCATCCTGTAAATTTTCTAAAAGAATTCTTCTTTTTTCAATATCCTCACAAATTGAATGAGTTGCGCTTATGTATCTAGGAAATGCTTTAACATGCTGATAATATTGCTCAGCATAATCTTTGATAATTTCTCTGTTTAACTTTCCTTCGTTCCAATAAATTTGATAAAATGGATGTTTTAATAAATGATATTTGTCTAATTTTTTTCCTAGCTCAGTTGAAAACATTTTTGCTCCTTTGTTAACTTCAGCATATAAAAAGAATCTTAATGATTAAATAAAAAAATTATCCACAATTTAAAGTTGTAACCTTTTAAATGTTCACGTTTTGATTCACTTTTGATTCACTTTAAGACTCAAAATACAACCTTAGATAGTTTTATCCACAGTCGCTATTGGTCTTTCATCAATTGGTAAATGCAAAGCTGTGGCTATAAAAGATAAAACTATTGCTAGATACCAAGCATAATCAAAACTTCCGAACTGATCGTAGAAAAAACCACCTAAATATGCACCCAAAAACGATCCGAATTGATGGTTCAAAAATACTATTCCAAAGAGGAGTGATAAATTTTTTGTGCCAAATATTTGAGCAACTATTCCATTTGTTGCTGGAACAGTAGCAAGCCATAACAATCCAAAAGAAGTTCCAAATAAAACTGCAGATAAATTTGAGGCTGGTAAGAAAATAAATAGTATTAAAGTTATTCCTCTTAAAAAATATAATCCACTCAAGAGTAACTTTTTGCTATATTTATCGCCTAAGTAACCCATTACAAGTGTTCCTATAATATTAAAAAAACCTATCAAAGCCAAAATCGCCATTCCCGTCCAGTCTGCTAAACCTTTATCTTGAACATATCTCGGGACATGGGTTGCTATTAGAGTAATTTGAAAACCACACACAAAAAAACCAAGAATTAATAATCTAAAACCTTTATGTGCAAATGACTCTTTTAAGACTTCACTTAAACTTCGATTATCTATGTTAGAATTAATAAATGTGGTTTTATTTTGAGGTAACTTTACAAAAAGACCAGGTATACACATCAAAAATAAAATTATAGAAAATATTATAAAAGACATCTGCCAGGTAGAAATATTTTTGAACAAAGTAGATAATATTGGAAAAATAAACATTCCTAAGCCTCCGCAAGCAGTAACAAGACCCGCAGCTTTACTTCTATTTTCATTTGGAAAATGTTTTGAGATCATTGGAGTTAGAATGGTCCCTGCTGCTCCAGCTAAACCTAAGCCAACAAATAAACCAAGATTGATTTGTAACCACATGCCTGAAATATAATTGTTGCCCATAAGCAGCATAGCGATTGAGTAAAAAATTAAAGCTGGAACTATTACTACATATCCGCCTAATCTATCTGAAATCCTACCAAAAATTGGAGTAAAAATTCCCCAAAATATTGCATGGACGGCGATCGCTAATCCAAATTCAGTATTTGATGTTCCAGCTGTTGTCTCAAATTCGCTTGAGTATAGTCCAAATGTTTGTCTAACTCCCATTGTAGTGCAAACAACAAAGCAAGCAGCTACTAAGGCATAAAATGCGGTTTTGTTTGGGAAAAAATTTTTAATCACTTAATTTTTTTTAATCCTTGTTTTAAATCATTAATTAAATCTTTTGAGTCTTCTAATCCAATATGAAGTCTTACAATGTGCTCATCTTTATTAAATCTGTAAAATTGGCGCCCTTTTAAATATTCATCCTTTTTTGAACTTTTAATCTCTTGAAGAATAGCTAGGCTTTCAAAACCTCCCCAGCTGTATCCGATTCCAAATAATTCAAGCGAATTTACAAAGGCGATCACCGAAGATTTTTTTTTACTTTTTATAACAATAGAAAGTAGGCCTGTTGCTCCAGAGTAATATTTTTTCCATAGTTTATAATTTTTGCTTGATGGATTGTGTGGATATAGAATTTCTTTAATTTTTTTTTGTTTTTTTAGAAATTTGATTATGATTTTTGTATTCTCATAATGTTGTTTTAGTCTGGTATCTAAAGTTCTTAAGCCTCTTATGATTAGGTAAGCCTCATCAGCTGACATTCGGTATCCTGATAATTTATAAAAGAACATTATTTTTTTAAAAACTTTTTGATTAACTGCCAGAGAACCGCCCATAGCATCTGAATGACCAGAAAAATATTTTGTAGCAGAGCAAAAAGACATATCAAATCCTAATTTTAATGGTTTAAGATAAAGTGGAGTTCCCCAAGTATTGTCAAGCAAAGTAAAAATTTTTTTTCTTTTAGCCACCTTGACAATTTTAGATAAGTCTTGAAATTCAAAAGTGTTACTCCCTGGGTTTTCAACTAAAATCATTTTTGTTTTATCCGATATTTTTCCTTTTAAATCATCCAAAGAGTCGGGATTATAAAATTTAGCATCAACTTTAAATTCTTTCATAAGTTCTTGAGATATTTCTTTTGTTGGACCATAAACATTATCTGAAACTAAAATTTCGTCTCCAGGCCTACAAAGTGCCATTAATGCTAAAGCGATTCCACCAAATCCGGTACCTGTTAGAAAAACATGATAAGCTTGCTCTAATTCTTTTAAAATATTTTCAAGTTCAATTGTAGTCGTACTGCCATATCTTCCGTAGGTAAAATGAGATACTTTCTTATGTTTCTTGATTTTCAGTTCATGTTTATACATTTCCTGCATCGTGTTGAATAAAATAGTTGAAGCGCGGGTTACAGGAGGGTTTGCGGATCTATTTGAGCTATCTTTTGTTGGATGTTTTAAAAATGTGCTTATAGACTTTTTCATAAAATAAGTATAATTGAACTTTATATATAACTTTATAGATTAAGATAGAAAAAAGGAGGCAAAAATATGGGTTACCCAAAAAAGCACCGTGGTAGAAGAAAAATTGGCTCAAAAAAAAGAAGAGCAAGAAAAAGAAACAAAAAGAAATAATCTAAAATATTTATGAAAGAAATAACTCAAATTCGAAAATTGAGTTTATGGATCTTTTTTATTCCATTACTGGCAATAAATTTGTGCCTTTTTATATCTCAAAATCCTGAATTCTTAAATGATACGTTTCTAGAGGTAGATCAAATTGGTAGATCTAGTTTTTCAATTCCATACCTAGATGGAAGTTTATCAATAAGTAGAGCTTCAAGAGCTTTTCCGCAGTACCTGATTTTTAAACCATCAATGATATTAACGGCTTTCCTTCTTTATTATTATTGGAAAAATAATAACGATTTGGTTAACAATCTTAATGCAACAAGTATTAATTATAAATTTAAAACTTTTGGTATTTTGTCAGCGATTTTTTTAACTATTCATTCAATCTTTTTAGGTATCAAATTTGATATTCAAATATATAAGTTATTTAGAAGAGTGGTTTTGCTATTATTTATTATCTTTGAACTTATTGCTCAAGGTTATTTGGTTTATCATTTTTTTAAATTAAAAGAAAAAATTAAAAAACTTATAAATAAGAAAGTTTTAATAATGAAATTTTTACTTGTAAGCATACTTGTTACAGTTGCCCTGTTAAGTGTTCCTACTTTGGTGACTAAAGGTAACACGCATTTCAAACACATGTTAGAATGGAATTATTTTGTTGGTGTAATAATTTTTTATTTATTTTCTAAATTTTTTTGGAGAAGAACCACTTAAATTTCTAGGCTTTCGCCCAGAAATTTAGTAGTTTTGGCTCGTCGTTTTAGGCGCTACCGCCAAGCCTTCCCGATGAACTATTCTAGCGCTACTAGGTTCACCTTTCTGCCCTTTAAGCTTGAACCTCTCGGTTTTTCCCTAAATGGCCAGTTAAGAGTTGCCTCTTAATTAAAAACATTAAATCACATAGAACGAATTTAGTTAAACACTTAATGCGTGTTTTATTTTACGTTGTTAACTACGTGGATAAATAATTATTGAATGTCTTATCAATCCAACCGCCACCTAAAACCTTATCCCCAATTTTATCTTCGGAATAAAAAACACAAGCTTGCCCTGGAGAAATTCCAGTTTCTTTTTCTAAAATTTCGACTTCAGCAAAATTACCTAAGAAATTAATTTTAGCTTTTAAAAGTCTACCAGTAGATCTTACCTTTATATTGATAATTTTTTCAAACTCTTTTCTGTTTTCTAAAATATTTAGATCTCTTAATTTAATTTTCTTAATTTCTAAATTTTCTTTATTTCCAACAATGACAATATTATTTGATGCATCTATATTTACTACGTAAAGCGGTTTTTCACTTGAAATTTTTATACCTTTTCGTTGTCCAATTGTGTAATTTATAATACCTTCATGTTCTCCTATTTGTTTTCCCGAAAGGTTTATTATTTTACCCTTTTTAAAAGACTCAGGTCTAAATTTTTTTATAACAGAGCTATAATCCCCGTTAGGAACAAAACAAATATCTTGACTGTCTGGTTTTTCAGCAACATTTAAATCTAATTTTTTTGCAATATTTCTTGTTTCAGATTTATCTATTTCTCCTAAAGGAAATCTTAGATAATCAAGTTGCTCTTGCGTAGTACTAAATAAAAAATAACTTTGATCTCTACTGTAATCTTTGGCTCGATACATACTTGCGTGACTATTATTTTGAACTCTAGAAACGTAATGACCAGTTATTAGCGCGTCTGCTTTTAAATCTTTAGCATATTTAAATAAATCTCTAAATTTAACTGTCTGATTGCATTGAACACATGGTATAGGGGTTTCTCCTGAAGCATAACTGTCTATAAAAGAGTCGATTACCTCTGTTTTAAATTTTTTCTGGTAGTATAAAATTTCATGATTAATATTAATTTTTTCTGAAACTCTCTTTGCATCTAAAATATCTTGGCCAGCACAACATTGTCTACCCTCTTTTGATTGTTTTGTGTCGTCGTAAAGTTTAAGAGTTATTCCTGTGACATCAAAACCTTCTTGTTTCATCAACGCGGCCACAACAGAAGAGTCAACACCACCTGACATTGCTACCACAACTTTAGTTTCTTTTTTTGGTTTTTTAATACCTAGAGAATTCATAATTAAAAGTGTATAGTATATTTAATAATAATTTTCCATAATGCTTATTGATTTTGAACCAGGTGATTATGTGACAAATCCTGCAAATAAGGATTGGGGCATTGGTCAAATTCAATCAATTCTTGGAAATAAAGTAACAGTAAATTTTGAAAACTTTGGAAAAAGAGTAATAAATATTGACAATGTAAAATTAGAAAAAGTAGAAAATGAACAAAGATGAACTTAAAAATATTGCCGAAAGTCTTATCGAAACTTTTAACTACGCTGGAAAAGAATCTATTAGACTCTATGAAAAAGGCTTAAAGATAGAAATTAAAGAGGACCAATCTCCTGTAAGTAATGGAGATTTAACTGTAAATGACTTGATACAAAAAAAGATTATAGAATTAACACCAAATATTAAAATAATTTCTGAAGAAACAGTGGATTTCAATGTTAAAAATACCTCCAAAATATTTTGGTTAATTGATCCAATCGATGGAACTAAAGAATATATAGCAGGCAAAGACGAGTATACACTCAACGCAGCATTAATAATTAACACTGTTCCAGTTTTAGGGCTTGTGGGCGTACCAAAAAAAAATAGACTTTTTTATACTTATGCTCCAGGAGAAAGTTATTTAATTGAAAATGATAATGTTAAAAAGATTAATTGTAAAAAACTTCAGCCAAAAGAAAAAGTAGTTGCAGTATCAAGCGTGATAAAGCCTTCTGATATTATTCTGAATAAATTAAAAGAGTATAAAGTAAATTCTATAGTTAAAATGGCCAGTTCTTATAAATTTTGTGTAATAGCAACTGGTGAGTATGATATTTATGCAGCTAGAGAAAGAGCACATGAATGGGATTATGCTGCAGGGCATGCAGTAGCCAAAAATGCTGGGGCAATAATTACAACTTTAGATGAACAGCCTTTTTTATACGGAAAAGAAAATTACAAAAATCCTAGTTTATTGATTAGAAGAGCTGAAAATTTAAATGATTAAAACAATCTTAATAATTGTTCTTTCAGTTACTTTTTTTGGAGTTTTGTTTTTTATTTTAGTAAGAAATGCTTTAAAAAGGAAAATTGATTTACTTGTTGAAGAGGAAAAAAGAAAGAAATCAAATAAGCTTGATTAATTTGCTAAACTCGTCAGCCTCAAGATTTAATACTCTTTTAGATAATTCAAAACTAAATCCATTTCTTGCTAGAATACCCATATCTTTTTTATAAAATAATTCTCGGTTATTTCCGGGTCTTAGTGGGCCTATTCTTCTTCTTTTGCAAAGTTTTAATGCAGACACAAAATCTGGTTCAATCTCATTGTCTTTTATTTTTTCAATACTTTGTTTTACATATTTATCTTCTATACCTTTGCTTCTCAGAGACTTATTAATTTTATTAAGAGAGTATCCTCTTCTTAAAAACATTCTTGCTTTTGAATCTGAGTATAATTCATCATTTAAAAATTTATTTTTTTCTAAATTTAAAACTATTTCTTCAATTATTGAGGTCACTTCTTTTTTAGACTTAGTTCCTTTTATTTTAGTTAGATATTTTTTAAGTAAAAAAACCTTTAATTGCTGTTTAGAGGGATTATATTTTTCCAGATAAGAATACGCTAAGTCTTTCAAATTTGTAGTTAGATCATCAAAATCGCTTTTATTTGCTGTGGGATTCATTATTTTAATATACTATATTATTTTCGATGATAAATGATCTTCTAGCTTTGGTAAATTCTGAAAATATTTATTTAGTCGCAAACTGGGGGGTGATTCCTTTTTGGTTGTTATTAATTTTTGCTCCAAATCATAGTCTGACTAATTTTTTTGTACAATCAATAATTGTTCCAATGCTTCTTGCTGTTGGATATATTTACTTATCTTATAATTTATACCTAGAAAATAATATTTTTGATGGCTTTGAACTGTACGGTGGTTTAGATGGCTTGTATTCAATGTTTGCTAATGAGTCTTTGTTGCTAATTTTTTGGCTACATTTTCTTGCTATAAGTTTATTTGCAGGTTCATGGATTATAAGAGACTCAAAAAGATATTTTATTCCAAGAGTTATTACTATACCCTCACTAATTTTAACTTACTTTACCGGACCAGTTGGAATATTAGTGTATTGGTTTTTTAGAATATTTTTTGCAAAAAAAATCAGTTTTAATGATTAAACCTTTTGATTTTTATTTTGACTTTGTAAGTCCTTACTCTTTTCTAGCTCACAAAGAAATAAGAAAAATAGAACGTAAAACATCGATAAAAGTAAAATATAAACCAATACTTTTAGGCGGTTTGCATAATTTACATGGAATTAAAGCACCAGCATTTATACCTGCAAAGGCTAAACATATGATTAGGGACTGTAAATTAATTGCCGAAAGAAATAACATAAAATTTAAATTTAACTCATATTTTCCAATTAGAAGTTTAAATCTTATGCGTGGTGTTTTTGTTGCAGAAGAGGATAATTATAAAAGTTATTACATTGATAATATTTTTAATTCAATTTGGCAAGATGGACTGAATATGAATGATGAAAATATTATACAAAAGGTGTTAAAAAATTTGAATGTAAATCCTAAGACCTTTGCTTTACGAGCAACTTCATCTGCAATTAAAGATAGCTTAAAAAGAAAAACAAGTGAGGCTTATGAGAAAGGTATTTTCGGAGCACCTACTTTTGTTTCAAATAATAAAATTTTCTGGGGTCAAGACAGAATAGAGTTTGTTTTAAAAGAGGCGAGCAAATAATTTTATTTTTTCTCTTTGATCACAACTTCTAATCCAGCATTTTTTAAAGCGTCAAATCCTCCGATGGCATTTGCTACATTTTTAAAGCCCATATCAACAAGAGCTTTAGTAGCAAGAGCTGATCTAAAACCTAAAGCACAGAATAAGACCATCTTTTTTAAATCTTTTATTTTATTTTCTTGATAGTATGAGCTTTCAGGATCTAGCCAAAATTCTAACATACCTCTTGGAATATGTTTTGAACCCTTAATAGTTCCCTCTTTCCAGAGTTCACGTATATCTCTCACATCTATTAAGGTAACCTCGTTTTTTTCAACAAGGCTTTTTATTTCCTCTGCGCTTAGTGTCTCAATATTTTCATTAGCTTCTTGAACTAGTTTTTGCGAAGATTTAATACTCATAGATCAAATAATTAAACTATTATATATATTTTACTAGTATGAAAAATATAGAAAAGTCAAAAAATAATAGTTTTTTGAAAAGAATTTTTATCAAGCTATCTAGAAAATTAGGTTTTGAGATTATTGATCAAAATACTTTTAAGATTGTCACGCTAGATAAAAAGATTAATGATGAAATTAGCACAATTGGAAAAAATTCAATTAATCTTCCTCTAGGAAAAATTAACATTACCAGACCCGTGAAGGCTTTAGACATAATTATTCGTACTTGTGCTAGTGTAAATATGCTTACTCAAAATAAGAAAAGACTGTTTGATAAGGAAAAAATTGAGTACACATCAAGAACCATTTATTCTCTTTTAAACTCAGTGAAAAATAATTCTCAGCTCAATGAAATTAAAATTAACTTCAAAGTTATCGATCACAATTCTTCAAAAAAAAATTTAGAAAAAATAAATTCAATATTCAAAAGTTTCGGTACTAATTATGATCTAATAAATCTTGACATTTCAAATTTTGAAAATGAAATAGAAAACTTAAATGAGAGAGGCGAAAAAGTTTCTTTCAACCAAATATCAAATATGGCAAATATAAATAAATCACTTTTAGAAGCTAAAAAATCTGAAGACTTAATTTATTTTGTAGAAGATGATTATCTTCACCAGAAACATGCGATAAGTGAAATGATATTTACTTATGAAAGGTTAGCCTCTCAAATAAATAAAGACTTAATCTTGTGTCCAACAGACTATCCATATTTATATGCAAAAGCAGATGTTACCCAGAATTTTCTAGGGCATAATTATCATTGGAGAAAAGTAAATGAAACTCTATGTACATTTCTTACCAGCAAAAATATAATAGAAAAATATTGGAATCAATATATTAGTATGTGTAAAAAAGAACATGCTCCATTTGAAAAACCACTTCACAGAATTTATGAGAGAGAATTATGTATTTCGCCCGTACCTTCTTTGGCAATACATTTTACAAATATCAATTCTATTTTTGGCTTATCACCTAATGTAGATTGGGAAAAAATTTGGGAAGAAAACAGCCAGTAAAAGGCCCGATTTCTCGAGCCTTTTGTAACCTATTTTAGTCTCTTATAGAGTAAGCTGTCACACCTACTTCGGCTTTGTCAGTTCCTAATTTCTCAGCAGCCTTACTAATTCTTAAACCAACTGTTGATTTAAGTATCGTAAATGTTGCCCAAGATAATCCAAAGCTAAAGATACATACAGAAGCAGTGCCTATTAATTGAGTACCAAAGGATGTATCAGCATTTGTAAGTGGAACTACTAATGTACCAAAAATTCCTGCAAACATGTGTACTGGAATTGCTCCAACTACATCATCTAAACCGTAACTTTCTAACATTTTTGTACCGAAATACATTATTATCGCTCCAATAGAACCAATAAATATAGCTGTGATTGGACCAGGCGTTAAAGGTTCTGCTGTAATAGCTACTAGTCCAGCTAGCGCACCGTTAAGCATCATCACGATATCCGTTTTTCCACCAATTAATCTTGTAATTGCGGCTCCGGTAAAAGTACCTGCAGCTCCAGCTAAATGGGTATTAACTGCAATTTTTGAAATTGCATTTACGTCATCAAAAGTTCCCATTGCTAATTGACTGAAACCATTAAATCCAAACCAACCAAACCATAGTAAAAATGTTCCCAAAGTCACTAAAGGAATACTTGAAGCAGCAAAAGGTTGCATAGATTTTTTTTCACCCTTTCTGCCAAATCTTCCTTCTCTAGCGCCTAACACGATTACTCCTGCAAGTGCTGCAGCACCTCCACATCCATGAACAAGAGTTGATCCAGCAAAATCTGAAAAGCCGCCGCTAGCTAACCAGCCACCTCCCCATTGCCATCCCATAGAAATTGGATAAATAATTCCTGCCATGACAGCTGCAAAAATGAAGAATGGCCAGATCTTAATTCTCTCAGCTACTGCACCAGATACGATTGACGCTGTTGCGCACACGAACATAGTTTGAAAGAACCAGTCTGAATAGCCTGAATAGCCTGTTTCAGCATTTGAAGAGTCTGTCCAAATAGTAAATGAACCTACGTAACCACCTTCTGGCACTCCATAAGCTAGATTATAGCCTACCAAAAAGAATACGAGCGAGCATATAGCGAATTTACCTATATTTTTCGCGGCAATTGTCGATACACTTTTTGTAGTTACTAATCCACTCTCAAGCATACAGAAACCTGCTGCCATGAAAGCAACTAGTACTCCGCCCAAGTAAAATCCTAGTGAGTTAAAAATATATTGTCCTTCTTGAGACATTGTGGTTTCTGCAAAACTTTGAGAGCTAATCAGTAAAGCAGAAATACAACCTAATAAAATGAAAGTTATTTTTTTCATGTTTCCCCCTTATTTTTGATGACTTGATATCAAATTTAAAAGTTTTGAAGCATGAATTAAATGCATACGAGGTTTGTGAAATAAATAAGGCCTGGACGGGGGAACCGAACCAGGCCTTATAATTTTTCCCAACTAACGAGGGAGGGAACTTTTAATTAGTCTCTTATACCGTAAGCTATCACACCGACTTCTGCTTTGTCAGTTCCTAGTCTTTCAGCTTCTTTGCTTATTCTTAATCCAATTGTATTTTTGATAATTTGGAAAACAATAAACGAGACTATGAATACGAATACCACAACTGAGATCGTTCCTAAGAATTGTGCTCCGAAAGTAACATCTCCATTTGTTAATGGCACTGCTAATGTACCCCAAACTCCAGCAACTAAGTGTGCTGGGATGGCTCCAACTACGTCATCAATTTTCATTTTGAACAATAGTTTTGTTGAGAAGTACATTAATACTCCTGCTATTGCTCCAATGAAGATTGCAGCTAACGGACTTGGCGTTAATGGCTCTGCGGTAATACCTACTAATCCAGCAATTGCACCGTTAAGCATCATTACTACGTCAGTTTTTCCACCAATAACTCTTGATACTGTTGCAGCGGCTAATACACCACCACCTGCAGCTAAGTTCGTATTGATATAAATTGTTGCTACTGCTGAAACATCTTCTAATGTTCCAGAAGCTAATTGAGATCCACCATTAAATCCGAACCAACCTAACCAAAGTATAAATACTCCTAGTGTTGCTAACGGAATAGATGATGCAGCAAATGGTGCCATCGGTTTAGCCTCGCCTTTTCCAGAAAATCTACCAGTTCTAGCACCTAATACGATTGCACCTGCAAGAGCCGCGGCTCCTCCAGCAGCATGTACTAATGTTGAACCTGCAAAGTCTGAAAATCCAGCTACTGATAACCATCCACCACCCCACTGCCAACCCATTGAAATTGGATAAATAATTCCAGTTAAAATTGCGGCAAATAAGAAAAATGGCCAGATCTTAATTCTTTCAGCTAATGTACCAGATACTATTGACATTGTAGTAGCACAGAACACCATTTGAAAAAACCAATCAGATCCATCAGAATATCCTGTCTCTAATGATGAATTGTCACTCCATGGTGTAAATGAACCTATATATCCACCTTCTGGGATACCGTAAGCTAAATTGTAACCAACCAACCAGAACATTACTCCGGCGATTGAATAAAGACCTATATTTTTTGCACAGATTGCTGATACAGACTTTGATGTTACTAATCCTGACTCTAACATTGCGAAACCTGCGGCCATCCACATGACCAAGAAACCTGACATTAAAAATAATAGGGTATTAAAAATGTATTGTACTTCTGCAGACACTGTAGTCTCAGCGTATCCAAGACCAGCAAAACCAAAATAAATGGCTGTACCTGCTAAAAAGCATCCTAAGTATTTTTTCATAACTAACTCCCTTGTTAAGCGTGCCTTATAGGGTTTTAATTATTGAAAATGAATTGAATTGTCTTAATTTGAGCTATGCAGTTTTTGCAAGTAGTTTAGCCCTTATTTGAGATTTTTCAAATAAGGGCTAAATAAAACGTTTATCGGTTAAACATTTCTTTTAAGCTTTTAGCGGGTAAAAACTTTACTTTCTGAGATGCAGCTATTTGAATAGACTCGCCTGTTCTTGGGTTTCTTCCAACTCTAGCTTTTCTTTTTGCTACTTTATAAGTACCAAAACCAGCTATCTTTACAGTATCGTCATTCTTTAAAGCATCCAAAATAATTGTCGTTATTGAGTCGAAAGTTCTTTCAGCATCAGCCTTGCTTTGACCCAGTGTGGACGATATTTTTGCTACTAATTGTTTTTTATTCATTTTTGCCCCTTAGTTATTCCTTAATCTCTATAAAAATCCAATAAAATCAACAATTTTTTGGTGTTTCACGTAAATATCAACACAATATATTGTATGCTTTAAAAGTGTTGATTTTATTGACTTATTTGATGATTAAAATGGCTTAAAATAAGCCTAAATCTTTCAAATCATTAAATGTTGTGAAAAACATTAAAGAAAGCAGCAAAAAAAGACCGATTCGGAAAAAACCCTCTTGAGTTTTTTGCGTTAAAGGCCTGCCTAAAACCTTCTCAAACGCGTAAAACATCAAGTGCCCTCCATCCAACATAGGTATCGGTAATAAATTAATAAATCCTAAGCTAATAGATATATAGGCCATTATACTTAAAAAGGCTATAAAACCAAGTTTAGCAACTTGCCCGGTAATTTTAGCTATTTTTATAGGCCCTCCTAGCTGTGAGGTGTCTCCAGTGCCTTTAAACATTGAAATAATGAAATTCCATGATGCATCAATAACGAACCATGTTTCTTTTACTGCATAAAATAAAGCTGTTGCAGGACCCAATCTTTGTCTATTAATTTCTTCATTTAATGGAGCTATTTTTATTCCGATAATCTTTTTATTTGCTTTATTCCCAAGAGCATCCTCACTTTTAATAACTTTTGGCTCAACAGAGAAATTTAGTTCTCTATCATTACGTAAAATACCAATATCTATAATATTCGAAGAAGAGGAGTTAATAAAAGCCGAAACTTCCATAATACTTTTTACCTCTTTGTCATTAATTGATTTAATTATATCTCCAGGTTTAATACCCACCTCGTAGGCAGGGCTCCCTGACTGAACTTCTTGTATTTGAGCCGGTGTGAAATCTTTCCCAGCAAACATATAAATAAAAGCAAAAATCAATATTGCTAATAAGAAATTAGCAAATGGTCCTGCAGCAACTATTAAAGATCTTTGGTACAAAGGTTTAACAACAAAAAGTTTTTTCTGATCTTCTTTGTTATATTTTTTTAACAGTTCTTCTTGCTCTGCTTGGCTAAATACATTTCTGTCACCAAAAAATTTTACATATCCGCCTAAAGGAATCAGACAAAACTTCCAACGAGTTCCTGACTTATCATTAAAGCCAAATATTTCTTTACCAAATCCAATAGAAAAATCTGTTACACCTACTCCATACTTCTTTGCATAGTAATAGTGGCCATATTCATGAATAAATACTACAACTGTGAGTAATATTATAAAAGGAATTATAAATGATATTAAAATTTCCATTCGTTTACCTTGCTAAAAAGAAAATTTCTGAAAGCCATAAGTCTTGCATTATTTTTAAGAGATGCAGGATAAACAAAGTGTGTTTCGGTAGGCTTTCCTGGTTCATTTGGTAAAACTTTTGTAATTCCACTTTGGTTATGAGCTATGTAATCAGGTAGTGCAGCTAAACCTACACCACTTTGAACTGCTAACAATAAGCCATAAACACTATTCACTTTCATCAAAGATTTCCTTTTTTTTCCATCTTTGGCACCAACTTTCAACACCCAATCTGGATTGTAAACTGGTGATGGCGCTCCCTTGCCATAAGTAATAAATTTATGTTTATCTAAATCTTTTAATGTTTTTGGATAACCATTTTTTTCCAAATATTTATTTGAGCCGTAAATATGATAATTAAAATCCACGAATTTTTTTTGGATCAAATTCAATTGTTTGGGTCTTCTCATTCTTATTGCTACGTCTGCCTCTCGTGTCGCTAAATCAAGTTCTCTATCATCAAAAATTAATTCAATTTCTATGCCAGGATGTAGATCCATAAATTCTTTAATTCTAGGAGTAAGCCAGGTAGTTCCAAAACTAACTACGGTAGTTACTACAAGTTTTCCATTTAATTTATCTTTTTGACCACCTAAATTTGACTCAACATCTTTTAATTTTGAAATAACCTCGTGAGCTGATTTAAAAAGATACTCCCCATTTTCTGTTAAAACTAACCCTCTGGCGTGCCTTTCAAATAATTGAACTTTAAGATCGCTCTCTAAGCCTTGAATTTGGCGACTTATAGCAGACTGGCTTAAATTAAGAATTGTAGAGGCTTTAGTAAAACTTGAAGCTTCAGCAACAGTATGAAAAATTTTTAATTTGTCCCAGTCCATTTATATATGATTATAGTTTATTTATTTGGATTTACTATAGCTCTTCCAAAAAACTCGCCTTTTAAAAGCTTTGGATAAGTATCTAAAAGTTCAGTAAACGAAAGCTCTTTAGTAAATGATTGAACTTTTGAAAAATCAATCAATTTAGCTGCCTCTCCCCAGACAAACTCTCTTCTCTTAATTGAAGATCCAGACGAATCAATACCCCATAATTTAACGCCCCTTATTATAAAGGGCATAACATTGGTATTAATCTTTATTCCTCCTGCATTTCCACACGCGGCTACAATCCCACCAGGCTTTGTTTGTGCAAATATTTTTGTCAATGCAGCGCCGCCTACAGTATCAACGACTCCATCCCAAACTCCTTTTTCTAAAAGTTTGCTTTCTCCCTCAAATTCTTTTCTGTCAATAATATTTTTTGCGCCTAAATCTTTTAAATAATCATTTTTATCTTTTTTTCCTGTTACAGCATGAACGTCATATCCCATTTTAGATAAGATCATCACAGCGATACTTCCGACACCTCCAGTAGCACCTGTCACCAAAACGTCTTTGACTTTTTCTCCAAGCAACAACTCCTCTTTAGCTTTAACGGCGAAAGAACAAAGTAAAGCAGTAAATCCAGCCGTACCAAGCATCATTGATTTATGAGTATCTAAATCTTTTGGAATTTTAATTAAAAAATTTGCATCAACTTTTGCATATTGAGAAAATCCTCCAAAGAAAGCTTCTCCCACTCTAAATCCAGTTAGTATAACTTTATCGTTTTTTTTTAATTTACCATCCTCACTTTCAGCTACTGTGCCTGAAAAATCTATACCCGGAACGAAAGGAAATTTTCTTATAATTTTGCCTCCATTATTTAAAATTAAAGCATCTTTATAATTAAGACTTGAATAGTCAATTTTGACTAAAACGTTTCCATCTTTAAGATGACTTTTATCGATTTCTTTAATTTCTCTAGTGAAATTTTCGTTTTGATTATCTATTACTACAGCTTTAAATTTTTGGGACATTTATTTTTTAATGTATCTTAAGTATCTATTTTGAATACCTAAGTCTTCTCTGAAAGTGCCTAAAAAATAGTTAGTAACTGTTGTCGCTTTCTCCTTTTTAACACCTCTCATAGTCATACATTGATGTGCAGCATCAATAGTAACTGCAACACCTTTAGCGTCTAAAGAATTCATCAAAGTTTTGGCTATCTGCATTGTAAGTCTTTCTTGAGTCTGAAGTCTTTTGGAGAATATTTCTACAGTTCTCGCTAATTTACTCAATCCTACAACCTTTTTATTTGGAATATAAGCAACATGTGCTACTCCAATTATTGGAGCCATATGATGCTCGCAATGACTTTCAAGAGTAATGTTTTTTTCCACTACCATATCGTCATAACCCTCAACATCTCCAAATGTTTTAGATAAATCTGCCTCAGCATCTTGATGATAACCTTTAAAATACTCTTTAAATGCTTTAATTACCCTCTTAGGTGTCTCAACAAGACCTTCCCTGTTTGGATCTTCTCCAATCCATTTAAGAATAGTTTTGAATGCCTCTTCTGCCTGTTTATCTGTAACTTCAGGCTTATTTGAGGTGCTTTTATCTGCGTCTTTAACTAACTTCATTGTTAAAGGTTTTATAGGACATATTTGATTAATGCAAATTGCTATTTTGTCTTTTTTTCATTATTTTACCCTCATGTTCAAAAAGAGAGAAAGCGTATTTGAGGTAGAGGAAGGAAAATTTCTATCTCCTAAATTTGATGGTGACGGACTTATTCCAGTAACTACCTCTGACAGTAGCTCTGGTGAAATATTAATGCATGGTTACATGAATGAGGAAGCTTTAAAAAAAACAATTGAAACAAAAGAGGCTCATTACTGGAGTAGATCTAAAAAAAATATATGGCATAAAGGAAAAACAAGTGGTTTTGTGCAAAAAGTTATTGATTTAAGAATAGATGATGATCAGGACTCATTATGGATGTCAGTAGATATTGGAAATGGAGCGAGTTGTCATGTCGGATACAAATCATGTTTTTACAGATCAATACCTTTAGGAAAAATAAAAAATTCTGAAGCAATAGAGTTAGAGTTTAAAGAAAAAGAAAAAAAATTTGATCCTGAAAAAGTTTATAAAGGTCAGCCAAACCCAACAAAATTATAATAATGAAAATAATAAGTCCTTTTGGTCCAAAAATAGCTAAATTAAAATTTTCTAATAGTTTAATTAGAGAGATTAATGCAAAAGTTGATTCAATTATAAATAAAAAAAGTTTACTAAAAAAACTTGATTATTCAAAAAAATTAGTCGGGCAGGTAAAACAAGAGTTTCAATTACCTAAACCTTTTATAAAAAAAAACTTAGAAAAAGTAATAGCTGATGAGGTAAAAAAATATATTTTCCAAACAATTGGAAAAAAAGTGAAAAAAATTTCAATAAAGAGTTTTTGGGTTGTAAGACAATTTACGAATGAATATAATCCTGTCCATTATCACGATGGGCATATTTCTGGTGTGGGTTATTTAAAAATTCCAAAGTTTGTTTCAAAAAATATTAAAAAAAAATCAAAAACAGATGGAACAATTGATTTTATAAATGGTAATAAAATGTTTTTAAGTGATAGTATTTATAATCACCAACCTAAAGTAGGAGATGTAATCCTTTTTCCAAATTATCTTATGCATACGGCGTATCCATTTAAATCAAGCGGGGAAAGAAGATCTTTCTCGTTTAACTTAGAAATAGATAGTAAAATTGCTAATGTTTTTTCAAGATGAGTGATGAAATTCAGAAAAATGTTTTTGGTGAGCCTTTAGAGCCGTGCTCTAAAGATCCATTGACTGGTTGGTTTAGAGACGGATGTTGTAATACTGATAGGAATGATAGAGGAGTTCACACTGTCTGCGCTAAAGTAACAGATAAATTTTTGCTTTGGTCAAAAAAAGTAGGTAATGATTTAATTACCCCGCATCCAGAGTTTGGTTTTCCAGGGCTTAAAGATGGTGACTGTTGGTGCGTTTGCGCTACTTGGTACGCAAGAGCAATTGAAGAGGATGCAGCTTGCTCAGTTTTTTTAAAAAAAACTAATATAAAGACCTTAGAGTTAATACCGATTGAAAAATTAAAAAAATTTGCTGTAGACTTATCTTAGTAAACTTTTGAACCTCGAGTTTTTATAATCAACTCAAGTTCTCCATATTCTTTACAGTTACAGCTCTTCAGAACTTCTAATCTTTCGTTGGCTTTGTCGATTCTATTAGTTTGAACATAAAGTTCACCCAAGTATTCATTTATTCCATTATGATTTGGTTTAATTTTTAAACCCTTCAAATAGAATTTCTCAGCTTGATCAAAATTTCCAACTTTTCTTGAAGTAAATCCCATGTAATTAAGAATATCCGGATTTTTTTTATCTGATTTATGAGCTTTTTCTAATTTACTGAGAGCTTGAGAATAAAGTTTTTTTGCTTTTTCTGTTTTTTCTTTTTTTTCTAATTTACCAGCTCTTTTTACTAATTTAACAGCATCTTCGTAAAGAGATGTCTCGCTAGAGGAGCTGCTGCTATCACTACCAGCTGCAAACAAACTTGTGCTTAACAGTAAGGAAAAAATTACTATAATTAAATTTTTCATTTAATTTATTTAAACTTTTAAATCAAAATTGTTATGCGACAGATGATCGTCCCCCATCTACTCCCAATATTTGACCTGTTATCCAAGAGCTCTCGTCTGTAAGAAGAAACTTAGCAACAGATGCGGAGTCAGCCCCCTCACCTATTCTCTTCATTGGGTGCATTTTGGCAATACCTTCGGCAACTTTTTCATTTTTTAATAAAAAATTTGAAATTTTAGAGTTTGTCAAACTAGGGGCAATACAGTTCACTCGAATATTCGGGGCGAACTCAGCAGCTAAAGCCAATGTCAAACCCTCTATTGCACCTTTTGCTGATGAAACAATCGCATGATTAGGAAAACCTTGTTTTACAGCAACTGTTGAAAATAAAACTATTGAACCTTTATTTTTTTTTAAATTATCTGCTAAAGACTTTATTGTCTCTGTTGCTGAAATAAGATTGAGATTGAAAGACTGCATGAAATCACTTTTTTTTGTTAACTTTAATGGTTTTAAATCTATAGAGCCTACACAAAAGGCAAGACCATTAATTTGCTCATCTTTTAAATCTGCTAATATTTTTTCAGAAAAATTTTCTTCAAGAACATCACATACAGTAAATGTTGAGTTTAATTCATCGGCTAGTGCTGATAGGCTAGACTCATCTCGACCTACTAAGTGTAATTCCTCGCCACTCTCAGCTAATTTCTTTGCTAAAGAGGATCCAATCGATCCTGTTGCGCCTAAAATTACTTTTTTCATAATTAAAAATAACATTATTAACGGTTATTTACATGCAAATAATGACGCGTGTAATATACAAATAAAATATGTATTTTAATACCTATGAAGCTTTTTATTATTTTAGGAAATCAATTATTTAACCCAAAATATCTATCTGATTACAAAGATCACATTATTTTTATGGCAGAGGACTATGGTTTATGTACTTTTGAAAAGCATCATAAATTAAAAATTCTTCTTTTTTTGTCCTCAATGAGATCTTTCAAAGATGAGCTAAAATCAAAAAATTTTAATATAATTTATAAAGATGTAAATAAAGATTTTAAATTATCCTACGAAAAAAAATTAGAAAAGACTATTAAAGAAAAAAAGATAAGAGAAATTTCCTTTTTTGAAATTGAGGATAAATTTTTTGAAAAAAGAATACTGAATTTAGGAAAAAAAAATTCACTTAAGATAAACCAAGTTAGATCTCCAATGTTTTTAATGGAGAGGCAGGAGTTTAAAGATTACCTTTCTAAAAATAAACGGCCTTTCATGGCAAATTTTTATAAAATTGTAAGAACAAAAATGAATTTATTAATGAATAAGAATGGTACTCCAAAAGGAAGTAAATGGAGTTTCGATGAGGAAAATAGAAAAAAACTTCCTAATACTGTTAAAGTTCCTGCAATTTCTAAGGTAAAAGAGACAAAGGAAACTATTACTCTTAAAAAATTTATAAATTCTAATTTTAAAGATCATCCAGGAAGTACTGATAAATTTTGGTTTCCAACAACACGAAAAGACGCAAGTAAGTGGCTTGATGAGTTTTTGAAAGAGAGAATTAAGCTTTTTGGGGATTATGAGGATGCAGTAACAGATAAATCGAATACTGTCTTTCATAGCGCGCTAAGTCCACTTATAAACTTAGGTTTAATAGCCCCAGAAGAAATAATAGAGAAGTTAAGAAAGATTGAAAACAAAATACCTATGAATTCCTTAGAAGGTTATATCAGACAGATTATAGGTTGGAGAGAATTTATGAGAGGAATTTACCAAAACTATGATCAACGATTAGATAACACTAATTTTTTTAATCATAAAAGAAAAATGAAAAAATCTTGGTATGACGGAAATACTGGTTTAGATCCGTTAGATCATGCAATCAATAATGCTAAAAACTACGGCTGGTCACATCATATTGAAAGGCTAATGATATTAGCCAACATAATGAATCTTTGTGAGATAAATCCAAAACAAGTTTATAAATGGTTTATGGAAATGTTCGTAGACTCATCTGACTGGGTAATGGCGCCAAATGTTTATGGAATGGGATTATTTAGTGATGGTGGAATATTTGCAACTAAACCTTATATTTGTGGATCTAGTTATTTTCTTAAAATGATGCATTTTAAAAAAGGTCCTTGGTGTGATGTAATGGACGGATTATATTGGAAATTTATCGACAGACATAAGAAATTCTTCTTAAAAAATCCGCGTCTTGCAATGATGGTTAGAGTTTCTGAAAAAATGAATAAAGAGAGAAAAACAAGAATTTTTAAAGCTGCCAATAGTTTTATAAAAGAAAATACTAATGGTTAAAGTTTTTTTTAACAATTCATGTAATATTTGTAGAGCCGAAATCAATCATTACAAAAAACATAGTGATAACACTTTAGAATGGATTGATGTAACTAGTAATGAAGAAGCTCAGAAAGTTACCTCAAAATCATATAAAGAACTTTTAAGAAGAATGCATGTTATACAAGACGGTAAGGTAATTGATGGAGCAGAGTCTTTTTTAATAATTTGGAAAAATGTTCCTAAATATAATTTTTTATATAAAATTTTTAAGATTAAACCTCTTTTTTTCCTATTAAATATTTTCTATGAGATTGCAGCTTATTTTCTATTTATAAAAAATAAACACCTTCTTAAAAGTGAAAAAAACTAATTTGCCTAAAAAAACTTGTCCGGTTTGCAACAAACCTTTTGCATGGAGAAAAAAATGGAGACTTAATTGGGATAAAGTAAAATATTGTTCGAAAAAGTGTTCCTCTAAATAAATTATTGTAAATTAAAATTAGTCAAAATTTTAGGAATATTCTTTTTAAAATTAAAAAATCCTTTGTTAGAAAACTGCCAAGAAAATTTATCTTCCTCACTCAAAACTGAGTTTAATTCTAAATTTCGCTTTTTTCTAATAGCATTTAAAAATGAAAAATTTTCTCCTATGCATGGGTGAACTACATCAAAAGAGTTAGTTTCATTTACAAGAGTTTGAAATTTTACCTCATCTATGATTTGTAAATCTTCATATCTTTTTTTTTGGTCATTAATTATTTCTAATTTATACTCTAGCACCTTTTGCTCAAGCTTTAATCTTCGAGCATCATTGCTCAATAAAACTAAGTAAATATTCTTGTATTTTTTTAAATTTTTATTTTCTAAATTTAATTCGTTTTCAAAAAGCAATAAATTTTCATTTGAATTATCTTCTGTAATAAAATTTAGTGGATTTAATTTATATTCTCTTTTGTCTGTCAAAGGTAAAGCATTCTGATTTAATTTAATATTCTTGTATTTATTATTAGTAAACTTGCTAATATTCCAGGATTGAGCAACGTAATGCTTTCCTTTAGTTTGAAGTCCAGCAACCCATCTCCAGCTCAACGTATTTGAAGCAGCATCACCATCAAATAAATGTTTCATAAAGAATTCTGCACCTTTTTGCCAAGGTAAATTTAAAGTAAATATCCAAATGCTAGCAAACCACATTCTTGTATGATTATGTAAATAATTATTTTCTCTCAGCTCTTTTACCCAATCATTAAAACATTCAATTTGAGTTTCACCATTGATTGCTTTTTTGTAATTGTCATCTTCCTTAAATCCTTTTAAATCCTCTATAAAGTCAGTCCAAACTTTAGGTCTTAGCTCCAACCAACCTTTCCAATAAACTCTCCAAAATATTTCTTGGATATATTTTTCAACTTTTTGATATGGAAACTTTGATAAAACAGTTTTGGCTACCTCATACTCAGTAATTAATCTATGGGAGATATAAGGTGATAAGCAAGATACATTTGATTTGTCTTTTGGCCCTAAATCAAAATTTCTTTTGAAACTATAATTTGCTAATTCACTGTTTATAAAAGCATCGAGCTGTTTTAAAGCTCCATCCCTTGAAATTTCGAATTTCATCAGTCTTCGTCATCCCTCCACCCATCGATAAAAAGTTTCCAGCATGCAAAAGATACGCATACAATTCCGACACAAAAACCTAAAAGTACTCCATTGTGCTTACCTAAATATATTGATCCATAATGAGTACTTAGTATTGGCGGCACAACTAATATTGCACCAATAATTAAGTATCGTATTGCGAAGGGTGGTCTTTTCAAATTGAATTCCCTTGATCAAGTGGCATTGAAACTGCAGTCGTGAACCAGCAATTAGCACAATTTTCTTCATTACCTTTACTTACGTGCCATTCATAAAAAAATTGTTGCTTCTCATCGCTTAATACTTTTACTCCATAAACAAATTTATTTTCAGTATTCGTAATTAAATCTATCTTATGTGAAAAATGGTTTAGAAGTATTCTATAATGAACATCATAAAGCATGATTCTAAATCTAGGGTACGGCCCAGTCATCTTTTTATTATCAGGATGAGCAAATATCCATGTTTGTTTAATGCCATTATCTTTATCATCATTATTTTTGAGAGCATCTAATTGTATTTTAATAACATCATAAGCTGATAAATTTTCAGCTGGTTTTATCATTTCTGCATTTGCTGAATTAACAAAACCTAGAAAAAAGATTGCTAAGATTATTTTTTTCAATTCCATATTCTTCTCAAGGTATCTTCTCTTTTACACCCATTTTTATACATTAGATAACGAATAAAATTTTTCTCATAATAATCTTGGTGATAATCTTCTGCTGGATAAAATTTCTTGAATTTCCAAACTAAAGTGACTATTTCCCTATTAAATTTTCTTTCTAAATTTTTAAAAGATTTATCAATAAATTCTTTTTCTAGTTGATTCTGAAAAAAAATTACCGATCTATAGCTTTTACCTTTATCGCAAAACTGCCCCTCCGAGTCGAAAGGATCAATATTTCTCCAATAAATATTTAAAAGTTTTTCATAACTTACAATTTTTGAGTCATATGTAATTTCTATAGCCTCTACGTGGCCAGTGTCTCTATATATTACATCTTGATAAGTAGGATTTATTAGGTGACCTCCTGAATATCCAGAAATTGACGAGATCACTCCCTCTATTTGATCAAATGACTCTTCCATGCACCAAAAACAACCACCAGCAAAATAGGCCTTTTTTTCCTCCGCATGCAAATTTAGACTGAGGGTAAGTATAGTGACAAAAAGTAAAATTTTATTCATTTTATAAATGATATATTAATAATTATGGAAAACGATGGGTTTATTGTCATAGAAGGAATTCATGAAAATCCTAACAATATTAATACTCTAGACGAACAAACAAAAACTGTTCATGGTCCTTATAATAAAATCGAGGCTGAGAAAGTGGCTAAAGGCCTAATTCAAAAAAATATTGACAATTTTTATCATAGAGCTTGGGTAATAAATGAGAATGTTGAACTCAACAATATTTGTGAAGAGTGCAAAAAAGAAGATGAAAGCGTCAAACAAAATTTTATCATGTATAGTTTCAAAGTTTGTAACAGCTGTAATTTAGCTAAAACTATTTTTCCCCTTTAGAAACCTTTAAATAAAACAATTATCAAGAATAAAAAGAATGCTTGAAACAACCATGAAACAACTACAACTCCAAAAGCTTTCCAAAGACTTTCATAGTCTAGTGCAGATTTTACCGCTACGACCATACAAGCTAACATCCAAAATGCAGAACCTATAAAAGTCACGGTCATCAATTCAGGTGTAACTCCAAAAACTCTAATCAGACCAGGTGCACTTGAAAAACCTATAGTTCTCAAAAGTTCTCCGTGATCACTTTTTGTATTAGGGTCTCTAAATAATTTCACACCAACAAAATAAATTATATAAGCCCAAACATACCAGCTGAGTAAAGATAAAGCTGGGGCTACTAAAAAATTTGATGCTCCTAAGTGTATTGAACCAACCCCTGCAGCTAAACTTGATAATACAACTACAACACCAGCTTGGAAAGTTGCTTTTTTATCTTTTTCTACTTCTTCATATAGCTCAATGTCTATTTTAATTGCTCTGAAAATTCTATTTATAAATAAGTTAATCATTTTTTTGCAAAAGGTTTTAGTAGTCCTAGAATCTTCTTATGTAAAGCTTTATTAGATGAGGCTATTATGTTACCTCCATTTTCAGCAGGCTCATTTTTCCAATTAGTTACAATTGCACCAGAATTTTTTATAATCGGAATTAATGGTAGAATGTCATAAGGTTTTAAATTTGCCTCAATAACAGCATCTACTTTACCTTCAGCTAGCAAACAATAGTTTAAAGCGTCAAATCCAGCTAACCTAAAAGACCAACCAAATTTCTTTATAACTTTTTTTTGCCTTTCATAGCTAAGAATTCCATGAAAATTTCCAATAATTTTGACATTTTTTAAATTACTATTATTGGAGGATCTAAGAGTTTTTTTTTTATTATTTTTGTATAGATAAGATTTTTTCTGATCATTAATGTAAAATTTACTTAACTCTGGAAAATTAGCTAAGCCAATTTTTGATTTTTTATTAAACGATAAACTTATAAGATTAGACCATGTAGGAGCTCCAATAACAAATGCTTTTGTCCCATCTATTGGATCAATAGACCATTGATAGTTATTATTTGAGACTTTATCTTTAAATTCCTCCCCGATAATAGAGTCATTTGGAAATTTTTTAATTATCAAAGATCTTATATATTTTTCAAATGATTTATCTAAATTGGTGACTGGATCATAATTTTTTTTATTTTTAGATTTATTATTTACTTTAATTAAAGAATTGGAATTTTTTTTATAGAATGAATTAAGTTTAAAAGCTAAAGATTTTAAGAAAATAAAAGTGTTATTATAATTCATTAGTTTATATAGCTTAATTTAGTTTAAAATAAAAATATTAAAATTGAGAACTAAAGCATATGAGCTCCATAAAAGATAAGGGATCATTAATAAAAAACTAATTCTATCCTTAAGATAATAAGTTTTCATCAAAAGGACTATAAAAACTAAAATTACAATTAAATCAAGTAAGGCTAAGCCAATTTGATGAAATCCAAAGAAAATTATACTCCAAACTGTATTAAAAAATAGGTGTACAAAATATAATTTTAATATTTTGTTATCATGATGATTGATCCAAACGCGCCAAATAGCTACTGACATTAGAATATATAAAGTTGTCCATACAGGGCCAAATACCCAGCCTGGGGGATTAAAACTTGGAAGAATAATCTTCGAGTACCAAGGCTCTTTAAAAGTTGCAGTAGTGTAACCACCGATTCCAGAAGCTAAAAACGTTATCAATAGAAATAAAGCTAGAGATAAATATTTATTCTTAGTCATATTTTAAGGTATAACTAATTTATGTCTCAAAATCAGAAAAAAATATGGATTACTGGAGCGAGTAGTGGAATAGGAAAAGCTGTAGCTGAAAAATTTGCTAGTGAAGGGTGGAAAGTTGCTGTATCTGCAAGAAGAAAAGAACTACTTGATGAACTAGCCAAAAATCCAAATATTAAATCATTTCCGTTAGACGTAACAAATCGATCTCAAATAAATGAAGTTTTTAAAAATATTATAGAAGAGTTTGGTGATTTAGATTTATGTTTGTTTTCAAGCGGAACATATGAACCAAAAGATGAAAAAAGTATAGATCCAGATAAAATAAAGCATGTAATGAACGTAAATTTTTTAGGTGTTATCGATTGTGTGAAATCCGTTGAGAATTATTTTAAAAATAGAAAGTTTGGGCATATTTCTATAGTCTCATCCATAGCCGGTTATAGAGGGCTACCTAATTCAAGTGGTTATGGTCCTTCAAAAGCTGCTTTAACTAATTTTACTGAAAGTATTTATTTTGATTTTAAAAAATTTGGTATAAGAGTTTCAGTTGTATCACCTGGTTTTATTAAAACTCCGTTGACTGATAAAAATGAATTTCCTATGCCATTCTTAAAAACTTCTGAATATGCCGCAGAAAAAATTTTCAATGGTCTAGTTAAAGGAAATGCTTTTGAAATTCATTTCCCTAAAGGACTAACTTTAACTTTAAAGTTTCTAAGAATATTGCCTTACAGACTTTATTTATTTTTAGTGGACAAGTTAGTGAAACGGTAGTTAAATAAGAGTCTCAACAAATTCCCAATTGATTAATTTATCGAAAAAATTTTCTAAATAAGCTGGTCTTTTATTTCTATAATCTAAGTAATAAGAGTGCTCCCAAACATCACAACCTAATATTGGTTTCATATTGTATATTAAAGGATTTTCAGCATTAGGGGATTTAGTTACTACAAGCTTGTCCTCGTTTAAAGATAGCCAACACCATCCAGATCCAAACTGAGAAACTCCAGCATTTATAAATTCTTCCCTAAATTTTTCAAAACTTCCAAAATCCTGTTTTATCTTATTTTCAAGTTTGGATGGAACATTACCTCCACCATTAGGTTTCATACACTTCCAAAAAAGATTATGATTCCAATGTTGACTTGCGTTGTTAAAAATACCTGCCTTTTTTTCAGTAGATGATTTTTTAATTATTTCTTCCAGAGACAATTTTTCATAATCAGAACCTTTTATAAAATTATTAAGATTTGTAATATATGTTTGGTGGTGCTTACCATGATGCAAATCCAAAGTTTGCTCTGACATTATCGGAGAAAGAGCAGAATTATTGTAATCTAGTTTAGGAAGCTCAAACATATCAATCTTTTACAAACATTACTGTTAATTCTGCAACTTTAATTCCAAATTTAGTCATTGTCGCTCTGTTTATTGCCACACGTTCATCCTGCATAAAAATCCAATCATCAAAAGTAATTTTAATATTTTTGCCTTTGACCGGTACAAGCAATACATATTCAAATTTAAAAGCTGGACCGTATGAATATCCTTTAGCAGTTCCAACTACGTCGGAGGCTGTTCCTTCATAGTTATGTTCATCAATTTTTTTTATAGTCCATTGACGAGTTTGTCTTTCCCCATCGTTCCAATCAAAAACTTCGTCTAAAATTAATTGAGAACCATCCCATTTTCCATTTAAATCAGCTTTAAATTGTCTCGTAACTTTTCCAGATCTATTTTGTAATACTCCCCAAGCTTTAACATTTCCCGATAAATAATTTTCAATTACTAGTCTTGGTTTTTGATCTTTAAAATCTATTGGTTTCATTTTATTTGCACATCCTGTCATTAAAATTAGTAAAAGTAGTACTATAAATTTTTTCATGACGAATATCTATTAGACATAGAGAATTGAATCAAGTTAATGTTTCTAGACTTAAAACCACCTTCACAATAAGATAAGTAAAATTCCCACATACGCTTGAAATATTCATCAAAACCAAGTGGGCTAATTTTTTCCCAAGCACATAAAAAATTTTTTCTCCAAGCTGCTAAAGTTCTGGCATAATCATCTGAGTAGGTATTAATTTTTTCTAGTTTTAGGTCATTCTTTTTGATTAGATTTTCAATAAATTGAATTGAAGGTAAAAACCCGCCTGGAAATATATATTTTTGAATAAAATCCTCATTTGCTCTATATCTCTCAAATAAGTCATCTTTTATCACGATACCTTGAATTGCAGCAGTTCCCCCATAATTAAGAACATTTTTAATTGTTCCAAAATATTGGTCCATGTATTTTTCACCAACAGCTTCTATCATTTCTATTGAAGCTACGTGATCATATTTTTCCTTGAGATCTCTGTAATCTAAAAATTTAACATTAACTTTATTGTTTAGTCCTGAGTTGAAAATCTTTTTTTTAGTAAACTCATATTGATTTTTAGAAATAGTGATACAATCCACACTCACATCATAATTTTTAGCTAAGAATTCAGCAAATCCGCCCCAACCACACCCTATCTCTAAAACCTTGTTTCCATCTTTTATTTTCATTAAATTTATAAGCTCTTGAAATTTATTTTTTTGAGCCATTTCTAAATCTTCTTTCTCATTTTTATAGACTGCACTTGAATAAGTAAGAGATTTATCAAGCCATGACGAAAAAAAATCATTCCCTAAGTCATAATGTTTTGAAATATATTTTTTACTTTTAGATTTTGTATTTGATGCAAATATTTTTTTTAGAAAATTTTTTATTTTTTGTAATTTTAAACTTCCTGAAAAAGAGTAAAT
Organism: uncultured Pelagibacteraceae bacterium; assembly: GCA_902544345.1. GTDB lineage: Bacteria > Pseudomonadota > Alphaproteobacteria > Pelagibacterales > Pelagibacteraceae > Pelagilacustribacter. Next base: position 29,824 of record CACCBT010000009.1, read on the forward strand.
TGTATTGATATTTCTCGCTGTGAGTTCGATTAAATTTGTTAAATTTGAGGAATAAAAATCTTTTTTCATGTGAGCTTCACCTAAAGCTGAGCTTCCACCCATAATAACATTTAGGTAAAAATTAGGTTTATTAATTTTGATATCTGAAGATAACTTACTCTCTAAGTCACCAAAATGAAAAACTTTTCCATCATAATTTATGAGCTTAAGATTTCCTTGTGAGATTTTTTTTAATTTATTTAGGACGAACCTTTCTGAAATTTTTATCAAACTCATTAATATTCCTCGTAACTTAAATTATTTTTTAATCTGGTATCTCTTTTTCTGTATATTGCCCCTTTTTTCCATAAAAGTAATGCTTCAAAATGTATCGAACTAATAATTTTAATTGTCATTAGGGGATACTTAAAAAAGTTAATCATGAGTTGTTTTGGGCTGAATTCTTTTCTTTCTCCTGTTTGGGTAGCTGTTAAAACTGTTCCTTTCGAATCTGTTTGTTTTATAAAGACTGAGAGTTTATCACTGGGGTTAAGTAATTTAAAATTATAGTAAGTTTCCATATCCATAAATGGTGAAACGTAAAACTTTTTTCTGCATTTTTGAGCTATTTCTTCATTATCTTTAATTTTAAAAATATATGTGTGCTGCTCATTAAAAGTATTTTTTACTTCGTAAAAAATTGCCTTCAATTGATTATCCTCGTAGCAGTAAAAAATACTTAAAGGGTTGAACACATAGCCAAAAATTCTTGGATAACAAAGTATTTTAACTTTATTAATTTCACCTTTAATATTGAACTTGCTAATGTTTTTAAGAACCCACGCTTTTAAATCACTTCCGTCACGTTCACCATGATCTTTATCGTAAAAGCTAAAAATGTTAAATTTATTATGAGAGAAAATATTTATTGAACTGTCTAATTGATTGATTTC
>CACCBT010000010.1 GCA_902544345.1 uncultured Pelagibacteraceae bacterium
GAAAAACTAAGTGGTAACCAACCACCTAATATTCCTAAACTCACAACAAATCCTCCAAAAACTTTTAACATTGTATGACCTGCCATCATATTGGCAAATAAACGAACTGATAAACTTACTGGTCTGCTCAAGTAAGAAATAATTTCAATAATGGTAATTAAAGGCAATAGTACAGCAGGCACACCACTTGGCACGAAAATGCTTAAATATTTAAAACCATGTTTAATGAAGCCAATTACAGTTACAGCAATGAATATAAATAAAGCCATTAAGAGAGTTACTATAATGTGACTTGTGACAGTAAATGAGTATGGCAACATACCTACCATATTGCAAAATAAAACAAACATAAACAAACTGAATATAAATGGGAAATAAGGTTTAGCTTTTGAACCAGCCGTATCGCTAATCATCTTTGCTACAAAGGTGTAAAACATCTCAGTAATTAATTGTATTTTGCTCGGTATAATTTTTTTTTCTTTTGAACCAAAGAATAAAAGTAAAATAATAAGTGATGCACTTATCACCATGAACAAACTTGCATTAGTAAAGGATAAATCAACGCCGGCAATATTAATTTCAGGGCCAATTTTATGGACCGTAAACTGTTGCATGGGGTTGTTTGCCATATAAGCTTTCTAATCCTTTTGCATTTTGTTAGCTGCCCTAATCACATTTAACATGCCCGCTGCTGCTCCCAAAAAAAAGAAAATTATTATTAACCAAGGTTTAGTATCAAACCAGCTATCTAAAATAAACCCAATTATTGTCCCAACAGCGACTGCGGCGACTAATTCAGTACCTAATTTAAAGGCATTGCCCATAAATGACCCTTGTTTTTCATTGTCATTATCCAACTCTTTTTTAAACTTAGATTTTGCAATTTTTAGGCGAGTTTTAAATTCATCAGGAATAGTCATTATGTTTTTTTTAAGCTACTAATTCTTCTGCTCTTTGTAAATCTACAGAAACAAGTTGGCTAACACCTTGCTCTGCCATTGTTACTCCGTAAAGTCTATCCATTCTAGACATTGTTAAAGCGTGATGGGTAATTATTATAAATTTCGTATTGGTGATTTTAGTCAGATCATCAAGCAATCCACAAAACCTTGTTACATTTGCATCATCTAAAGGAGCATCAACTTCATCTAAAATACAAATTGGAGATGGGTTGACTAAAAATACTGCGAAAACTAATGACAAAGCAGTTAGAGCCTGTTCACCACCAGAAAGCAGTGTTATTGATTGAAGCCTTTTACCAGGCGGAGAAACAAACATTTCTAAACCTGCCTCTAATGGATCATCAGAGTCTACCAATTCAATTTTTGCAGTCCCTCCATTGAAAAGTTTTGTATAAACTTCATTAAACTTTCTATTAACTTTTGTATAAGCTTCAAGCAAACGCTCTCTTCCTTTTTGATTTAATTCATCGATACTTGTTTTTAATTTAACTATAGCGGAGTAAAGATCTGCTCTATCATCCTCCATCTTCTTAATTTCAGACTCATATTTTTTTGTTTCTTCATCAGCCCTCAAATTAACAGAGCCAAGAGACTCTCTTTGTTTTTTTGTTTTTTCAATTTTTTCAGTCTGCTCCTCAATACTTGGAGTATTCTCTATCTCTACTTCATTCAAATCTGATTGAGGTAATAATGATTTTTCATTGTCAATATTTAATTCACTTTTAACTGAGTATAGTAAATCTTTTTTTCGATTTTCTATTCCCTCAACCGTCGCCTCATTACGAGCCTTACTTTCCTTTAATTCAATTAATTTCAATTGGATTTCTCTAAGGTTCTCGTTGATAGCGCTATATTTTTTTTCAGCTTCAGATAATTCACCAGCTATTTCTTCATTTCTTTTTTTAATATTATCAAGATTTTGTAAGTTTTGACCTTTTGAAGTGGCAATTCTCTCTGGGTTTTTTTGATTTTCACTTATTTCAAGTTTAATTTTGTCCTTTCTATCATTTAACTCAGAAATCATTTTTTCAGAATTTGTTTTTAAATTGCGCCAATTTTCTAATTCTACATCAATATTTTTTATTCTTTCTTTTCTTTTTATAGAATCGCTTTCTATAGACTTATTTTTCCCATAATTTTCTGCGTACTTCTCCTGTGAAAAAGTAATTTTTTTTACAAGTTCTTTCAATTCTTTAAAAGAATCCTTCGATAGTTTCTTGTCGTCATCTATATCTTTCTCAATTTGGTCTAAAATATTATTTAATTGATTTTGTAATTTATCTAATTCAGATTTTGAAATTTGAAGTTCATTTGAGGATTTGTTTTCGACCTCTAATAATTTATTTTCAGTATTCAGAAGATCATTTTTTTCTTTAGAAATTCTTTTTTCATTAAGGTCAGCATCAAGAGATATACTTTTTTCCCTTTCGAGATCAGAGTCAACAGTTCTGATTGATTTTTCGAGTTTTTCTTGTAGTGATTTAACTCTTGCTTCTTCCTGAACTAAATTTGTCATATCTAAATTTAATTTTTGCAAAGTAGCTGCACTCTCCATTTTTTTATCTCTTAGAGGTGAAAGTTTCTTACTCTCTTCCTCAAGCAGTGTATTATTATGATTATAATCAATATTCACCGCGCTTATTTCGTCATCTAATTCACTTAGTTTTTCTTGAATTTGTTTTTTTTCTTTTTCAATTTCTTTTATTTTTAAATAATATAATCCTGCTTCAATCTTTTTGATCTGCATTGAAATTTCTTTGTATTTAGTCGCTTCTACTGCTTGTTTTTTCAGATTATCGAGCTGCTTTTGTTGTTGTCTTTTTAGTTCATCCGCTCTTTTTAGATTATTTTCTGCAGCGTTTAATCTTGTTTCTGCTTCTTGTCTTCTAGCATGTATACCAGAAATACCGGCCGCTTCTTCCAATATGGATTTTCTTTCTATAGGTTTTGCTGTAACCAACTGACCAATTCTTCCTTGACTTATAAGAGAGGGAGAGTGGGCTCCAGTAGAAAGATCAGCAAAAAAAGTTTGAACATCTCTTGCCCTTACCTCCTTATCGTTAATATAGTATTTTGAGCCTTTGTCTTTCTCAATCTTTCTCTTAACTGATATTTCCTCAAACTCTTTATACTGAACTGGACCATTTTTTTCACTGTTATCAAGAAGTAAAGAAACTTCAGAAATATTTTTTGATGGTCTATTAGATGTTCCAGAAAAAATTACATCTTCCATTCCTGAACCTCTAATACTTTTTGCAGAATTTTCTCCCATGCACCATCTTAGTGCCTCTACAATATTTGATTTTCCACATCCGTTAGGCCCGACTATTCCAGTTAGGCCTTTTTCAATAAGTACAGTTGTCTTTTCTGAAAAAGATTTGAAACCTGTCATTTCTAAATTTTTAAATTTCATTTAAAGGTTTTTTTCTATAGCTTTTTTAAATTGTTTGTAATTAACTTTACCAGAGTATTTCTTTTCATTTATAAATATTGTAGGGGTTGATTGTATCTTATATTTTTTTTGGGCTTCAATTCTCTGATTAAGTATTTCATCTTGTGATTTATCATTTTTTAAACAACTATTCATTTTCTCCTCTTTCATATTAAATTCTGTCCCAATTTTCTTGATCGACTCATTTATTATATTTATATCAGAACCAACTGCCCATGAATTTTGTTTTTTATATATTGTACCTAATAGTTCAAATTTTTTTTCATCTATGATACCACATCTTAAAATAATTTCTGCATTCAAGGCCGCTAAGTCTAATGGGAAAGGATGGTGTTCAAATTTGACCAATCCAGCGTCTATAAAATCTTTTTTTAAATCATAATAGATTTCTGAGTGAAAATTAGCACAAGCTGGACAAGTTAATGAGGAAAAAACTTTTACTGTTACTTTAGCATTTTTATCTCCATTACTTAAAATTTTTCCATAAACATTAACTGAAAAAATTACCAAAATTAAAAACAAAGTTTTATAAAATATCTTAACTATTTCTTTCATTATAAGCCTTTAAAAAATTATTAAGAGAATTCTTAAGTTGATTATTTTCAACTTTTTTAATTTTTTCATCTAATTGTTTTAAATCTTTGATTTTAGGTAAAACTTTATTATGTTTAATAATTTTGTTTGAGATCACTTTAAGATTAACCTGCTTTATACAGTTGTATCCAAAAAAGGTATTAATTTTATCAATAATTTCATTTTTCTTATATTCAATATCTAGCTCTTTCCCATGAATTACATTTAGAACTAATGTTCCATCTTTCATCTCTTTTCCCATTTTCACAGTCAAAGGGTAGCAAGCGTCAGATATTTCCTTGCTTACCATCTTAGTCCAATTATCAACTATATTAGAATAGTTATAACTACCTTTTCTAAGATGTTTTTTAAGTGTATTGGGAATTGAACTTGAAAAAGGTCTCAAGCCTTGTATGTAAGTATGCGTTTTATTATTATTTTTGTTATGCATTTAAATTCAACTTTATCAAAAAAAATTTTAGCTTGGTACGATAATAGTAAAAGAAATCTACCATGGCGTGTTGGCAAAAAGTCACCTAAAAAGCTGTATTATAGACTGTTGAGCGAGTTTATGTTGCAACAAACTCAGGTAAAAACAGTTGTTCCATATTTTTTCAAATTTACAAAAAAATTCAAAACAATTGAAGCTTTATCTAAAAGCAACGAAAAAGAAATCTTAAAAATGTGGGAAGGTCTTGGTTACTATAGAAGAGCAAGAAACCTTTTAGCATGCTGCAAGACTCTCGTAAAAAATCATAAATCAAGACTACCGAATTCTAAAGTTGAAATTAAAAAACTTCCTGGAATAGGAGATTATACAGCAAATGCTTTATTAGGCTTAGTTCATAATGAACCGACAATTGCAGTAGATGGAAATGTGAAAAGAGTGTTCTCACGGAATTTGAATATTAAGGAAAAAAATATAAAATTTGATAAATTAATTGAGAAAAATAAAAAAAAAATTTTTAGCACAAATCGAAATGCTGATTTCGTTGAGGCTTTAATGGAATTTGGTGCGTTGATTTGTAGACCAAAAGACCCCAAATGTTTTGCTTGTTGTTTGAATAAAACGTGTAAGTATTTTAAATCTGATAAAAAAATTAAAAACATCAGAAATAAAATGATCAAAAATAAAAATTACGATATTTTTTGCTATATAAATAAAAAAAAACAAATTGCTTTAACAAAAAAGAGTCAAATCAGTTTTTTGAAAAATTTCAATTTACCCGAGATCAAAGAAGCAAATAGTTTTACAAAAGACCAAAATTGGAAGTTTTTAAAAAACTATAAAAATTCAATTTCAAATTTAAAATTAAATATAAATCTCTATTATAAATTTTCAAATAAGCTTCCATCAAATTATAATTGGTATTCTTTAGAAGATAATAAAGAATTTGTTCCAAGTTTTACAAAAAAAATATTAAAACAAGTATCAACTTTATTTTTATGAAAAAAAAAATAGCAATAATAGGCGCTGGTATAGCAGGTTTAACTCTTGCGAATCTAATCAAAAAAAATTCTGATTATGAATTTATGCTATATGAAAAACAAGAAAGTTTATCTCTCGATGAAGGTTTTGGAATTCAACTTTCGACAAATAGCGTAAAAATTTTAAATACTATTGGGTTTAATGAAATAGATAAAAGTAAAATTTTTCATCCAATTGGAGTCGATTTTTATAATATTCAAAATAAAAAAATCTGTGAATTAGATCTCACACAATTTAATACAGAAGAAAAAAAGTATACTACTTTAAAGAGATCTACATTGATTGAATTTTTAAAGGATGAAGTATACACCCAACATTTAAGATTTGGAAAAAAGATTAAAGAAGTTTCTGAGCTAAAGGGAAAAGTTTTTATAAAGTTTGATGACAATACAAATGATCTTGTCGACTTAGTTATTGGCGCTGATGGTATATTTTCTAAAACAAGATCTTTTTTTGAAAAGAAAAAGAATGAGCCAAAATTTAAAAAAGCTATAGCTGTAAGAACAATACTAAAAACAAAATCTGAATTAAAGATTGATGAGCAAAGAATAAGTCTCATGATGGGAAAAAATTGCCATATTGTGATTTACCCATTAAATCAAAATAAAGAACTTAATCTTGTTTGTATTATAAGAGATAAAGAATATAACCCAGATAATATTAAGCAATTAGTCAATAAAGTCGTAGCCCAAAATTCTGATTTAGATAAAGCATTTAAAGGTGATTTAAAATCTTGGCCGTTATATTTTACACCTCAAATACTTCCGTCCACAAATAGTAAAGTTTTTTATATTGGTGATGCATTCAATGGTTTTTTACCGACTTTAGCTCAAGGGGCAGGACAATCGATAGAAAGTGCTTATGAACTATTCAACTTAATTAAGGAAGATAAAGAAGATATTCAAAATGCTTATTATCAAGAGAGATTAAGAAGAGCAAAGATTGTGAGAAGAAGATCAAATATTAATTTTTTTGCCTTTCATTTTTCCAACTCGATCATGCAAGTGATTAGGAATTTTTTTATGAAATTTCTGACTAAAAGAAAGAGCTTTATTGGCTCTTATTTAGGAACGGTCTACAAACATTAGTTTTATTTTTCTGTAATAAATTTTTGTCTAAGGTTATCAATTAATACAGATGATCCATTTAAATCATAATGCCAATAGGTCCAACCATTATAACTTTCTGCACCCATTATTTTTGCAGCGATTTTGTGTATTGATCCTTCAGTATCCTTGTATTTTAAACTTCCATCAGCCATTATTTTCGCATTAATTTTTTTCTTAGGATCAAACAAAGAAGTCCCAGGTTTAATTATCCCCAATTCTACTAGTGAGCCAAAAGGTATTCTAGGTTTTGATTTGTTGTTTTCTATAGTATCAAGATAATTATCAGCTATTTTAAAGGTGTTATTAATTCTATCTTTTGCCGCAACAAAGTATTTTTTATCTTTTTCGATACCAAAATAATTTCTCCCTAATTTTTTAGACACAACAGCGGAAGTTCCCGTTCCTAGAAAAGGATCAAGTACTGTGTCACCTTTTTTAGTAGTTGCTAAAATAATTCTATGAAGAAGTGCCTCAGGTTTTTGAGTAGAGTGTATTTTTTTTCCATTTCTCTTCAATCTTTCTTTCCCATTACATATTGGCAATTTCCAGTCTGATCTCATTTGTAAATCATCATTTAAACATTTAAGAGATTGATAATTAAAAGTATATTTTGATTTTTTGCTTTTTGATGCCCAGATTAAAGTTTCATGAGCATTAGTAAATCTTGTTCCTCTAAAATTAGGCATTGGATTATTTTTTCTCCAAATAACGTCATTTAACAACCAATAACCCAAATTTTGTAAGAGGTATCCTAATCTAAAAATATTATGATAAGATCCTATTACCCATATAGACCCATTATCCTTTAAAATTCTTTTACACTCACTCAACCAAGATTTACAGAAATTATCATAATGATTAAAACTATTAAATTGATCCCACCTATCGTTCACGCCATTTACTTTTGAGGAGTCTGGTCGAGTTAATTTTTCTCCAATCTGCATGTTATATGGTGGATCAGCAAAAACTAAATCAAAAGTTTTATCAGGAATTTTTTTTAATTCCTTCAAGCAGTCACCATTAAGAATTTGGTTACAAAATTTGAGCATTTCTTGATTCAACTCTAAATTGAATTCAGGGTCAAATCATTTTAGAAAAAAAATGTATCTTTTAGTGTTTGAGAATATTAACTCGACAATATCTTGTATACAGGTTTAAAACCTTTTCTGTGATGAGCAGTAACACCAAACTTTCTCAAACCATTTAAATGAGCTTTAGTGCCGTAACCAAAGTTTCTGTCCCAAGCATAATTGCCAAATTTTTTTGATAATTTAATCATAAAGTTATCTCTATAAACTTTTGCAATTATAGATGCGGCACTTATTACTTTAATTTTTTCATCGCCATTGATTATTGCTTTACAATTTTTTAAACCTTTTGGAACAAAGTTTCCATCTATCAAAGTCAAACCTGGTTTTACGATTAATTGATCAATAGCTCTTTTCATAGAAAGTAGTGATGCTTGTAGAATATTAAGATTTAAAATTTCATTCACGGATGCAATACCAATCGAATAATGAGAGTTATATTTAATATGTTCTGAAATTTTTTCCCTCTTTTTGAAAGATATTTTCTTTGAGTCTTTTAAAAGGTTTAGATCTATACCTTTTTTGAATATCACAGCAGCAGAGACAACTGGACCCGCAAGACATCCTCTTCCAACTTCATCAACTCCTGCTGTAATTAATTCTTTCAATTAAATTTTTAGGTTAGTTTTTTTATCTCTTATCATTTTTAAATCAATCCAAGACATCTTTTTTTGGGCTGGCTGTCTCATTAAAAATGCAGGATGAAAAGTAATGATGACTGAAGTTTTGCAATTTCCAAATTTTTTTTCAATCCACTTTCCTCTCATTTTTGAAATAACAACATCATTACCAATAAGTGCATTCATTGCAGTGCTCCCAAGAAGAATGAGTATTTTTGGATTAATTATTTCAATATGTTTTGTAATAAAGGGCAAATATCTTTTAATTTCTCCGTCCGTAGGTCTTCGGTTTTCAGGTGGTCGATAATTAATAACATTAGATATATAAACTTTTTTTCTATCCAAATTTATGGCAGCTAGCATTTTATCTAACAACATTCCCGCTCTTCCGACAAAAGGTAAACCTTCATCATCCTCATTGGCACCTGGCGCTTCTCCAATAAGCATTATTTTTGATTTAGGATTACCATCACTGAAAACTATGTTCTTAGCATTATTCTTAAGATCACATTTTTTCAAACTCATAATAGATTTTTTCAAAAACTCTAAACTTTTAGATTTATCTTCAGGTATTTCATAATTATCTTTTTTATACCTATTGATTGCTTTATTATTGTAAATTAGATTGTGGTTTATAAGATTATAATATTTTATTAATTTAATTTTATTATTTTTTAACATTTTATGCTCAAAAGTGAAAAACTAATCAAGATTACAGGACATATTATATTTGTCATTATTTTTATTTTTTTTTCCACACTTGAGGCAAAAAATTTGGATAAATACAGCAAGGCAGAAAATATAGCTGATTATTTTTCAGGTATTCTGCTTTTAAATCAAAGCAAATATACCGACTCTTATCAGCACTTTAAAAAGCTTGATGGACTTGAAGATAGCCACCAGAATTACTCCAGAAAGTATATTTATTCTTTAATTAATTCTGGAAATTTTATTCAAGCTTTTTATTTTGCAAAGAAACTGAATAGAGAAAAAAAAAATAATTATGAAAGTGATTTAGTCCTTGGAATAAATTACCTAAAAAATTCCAAATATGATCTTGCTAAAAAATATTTTATTAAAGCAAAAAAAAATAATTCAATCTCTGTTTTAAACAATTATATTTTAAATACATTATATATCTGGTCTGATTTAGAGGGTAGCACTTTAGAAGAGGCTAAGTTCAAACTTAGTCAACTTGATAATAGATTTGATAACTTAAAAAAGATTCAAAATGTTTTTTTACATTGTTATTTCAACAGCAAAGATACAGATCTTCTTTTTAATAAACTTATTTCTAACGAAAAAACTGATTTTTCTAGATATTACTATTTTTATGCAAGACATTTAGATAATAAAGGACAAAAAACTGAAGCTAGAGAAATTATTAAGAAAGCTTTAATGAAATATCCTAGTAATTTAATTCTCAATCAATATGAGATCAATTTAGATATTAAAAAAAATTTCTCTGACTTTAATTGCAGTAATAAGGTAGAAATTATAGCAGAATTACTATACATAGCCGCAAATGCTCTGTCTTCACAATCATATTTTCAAACCTCAAATTTTTACCTAAATTTTTCAAAATATTTAAACAAAAATTTTTACTCATTTGATACTCTTTTAGCAGAAAACTTTTATAAAATTGAGGATCTAGAAAGTGCAAAAAAAACTTATCGGAAGTTAAGAAAGAATGGAAATGCTTTTGAGTGGTATTCAAATAAACAAATTTCTAGAATTTTAATAAAAGAGAAAAGAAAAGATGATGCAATCAAATTATATACAAATTCTTTCAACAATCTTTCATCCAAAGGAATTTATGAAATTTATGATTATGCTGAATTTTTAAAAAATAATGAATTGTACAAAGACTCAATAAAATATTATACAAAAGTTTTAGAAAAAATAGATACAACACATCCACTATATCCCGAAGTCACAGACAGCAGAGGTGTTGCTTATGAAAGAAACGGACAGTGGGATAAAGCTGAAAAAGATCTTCTCGCATCTTTGGAGGTGAGTCCCAATCAAGCTTATGTCATTAACTATCTAGCATACACTTGGATAGAACAAGGTATAAAAATTGAAAAATCTTTAAAAATGTTAGAAAAAGCAAACAAAATAAAATCTAATGACCCTTACATAATAGACTCTCTTGGATGGGCTTTATACAAACTTAAAAGATATGAAGAGTCAAAAGATTATCTCCAACTTGCTGTCAAATTAATGCCTGCAGATCCAATAGTTAATGATCATTATGGTGATGTTCTTTGGAAAAATGGTAACGAAATTCAGGCTAGATATTATTGGAACTACGTTTTAAATCTTGAAAAGGCTGAAAAAGATTTAAAAGAAAAAATTGAACAAAAATTAATTAAAGGCCTTTAAAGTATGGTCTTAAAGTCTTACGCAAAAATAAATTTAACATTATCAATCAATAATAAACTTAGAAGTGGACTTCATAATATCCAGTCAATTTATTGTCTTATTGACCTACACGACAAAATGTTTTTGAAAAAAATCAAAAATAAAAATTTTGATCAAGTTTCTTTTACTGGTCCTTTTTCTAAAGACATTAACAAATCTAATAATTCAGTAAAAAAAGCACTTAAAGTAATGAGAAAAAATAAAATTATTCATGATTATTATTCTGTAAAAGTAAATAAAAAAATCCCAGTCTTTGCAGGTCTTGGTGGAGGAACAGGTAATGCAGCGACTTTATTTAATCACTTTGCAAAAAAAAAATTTAATAAAATGATTTTCGATAGAATTTCTAAAGAGGTTGGATCTGATTTTAGACTTTTTTTTTATAATTTAGGTTTTCAAAAAGATTTAAAATCAGTGGTAAAAATTGATAAAAAACACAGGTTTTACTTTTTACTTGTTTTCCCAAAAATTAAAAGTTCTACCAAAAGTGTATATTTAAGATTAAAAAAGTACTCAAAATTTAAGATCTTTAAAAAAAGTTATTTACATTCGAAAAAAGATTTTATTGATTATCTTAAAAATTCCAAAAATGACCTACAACTAGTTGTTGAAAAAAAACACCCAATCATAAAAAGTTTATTAAAAAATATTAGCAGTGTAAAAGGATGTCATTTATCAAGAATGACTGGATCTGGATCATCGTGTTATGGAATTTTTAATAATGAAAGAAACTCAAAATTTGCATTGAGAAAGCTAAAAAACAAATTTCCTAATTTTTTATATTTTACTGCTAAATCTATTTAAGTACTTTTTTTTTGGCTTTTTCAAACTCCCCTTTAGTCAAAGCACCAGATTTATAAAGTTCATTAAGCTTTATCAATTCTTTTGTAACACTACCTTTTGTACTTTTATTTTTTGATTTGTAATTTTGTGGCAGGATATCATTTAAGTCTAACATCTGATATTTTTTTACAGTTTGAAATTCTTCAAAATTCTTATGAAGTTGAGCACTTTTTTCTAACCATTTTTCCATCACTTTTTTTGCTTCAGGAAAGTTTTCTATCTTGTCGGGATGAAACTCTGTTGTATCTCGAGAAGTAAATTTTGGTTTATAATTGGCGAAAGCCTCAGGTGTAATACCGTAAGATATTACATACCAAGAAGGTCGTACAGCTAAAGAATGATAAGATGCGAAATATCTTAAATATATGTCAGGCATTTTTAAATTATTTTTATTTATATAATTTCTTAATGCGGCTGTAAAAACTTCATCTCCAGTAGAATCTGAGGGGGACAAATATCTTTTAACATCAAGTATGTTTGCGACCATGCAATTATGAGCAAATCCTTTTTTATAAAATTTTAAGTAATTATAATGTTGCCTTTCTCTACAACCTTCTTCTTTGGGTTTAAATACCTGAGCCTGAATTATTGGAGAAATATAAGCAACCCATTTACTTAAGTTATCTATTTTTCCTATTGAAAAATAAGCTACAGGAGTTTGTCCATCAAATCTCACAAACGTAACTTCATCCGCTTGGATTGCCGCAAATAAGTGATCACTCCATTTATCTACTAAAGTCCACTCACCATCTTCTAAAGGCAAAATCATTTTTTTTGATGATTTAAATTCATCTCTTATTGTTTCATTAATTTTTGTTTGCCAATCATTGGTTTTCCACTCAATTGAATTTACGTTTGTCAGAAATAAAAATATCAAGAAAAATGATATGAACAGGCTTTTTTTCATTATTTAATTTAACAAAAAATGATCAATTTTACATATTTTATTTTTGTTTCTTTATGCTAAATGATAAGAAAACGTTTAGTTTGGGGCATAGCCAAGCGGTAAGGCAGCGGTTTTTGATACCGCCATCCTAGGTTCGAATCCTAGTGCCCCAGCCATAGATTTATGTTTAATCTAAATTTTAATTTTTTAAAAAGTATCAAAAGCTTTATTTTTCCATTTTACAGAAACAAAGATTTAAAATTTATTTTCAAAAAATTACAAGAGGGTATTCCTGAAGATAAAGTAGCTGCAAGATTTGTAGGTGGATGTGTAAGGAAGCATCTCTCAAATGAAAAAATAGATGATATTGATGTTGCAACAATTTTAGCAACAGATCAGATCAAAGAAAAATTTAAAGACACAAATTTAAAAGTTATTGACACTGGTGTTAAACATGGAACCGTCACTATTGTTTCTGAAAACCGCAAAGTTGAATTAACAACATTAAGAAAAGACATCAAAACAGATGGAAGACATGCAGAGGTAGAATATACTGATAGTTGGCAACAAGATTCTGAGAGAAGAGATTTTACAATTAATGCAATTTACATGGATATTAATGGAAAACTTTATGATCCACAAATGGGTACAGTTGATCTTAAAAATAAAAATATCAAGTTTATTGGAGATCCACAAAAAAGAATAGAAGAGGATTATTTAAGAATTGTCAGATTTATAAGATTTAAAGTCATGTATGATATTATTGTTGAACCAACAACTAGTGATGCGATTAAACAAAATCTAGACGGTATACAAAAAATCTCCAAAGAGAGAATTTTGATTGAATTACTCAAAATTTTAAGTCAAAAAAACTTTTTAACAATTAATCAAAGTAGCAATTTGAAGGAAATATTTTCAATGATATTTCCTGAATTCTTATACTTAAACAGATTAGAAAGACTTAAAAAGGTATATCAATACTCAAAAGTTAACGTAGATATTTTGTTGGCTGTAATGCTAATTGATGACAAAGAAAATCATGAATATTTTATTCATAAGTATAACGCATCTAATAAGACCAAAGAGAACCTAGAACAATTTTATAAAAATTTAATTAAACTCAAAAATGATAAAGAATTTTTTGAAAAAAATTTAATTAAAAATGTTTACTTAAATGGAAAAAATCATTTAATAGCTCTTAGTTTGATAAATTTTTCAATAAATTCAAAAGTGAAAATAAACGATTTTACTAAAACTTTTAATAAAATTTTAAAAATTAAAGTACCTATATTTCCAATAGATGGAGAGATCCTTAAGCAAAAAGGGATGCAGGAGGGACAGAGTTTAGGAAATGTTTTAAAAACTCTAGAGAAAGAGTGGATAAATAATAATTTTAAAATTTCAAATGAAAGGGTCGAAGAGATAATAAAAGTAAATTCAAATTAAATGTATTCAACATCAAGAATTTCAAAGTTTCTCTCCCCAGATGGTGTTGTTACACTTATCATTTCACCCTTATTTTTTCCTATAAGTGCTTTACCTATTGGACTTTTAAAAAAAATTAAATTCTTTTTAATATCTGCTTCATCCTGACCTACTAATCTATAAGAAATCTTTTTATCTGTTTCTAAATCTTGAACTTTTACGGTTGATCCAAAAATAACTTTTCCATCATTTTCTATTTTAGTAACATCAATTACATTTGCTCTTGCAATAATATCATTAATTGCAATTACCCGGCTTTCGATTAATGCTTGTTGCTCTTTTGCTGCATGATATTCAGCATTCTCTTTTAAATCCCCATGAGATCTTGCTTCAGCTATTGCCTCTACAATTTTTGGCCTCTGAATATTTTTTAGATCTTCTAATTCTGCTCTTAAATTTTGAAGACCGCTTACTGTAATTGGTTCTTTTTCCATAACTATTTCCACTTTGCTTCAGGTGGAAGTGACATTAATATTGAGTCTATACTTCCTCCCGAGTTTAATCCAAATCTCGTGCCTCTATCATACAAAAGATTGAACTCTACATATCTTCCACGTTTGAAGAGTTGTTTCTCTTTGTCTTTATTTGTCCATTTAAATTTTTCTTTTCTCTTTATAATTTTCTTTGAAATATCAATAAAAGAAAGACCAAGTTCTCTTACAAATTTAAAATTTTTAATCCAATCTTTAGTTTCATAATCAAAAAAAATACCACCAATGCCTCGAGCTTCTTTTCTGTGCGGTAAATAAAAATATTCGTCACACCATTTTTTGTATTTTTTATAATTTTTTTTATTTTGGACACATACTTTTTTTAATTCATCATGTATCATTTTTTTCTCTTTTAGATCTTCATAACTTGGTGTTGCATCCATTCCTCCACCAAACCACTCTTTAGAAGTTACTATAAATCTTGTGTTGAAATGTATTGCTGGCATTTTAGGGTTTCTCATATGGGCTACCACAGAAACTCCTGAAGCCCAATATTTACCTTTCTTTTCAGCTCCTAATATTTTTGATCTAAATTGTTTAGGAAAAACTCCTGAAACGGTAGATTTATTGACTCCAACTTTATCAAATATCTTCCCATTTGATAACAGAAATGAAGTTCCCCCACCTTCATTTTTTTTATTTTTACTCCAATCTCTTTTTAAAAATTTTACTTTACTCTTTTCAATATATTCAAATTCTTTACATATTTGAGTTTGTAAATATGAAAACCAGCTATCAGCCATTTTTTTTCTAAAGTCAGGTGTAATCATTTAAGTAAATTATTTTGCCTTAAAGCTTCAGCAGCTATTATCGCAACACTCATTGCAACATTTAAAGATCTAGTTTTTTTGTTCATAGGTATCTTTATTTTATTTTTGAGTATTTTATGTAGCTCTTCTGGAACCCCAGCACTTTCTTTTCCGAATAAAAGCATATCATTCTTTTTAAATTTAAACTTATGATATAATTTTTTTGCCTTAGTTGTCATTAAAACTATTCTTGATTTCTGATATTTTTTTTTAAATGACCCAAAGCTATTGTGCCGGACAATCTTACTTAAGCCAGCATAATCCATAACTACTTTTTTAAATCTTTTATCGTTTAAATTAAAACCACATGGTTCTATTAAGTGAATATTCAAATTTAGACAGGCTCCTAGTCTAATTATTGCTGCAGTATTTTGAGGGATATCAGGTTTGTAAAGTACTATGTGCATTATTTAGGCTTAATTTATGTGTCATTCTGACCCTAGAAATCTTTAAAATATGGTTTTATTTAATATTTATATTATAAGCACTTACATAAATGAGCAAAGAAGAAAAAAAAGTTAACAGAAGAGATTTTTTATTTACAGCTAGCTATACAGTAGGAGCAGTAGGGGTTGGAGCAGTTATTTGGCCAATGATTGACCAAATGAACCCTGATAAAGCCCAACAAGCTTTAGCAACTACAGAAGTTGATATTAGTAGTATAGAACCTGGTAAGTCTATTACTGTTTTATGGAGAGGAAAACCAGTATTCTTAAAAAGACGGACTTCAGAAGAAATTGCTGAGGCCAGAGCAGTAAATTTGGACGATTTGCCTGATCCTCAAAAAGATGAAGATAGAGTAAAAGAGGGTAAAGACGAATGGTTAGTCATGTTAGGCGTTTGTACACATCTTGGATGTGTACCTCTAAAAGATAAAGGCGATTTTAATGGTTGGTTTTGTCCTTGTCATGGTTCACACTATGATGTATCAGGCAGAATAAGAAAAGGGCCAGCGCCAACAAACATGGAGATACCGAAGTTCGAATTTGTTGACAATAATACAATAAAAATTGGTTAAGAAATTATGAGTGAACACGAATACGTACCGAAATCTAAAGCAGCTAAATGGTTTAACGACCGTTTGCCATTGCTTACTCTTGGAGCACACCTTACTGATTATCCTACTCCAAAAAATTTAAATTATTGGTGGACCTTTGGTGGAATTCTAACTTTTTGTTTAATCACCCAAATAGTTACAGGAATTGTTTTAGCAATGCATTACGTCGCTCATGCAGATTTAGCTTTTGCGAGTGTAGAGCACATAATGAGAGATGTAAATTATGGTTGGCTAATAAGATATATTCATAGCAATGGTGCATCTATGTTTTTCCTAGCAGTTTATATTCACATTTTTAGGTCTTTATTTTATGGATCATATAAATCACCAAGAGAAGTAATTTGGATAATTGGTCTGATGATTTATTTATTAATGATGGCAGCAGCTTTCATGGGTTATGTTTTGCCTTGGGGTCAAATGAGTTTCTGGGGCGCTACAGTAATAACTAATTTATTTAGTGCGATCCCTTTAGTTGGAGATAGTATAACAACTTGGTTATGGGGAGCATATTCTGTAGATAATCCAACACTAAACAGATTCTTTAGTTTACATTATTTAATCCCGTTTTTAATTTTAGGATTAGTAGTTTTACACATTTGGGCTTTACATGTTCCAGGAAATAATAACCCTGTAGGTATTGATATAAAGAAACCTTCAAAAGATACAGTTCCATTTCATCCTTATATAACAATTAAAGACGCTTTCGCGCTTCTAGTCTTTATGATTATATTTGCTGGATTTGTTTTCTTTACACCAAATGTTTTAGGACATTCTGATAATTATATTCCAGCTAATCCATTAGTTACCCCTGCACATATTGTGCCTGAATGGTATTTGCTTCCTTTTTATGCAATTTTAAGATCAGTGCCTGACAAACTAGGAGGTGTTATTTTAATGTTTAGTGCGATTTTTATTTTGTTCGTTCTACCTTGGTTAGACACATCAAAAGTTAGATCGGCTGTTTTTAGACCGATTTATAGACAGTTCTTTTGGATATTAGTAATAGACGTTTTAATGCTTGGTTACGTTGGTGCGATGCCAGCTGAAGGAGTTTACTTAGTATTAGCTAGAGTGGGAACTATTTATTATTTCTTACATTTTATAGTAGTTATGCCTGTTGTTGGTTATTTGGAAAAAACGGATCCGATTCCTATGAGCATCTCCGAGCCAGTATTAACCGGAGGAGCAGAACCATCTTTAGCCAGGAAGGTTAATGATAAAGTCTAATATAAAACTACTCGTTTTATCTTTTTTGTTACTTATCTCACTTAGACCACTACAAAGCGCTGAAATGGTTGACCCGATAAAAGTGGATTGGAGTTTTAAAGGTTTAACAGGGACCTTTGATAGAGCGTCACTACAAAGAGGTTTTCAAGTTTATAAAGAAGTCTGTGCTTCTTGCCACTCAATGCAATATCTTAGCTATAGAAATCTAGGAGAACCTGGTGGACCTGAGTTTTCAGAACAAGAAGTAAAAGCGATTGCAGCTAGCTTCGAAATAGAGGATGGTCCAGACTCTCAAGGAGAAATGTTTACTCGTCCAGGAAAACCTTCAGATAAATTTAAGAGCCCATACCCTAATGTTCAGGCAGCAACAGCTGCAAATGGTGGGGCATACCCGCCTGATATGTCAGTTTTAGTCAAAGCAAGAAAAGGAGGAGCTAATTACATTTATTCAGTTCTTGTTGGCTACGAAGACCCTCCTCCAGGTGTAACTCTTGATGACGGTGTTTATTACAATAAATATATGGTCGGTAATAAAATTAAAATGCCAAATAATCTAATGGATGGATTAGTTGAATATGCAGATGGCACGGAGTCCACTGTTGATCAAATGGCCAAAGATGTAACAACTTTTTTGGCCTGGGCTGCTGAGCCAGAACTTGAAGAGAGACATAAAACTGGTGTTAAAGTAATTATTTATTTAGTACTTTTAACAATTCTTGTTTATTTAAGCATGAAAAAAATATGGTCAAGGATTGACTCTGAAGTATAAAACATCACCATCTTTTACAATATAATCTTTTCCTTCAATTCTTAACTTTCCATTTTCTTTACATTTTTCTGCACTACCATATTTTATAAAATCTTCACAAGATACAGCCTCCGCCCTGATAAAGTTTTTTTCAAAATCGGTATGAATGACACTAGCTGCTTTTGGGGCAATAGTATTTTTTCTTACTGTCCAAGCTCTACTTTCCTCAGGGCCTGAAGTAAAAAAAGTATCTAATTTTAAAAGATCATATCCTTCTTTAATTAATTGATTTAATCCAGTTTTATTTAAACCTATATCCTGCATAAAAGCCTCTTTTTCACTCTTATCTAAACCCGAAAGCTGGTCTTCTATGTCAGCACAGATTTTTATTATTTTTTCATTAGGATATTTGTTTTGTACTTCCTCAGTATATTGATTTCCTTTAGACAAATTCTCTTCATCTACATTACATACAATTATTTTAGGTTTAATACTTAATAGACCTATACTAGATAAAAATTTATTTTCTTCCTCATTATTTATCTTTACCTCTTGATTTTTATCAAGCTGATTTAATTTTTCTTCTAAAATCTTTATTTCTTTATCCTCTAGAAGTTTCTTTTTGCTCTTTTCAAGTTTTTTTTGAACAATATCCAGGTCAGACAAAACTATTTCTGTCTTAATAGTCTCCAAATCACTTGAAGGGCTTATTTTTGAATTTACGTGGGTAATTTTTTCTGATTCGAAGCACCTCACTAAATGTATTATCGCATCTACTTCTCTAATATGTGAAAGAAATTTATTGCCAAGACCCTCACCTTTTGATGCACCCTTAACCAAGCCAGCTATGTCAACAAAGGTTATATTTGTATAAATCTTTTTTTTTGAACTAGAAAGCTTAGCTAATTGATCTAATCTTTCATCGATTACATCAACAATACCGATATTGGGATCAATTGTGCAGAAAGGAAAATTTGCTGCCTCAGCATTTTTAGAGGCAGTTAAGGCGTTAAATAAAGTTGATTTACCTACATTCGGCAATCCAACTATTCCGCACTTAAATCCCATTTAGGTTTTGATTAACTTTGCTAGAAAATAAATCCATTTTTTTGTCAATTAGAGTTGGTATTTGTTTTACGATATTTTCGGTAATTTCTTTAATTTTCTCTTCTTCATCTTCTTTAAAATCTTCGAGAACATGATTATTAACCCTCTTTTTTTGTTTTGGGTGACCTATACCTATACGAACTCTAGAATATTCCTTTCCTATAAATTTATCTATCGACTCAATACCATTGTGTCCAGCACTGCTACCACCAAACTTTGCTTTAATTTTACCAAAATCAATATCCATATCATCGTGAAAAACAATGACGTCTTTTGCGTCAATTTTAAAATAATCTATTAACTCCTTTATAGCAGTTCCAGAATTATTCATGAAAGTTAATGGCTTAATGGCATAAATTTTTTTCTCTTCAATATTTCCAGTTGTAAGTAAACCTTTAAACTTTGGCTTTTGCTTTGACAATTTAAAATGTAAATTTATGGCATCAATAATTTTAAAGCCAATGTTGTGTCTAGTATTGGTATAGTTAGAGCCTGGATTTCCTAATCCAACAAGTAAAAGCATATTAATTATTTCTTTTCAGCAGGTTTTTTTTCGTCAGGTTTCTTATCAGTAGATTTTTTGTCAGCTGAGCCTTCTTTAGCTTTATCATCTTTCTTAGCTGGATCTCCCTCTTTTGCTGCCGTTTCTGCGCCCTCGGCAGGTGTTTCGCCTTCTGCGCCCTCAGCTGGTGTTTCTTCAGCAGGTTTCTCTGGCTCTTTAATTACAGTCGGAGCAGCTACTGTTGCAACTACGAAATCACGATCTGTGATAGTTGGTATTACATTTTCAGGAAGCTTAACCGATGAAATTTTAATACTTGTTCCGATATCTGTTCCAGCCAAATCTACGACTATTTCATCTGGAATACTTTCAGCTGGACATTTTAATTCAACTTTTCTTCTTACAATATTTAACACTCCTCCTCTTTTTAATCCTGGGGAGTCAGGATGATTAATGAACTTCACTGGAATTTCGAGTATAATTTTTTTTCCTGAAACTATCCTCATAAAGTCAATGTGCATTGGCTCTTCCGAGACCACATGATAAGCTACATCTCTAGGTATTACTTTTTCTTTTTTACCGTCTATATCTATCTCTAAAACTTTTGATAGAAATGTTTCAGAGTTTATAATATTGGAAATTTCTTTTTTACTAATAGAAATATTCTGATTTTTATCCTTTCCTCCATACAGTATCGCAGGTATTAAACCTTTTGCTCTCAATTTATTGTTAGAGCCAGAGGATAAATTCTCTCTTTTAGTTGCTTTTAAATTACTCATAAATTTATTGAAAACGGTATATAACCCATGACATTAATCAAAACAAGTATTAATTAAATAGATCAGACACTGAATTAGAGTTAGCTATTCTTTTAATAGCTTCTGACATTAGCGAAGATATAGATAAAACCTCGATTTTATTGTTATTATGAATTTTTTTAGTATTATCAATCGTATCAGTAACGATAAGTTTTTTTATCTTTGAATTTTTGATTTTTTTTGCCGCATCTCCACTTAATACACCATGGGAGATAAAAACATAGACTTCATTAGCACCACTTTTTTTGAGAGCATCCACAGCATTTACTATAGTTCCCCCGCTGTCAATTATGTCATCAACTATTATGCAAGTTTTATTTTTGACGTCTCCTAAAATATTCATAACTTCAGACTTCCCTGGAGCTGGCCTTCTTTTGTCGATAATTGCTAGATCAGCTTTAATTCTATTAGCTAAATCTCTGGTCCTTGCAACACCGCCGACATCTGGTGAAACACAAATTAACTTTTTGTTTTTTAATTTTTTTTTTATATATTTTGCAAACAATGGTGCTGTGTACAAATTATCTACCGGCATATCAAAAAAGCCTTGAATTTGACCTGCGTGTAAATCAACTGTTACTACTCTTGTTGCACCTGCATTAGTAATTAAATTTGCCATTACCTTAGCAGAGATAGAGGTTCTCGGCGCTACTTTTCTATCTTGTCTTGCGTAACCAAAATATGGGATCACTGCTGTAATTGTTTTTGCTGAAGATCTTCTAAGAGCATCAATGACTAATAATAATTCCATTACATTATCGTTAGCTGGATGAGAAGTAGACTGAACAACAAAAACACTATTACCTCTTATATTCTCATTAATTTCAATATAAATTTCTCCGTCTGCAAATCTCCTGATATTTGTGTTAATGAGCTTCAGTTTTAAATTTTTGGCAATACTCTTACTTAGCTTTAAATTACTAGTTCCAGATAAGATTTTCATGAAATAAGATTACTTATACAATTATTTATTTAACTTTTCAAATTAAATCATACTTATAGTTGATATACATCTACCATAATCGTTTTGTTTTAATTTAGAAGACCTTCTGTAACTAAAAAAATTCTTTTTTTCTCTATAAGTATCTCTATTAATATGATCCACTTTTACATTAAGTTCTAAAAGCTTATCGTTTACATATTCCCTTAGATTAAAGATCTTTTTATTTTTATTTTTATTTTTAAAGTATTTTTCATTTTTTTTTGCCTTTGCAAGAAACTTTTTATAAAAATTTAAGTCAACCTCGTAACTTTTAATTGATATACATGGTCCAACTGATGCAAAAATATCGTATCTAGAATTTTTTCTTTTAATTTTAATAATTGTTTTTTTTATAATACCCGATAGAGCACCTCTCCAGCCTGCATGAATACATCCAATTATCTTATTTCTTTTATCATAAACCAAAATAGGTACACAATCTGCTGTAAGAACACCCAAAGCGACCTTTTTATATTTAGTAATCATGGCATCGGAGTTAATATATTTATCTAGATTTTTTTCATTAATTTCAACAACTTTATTACTATGTGTTTGATGCATTAAAATTAATCTTTTTTTTTTAACGTACATCTTTTTTGATACGTATTCTAAATTTTTTAAAATATTTTTTCTTTTATCTCTTGAACCTTTTCCACAATTTAAACTCTTGTAGAGCCCAGAGGAATAGCCACCTCTTCTCGAAAAAAAGCAATGATTTAAATTTTTAAATTTTTTTAAACGTTTCGAATAAAACATCAGTTAAATCCATAATAATTATTATTTTTACATTTATAGACTAAAATTACTTTAAACAATTCCCCCATTAATTTTGGGCTTAACAATCGTTTTAATCTTAAATAAAGATTGGCCTGATCTCTAAATTTCATCTTTTTTGCAATGATTTCAGCCCTAGAATTTATTCCCATCTTTATTAGAAATTCTTTTTGAGAAATAACTTTTTTCACTTTACACTTATTCCTTAAAAAAAATTCATTTAACAAAGAAAAATTAACATGAGAAGTTATGTCAGCCTTACCTAGATTTTCAAGCAACTTGTTTTTTTTATTTTTGATTACAGATTGTAAAGTATTTTGATTATTAGGTTTTAAATAACCATAATCTATCATTAAAAGGCAACCATTTAATTTTGAAATTGTCTTAATAATTTTCTTCATTTCAGACAAACCAAATTTAGGAAACTCTATAAATTGAAGATTTTTTAATACTTTAAAAGATTGAATATTTTTTAAATCTTGCTTGTCTGCTTTTCTTAAAATTTCCTTAATTTCGTAATTTTCATTAATTGAATAATTTTTTTCATAAAGTTTTTTTTTAATTCTTTTAAATTGTTTAATCGGAATTGCATCAAAAAATTCATTCCCAAAAAAAATAACGGGAGCATCATTTAGATTTTGAAAATTCTTAATCCATTTAATCTTATTATTTTTGATATTTGATTTTTGAATCTTTTTTAAATTATCACTTGTTTCGTATAAGAAGATATTTTTTGCAGAATTAAATTTAGGGAATTTCTTTGAAATATCCAAAAGCATTTTTATTAGGCTACCATCCCCAGGCCCGAGTTCTACGATATTAATCTTTTCTGGTTTACCAAATTTTTCCCATGTAGAAATTATCCAAATCGATATTAGTTCCGAAAAAATATTAGAAATAGTTGGAGCAGTAATAAAATCACCTTTTTTACCAAATGGAACTTGAGATGAATAATAGCCAAATTTTCTATCATAAAGAACATTTTGTAAAAACTTATCGACCGGTAGTGATTTCTTTTTTTTAAAAAATTTTAAATTTGATTTCATCTTTTTTTAACAATGTAATACATGGCAATACCTGATAAAAACATTACAAAGCTTAATATTGACCCCATGCTAGCTATATTAAAAATATAACCAAGTTGAACATCTGGCTCTCTAAATAACTCCGAAATTATTCTGAAAACTCCGTAATAGATCAAAAACAAATAAGAGCAAGAACCTATCTCATACTTTTTTTTAAAAAAGCTTATGTTTAGAACTAAAAATAATAGTAAACCCTCCAAAGCTGCTTCGTATAATTGAGATGGGTGTCTTGGCATTAGGTCAACAGAAGGAAATATTACACCCCAAGGAACTGAACTGACTTTGCCCACAAGTTCACCATTAATAAAATTTGCAATCCTTCCAAAAAAAATTCCTATTGGCGACACACAGGCTATTATATCTAACAAGAATAAGGTTTCTATTTTTCTTCTAATAGAAAATATATAAGTGCCTAGAATTATCCCTATTAAGGCACCATGAAATGACATACCTCCCTCCCAAATTTTAAAAATATCAATTGGGTTACCGAGGTAATACTGAATGTTGTAAATAGCTACATAACCAAGTCTTCCACCAATAATGATTGAAATCACTAAGTAAGTTATTAAATCATCAAAATGTTTTAAATTAAATTTTCTTTTTAGTAGCTGACTTTTGTTTGATATTAATTTTTTCCCATACCACCAACCTATCAAAATACCAAGGACATATGCTAAAGAGTACCACCTTAGGGAAATAAATCCCAAGCTAAAAATTACAGGATCTAAATTATGAGTAAACATATTTTACTATATCATATTTGAAATTTACCCCTCTATCAAATAAGATAAGTTATGAGTAACTCAGAAAAAATTTTAAAAACACTATCTGAATTAATAGAAAAAAGTATTTTAACTTCAAAGGATATAAAAAAAGAAATATCTAATGACTTTAAATTTAAAAAAGATAAGATAATAAATGATCTTGACCTGGTTTCGAGAAATGAATTTGAGGTTCTAAAAAAGATTGTACAAAATCAAGATGTAATTCTAAAAAAATTAACAAAAAATAAAAAAACTAAAAAGGCAAAGAAATCTTAACTTGCAATCCCTTTAATTTACTTCTTCCTAACTGTATATTTCCGCCATGAGAGTTTATTATATCCTCAACTATTGCTAGACCTAGACCAACTCCAGATTGATTAAGACTTCTACTTTTGTCCAATCTAAAAAAGGGTTTAAAAACATTTTTATATTGATCTTCTGGAATACCAGGACCATCGTCGTGAAAAATGATAGCTATTCTATTAGTAGTTTTTTCAAATTCTATTAATACATTTTTTCCATAAGTTAATGCATTTTGAATTATATTTTCGAAACATCTTTTTAATGATAATGGCCTTCCTTTGAAATGAATTCCTTCAATTTGAGAAATTTGTAAATTTTTGGTAGCATAATTTTTTTTAACTTGTTCAAATAATCTTTTTAAATCAATGTCTGACGTGCTTTCTGCTGCCTGTGTTTTGGCAAATTGAAGGTAGTTGTTGAGCATAGACTCCATCTCATCAATATCCTTAGACATATTTTTTGATACGTCTTTTTCTTTTAACATTGCTAGTTGAAGTTTTAATCTAGTTAATGGTGTCCTTAAGTCATGACTTATTCCTGATAACATTTCTGACCTTTGATTCAAGTGTCTATTAATTCTTTTTACCATCCTATCAAACTCATATGCCGCCTTTCGAATTTCTTGCGCGCCAGATGGTCTAAAATTATTTACATATTCCCCTTTACCAAATCTCTCTGCAGCTTTAGCTAAACGCACTAAAGGCCTTGTTTGATTTTTTAGAAAAATGAGGGCAATTATTACTAGAACCAAAGATGGAAGAGTAGTCCATAAAACAAATAATCTTACGGAGGATGCTGATACCATTTCTTTTGGAACTAAAAATTCAATTACCTCATTTTGAGATTTAATTTTTATATCTACCGCGTTTTTAAACTTTGAAGTACTAAACCAATAATTATTATTCCCAAAAGTTGATTTTAATTCTCTTCGAAGAGATCTATCCATTGGACTAAATTTTCTCTCACCTGAGATCTCAGGTAGTTTCTCTTTGACTATACCTATTTCGAAATTGAAATTATTTTTATAACTATCAGTAAAAAAATCTAAATTTTTTTTATCATTTTGATACATTTCCTCGATAGTTTTTAGCTGCGCCACTAAAGATCTAGTTATATTTTTGTTAGCCTTTATCCAGATGCTATCATAGAAAACTATAGTAATAATTACCTGTAAAATGATTGTTGGTGCTGCTACAATAATTAATGCTCTATAAAAAAGTCTTTTAGGTAAAATAATTTTAATTAATCTATTCAATCCAGAGAACATATCCTAAACCTCTAATAGTTTGTAAATATTTTGGATTTCTCGGGTTAATTTCTATTTTCTGTCTTAACCTTGTCACCATAACATCAATTGATCTT